>JAGXNO010000009.1 GCA_019894975.1 Promethearchaeota archaeon | reverse complement strand
CCACATACGAGTATAACCTCCAAACTGGTTAAGTACTAAGCCTGAGGGAGTTGGACCATGAAGCATACCTTGATTACCAGCACCTGGAACAAATAAAATAGAAGCATTTCCATACTTTTCTTTAATATCTTCCATTTTACTTGCTACTTCATCTAATGCTTCATCCCAAGATATTCTTTCAAACTTTCCCTCTCCTCGCTCTCCAATACGACGCATAGGATACTTCAACCTATCTGGATGATAAACTTTCTGTCTATATGCTCTTCCACGTAGGCAGGCACGTAATTGGGGATCGTCTCCATTATCTGTTTCAAATCGTATTATTTTACCATCTTTCACATGAGCTTTAAGAGTACAACGACCTCCGCAATCATGGCAACATCCGGTGTTAATTATTTTGATATCGTTATTATTTTCACTCATTATTTTGAATCATTCTCTCAAAATCGTTAATTACACAAAAATTTGATATTACTTTAATTTTTATCGATCAATTATTATGATTGACTTAAAAATTTTTAATACTGGTGTTCTTTATCGACCTGATTTATAGGGGGTCTTCCTTCAGCTATATTACGGATATTTTCAGCTATTATTCGAACAGGATTTTCAGAATATTTGGTAAAATCGGCATATCCGATGTTATGAGGTGTTGCAATTACATTAGATAACTCCCAAAAAGGAAACTTTGATGGTTTGTCTAACTCAGGTTTCCATGAAGGATCCCACCAATGTGGAACCCACCATACGTCAAGGGCAGCCCCTGCAATTTTATTTTCTTTAAGTGCTTGATATAATGGTTCCTCTTCAATTATAGCTGCTCTTGCAACGTTAATTATGTATGCTGATGGCTTCATTAACCCTATTTCACGCTCCCCTATCATTCCCCGTGTTTCGGGAGTAAGTGGCACGATAACAATAATAAAATCTGATTCTGTGAGTAAGTAATCAAGATCTTCAGGACCACCTAAAAAGTCAAGTTTCATCTTTTCTTGTAAATCAGCTGAGCTGCGCCTTTTCAAAGCAAGAATTTTCATTTCGAATGCTTGCAACCGTTTGGCAATTTCAACACCGATACTTCCTAATCCAATAATACCAACTTTTTTTCCTCGCAATTCGGTACCCCGACTTCTATCGAGATCTGGAAATGCTTTGTGGCGTTGAACCACACGTCTTGCCAGTGCGAGGAGTAAGCTTATTGCTCCTTCAGCAAGAGGTACAGGATTCGCTCCAGATGTGTTTGCTACAAAAATACCATCACCGATGGCATCAAATGGTAGAGCATCTACACCCGCTCCGGTTTTTTGGATAAGCTTTAACTTTTTAGCGTTCTTTACGACCTCTGCAGATAAACGAGTGCATACAATGATTTCAATATCTCGGGCAAGTTTTACTAGCTCTTCTTCAGTTCCTTTCTCCGGAGTAATTAATTCAATATTTTCGGGTAACAGTTCCTTTTGTTTGGCTATCCAGTCTGCTAGATAGGATCGCACAACCAATACTTTCATGATGTAACCAATTAAATTAGTTTTTTTGAATGTGTTAATTACACAAAAATTTGGTATTGTTTTAATTTCTATCGAGAAATTTTAAAATCGCAATTAATTTTAATTATTTAATAATTTAAACAAGAATTTAACTTATAATTGATAAAAAATGTCAGAAGCTATAGATGAAAGATATAAGAAAGGAGTTGAAGTAATTAATAGTGCTGGAGGTACTCCAGTTCCCGTTACTGATAATACTGTCGCAATATTAAAATACATTGTTGAAGAGAAACATTTAGACTTTATAATGGCTTTTAAAGGTAAAAGATCTCAAACTATGGAACAGATAAAAGAAGCTACCGGTTTTTCTGAAGAGGAAATAAATGAACATGTTCGAGTGTTAGCAAAAACAGGATTAATTATGAATCAACCAAGTAGTTCTGGATTAATGATATTTCGTTTAATGCCATTCGTCAATGTAGGAGTATACGAATATACATTCATGAAAAAGCTTGAATACAACGATTGGGAAAAAGGATTAGCCAAACTATACAAAAAACTGAATGAAGAATTTAAAGGGAGAATGTTGGCTAATTATGACGCAATAGTAAAAAATTATTTACCAAGAATGCGCCCAATTGATAGAACAGTACCGTATACTGAAAATTTTGAATCCGGAGACAATATCAATATTGTCATTGATAAAGAAATTGAAGTACCAGAAGAGAAGATAATTTCAACTCAGAAAGTCGAAGAGATTATTCAAAAATTTGATGAAATTGCTGTAGGACATTGCTATTGTCGACATTTCCGTGATTTAGTTGGAGAATCCTGTAAACAAACTGATATACGAGAAAATTGTTTTACCTTTGGAAAATCTGCTCGATATACAACAGAACAAGGTTTCGCTAGAATGATCTCTAAAGAAGAAGCGATAGAAATATTAAAAAAATCCGAAAAGGATGGGTTAGTTCATAAAGCTTATCACCCAAATATGGACTTCAAGAGAGACGAAGACAGTATTTGTAATTGTTGTTCAGATTGTTGTGGACAATCAAAAAATATAACCTCTAATCTCTCTAGTTTTATAGCACGAGTAGATCATGACCTCTGCACTGGATGTGGGACCTGTGTTGAGAAATGTTACTCAGGAGCTAAAGAATTAAATGATGAAGGAAAAGCTGAAACCAATGAAGAACGTTGTATTGGGTGCGGAATATGTGCTGCTTTCTGTCCTGAAGGTGCCGTCTCTTTAGTGGAAAAACCGAGAATAGTGAGGTTAGCTCCCCCTCGTTCTAACTATGAATAATTATTATTTATTTTAATTTTCTTTTTTTCAGAAAATTTAATATATTTTTTCTATTATACTTAGATGTTTTAAAAATCAATAGAGTAGAAAGTAAAATGGAATATAAATATATTATTGTGGAAAAGAAAGAACATATAACAATTATATGCCTTAATAGACCAGAAGTAAGAAATGCTATTAACCCGTATGTAAGCGTTGAGTTAGAAGATGTATTTAATGAGTTTGAAAATGATTCAAATGCCTGGGTTGCCATTGTAACCGGAGTTGGTGATAAAGCTTTTTCAGCGGGTTTTGATTTGAAATGGGGTGCCACAGCTAGTCCTGAAGAACAAAGAGAAGCCTTTGGTAAACTTAAATATAAAGCTGTAACTGGAGGGTTAACATTTAATCCTAATATTACTAAACCCGTTATTGCAGCGGTAAATGGCTTCGCCTTTGGTGGTGGATTTGAACTTGCATTAGGTTGTGATCTTATCATTGCTGCAGAGCATGCTGTATTTTCTCTGCCAGAACCTTTAGTAGGCCGAGTCCCTACTGAAGGAGGTGTTCATAGATTATCGAGACAAATCCCTTTTCATCTCGCGATGGAAATCCTCTTTACATATAAGCGGATTTCTGCTCAAGAAGGAGTTGAACTTGGTTTTGTGAATAAAGTAGTTCCTTTAGACCAATTAATGGTTGAAGCAGAGAAAATGGCAAATGTTATAATGGAGGGATCACCATTAGCTATTCGAGCGATTAAACAAATGGTTAATGATGGATTAGAAATGACTCTGAGAAAAGCATTCTCTACATTGTTTCCTCTCTATAGGAAATTTACTCAATCTCAAGATTTTATTGAAGGCCCTAGAGCTTTCTCAGAAAAACGAAAACCTAAATGGAAAGGAGTCTAAGTTAGAAAGGAGTAAAAAAAGGAATTGAAAGATTATGGATTATAAACATATAATAGTCGAAAGAAAAGAACACCTTCTGATCGTACGCCTTAATCGACCAGAAGTGTTAAACGCACTTCACCCTTATATCCAATTAGAACTTGGGCACGTGTTCAATGAATTTGAGGATGATCCAAATATGTGGGTTGCCATTTTAACAGGGGAAGGAGAGAGAGCATTTTCAGCAGGATTTGATTTAAAATGGGGTGCTACTGCTAGTTCAGAAGAACAAAGAGAAGCCTATGAAAAAGTTAGAATTCAAGGTGGTTACCTCATAAGAAATTTTAGACTTACAAAACCGTTAATTGCTGCGGTTAATGGTCTTGCATTTGGTGGAGGATTTGAATTAGCATTGAGCTGTGACCTCCTTATTGCTGCTGAAAACGCTACTTTTTGCTTGCCTGAACCGATGGTAGGAAGAATACCTTCAGGAGGGGGAATCCATCGATTGGTAAGATACTTACCATACCATACAGCAATGGATATACTTCTAACTCGTAAACGAATGACTGCTCGAGAAGGAGTAGAGCTTGGTTTTGTAAAAAAAGTAGTCCCATTCGATCAATTATTAGAAGAAGCGGAAAAAATAGCTAATCTTATAATGGAAGGTTCACCTTTAGCAGTTCGAACAATAAAACAAATGGCAATTGACGGACTTCAAATGACGTTAAAAGAAGCTCTTTTTGCAAGTTTTCCACTGTTTACTAAATTTATGCAGTCTCATGATTTCAGAGAAGGTCCGAAAGCATTTGCAGAAAAAAGAAAACCTGTTTGGAAAGGAGAATAAATAATAATAAAAAATATTTTTTTGAATCTATTTTTCTTGGATTGGAATATAAAGATCTAATTCAGAGTCTTCAGAAACCATACTGAATCTTGCGTCATACCATTCAAATTCTGCACCGAATGGGACACGTTCATATCTTGGATTGTTAAGAAGCCAATCTTCATTAATATATCGATGGGTTTTTTGTATGTTTCTTAATGATCCAATGAGTGTAAATACAGCATACTTTTGGCTAGGAATTGTTTCAATTATCATTCCCTCAGGCACATCATCAATTTGAGATATTTCATTACCCACAATATAGCGATTTTCGCCTTTTTCCATGAGTTCTTGTGTAGTCATATAAATTCCCAAGCCATGGGATTGATCCTTATTTGGTACTTGTGATGCTAAAGCTTGAAACTTTGCCCATACAGTTCCTTGGTTACGAGTTTCGGGTTTACCTATATTTTCAACACCGATGATCTGGAATTTTTCTTTATCCACATAAGCAGGTCCTCTTATAAATAAATTAAAGACACTTGATATTTCTTGTTCCTCATCTAAAACCTTATGTACTTTTTCCAGTTCATTTGGAATATCAATCATTTGAGGACACTTTTCTATACATTCTCCACACTTCACACATAATGAAGCATTTCCATTATCTTCCATTGTTTTTAACTCCTCTTCAGATTTAGCTAATGACCCATATTTTGCTATCTGCTCCCCTTTATTTTCAACCCATAGAAGTCCATTTAGTAACCTAAAATTCTGAGGAATATTAACTCCTGATGGACATGGTTGACAGTATTCGCAAAATGTACAAGGAATAACAGATTTTTTTCTATAACGGATTGCCATATCAGAAATTATTTTCAATTCTTCTTGAGTGAGTTTATTTATTCCCGAAGTATTTGCGCTCTCAATATTTTCTTTAACTTGGTCAAATGTGCTCATCCCAGACAATACCACAGAAACGTCAGGATGATTCCATACATATTGAAGTGCCCAATCTGCGGGAGTTCTCTTATTCGGAGCACTTTCGATTATTTCCTCTATTTCTTTTGAAGGGTTTGCTAATTTCCCTCCTTTAATAGGCTCCATCACAACAACTGCAATACCCTTGCTAGCTGCATATTCCAATCCTTTAGTGGTTGCTTGAGTGTTGTGGTCAACGAAATTCCATTGAATTTGGGCCATATCCCAATTATAATAGTCGATTATTTCTTTAAAAACAACATAAGAGTCATGAAAAGAAAACCCAATTCCTTTAATTTTTCCATTAGACTTAGCTTCTTCCATCTTTTTAATTAAATCCAACTTTTTTACTAATTCAAAAGTCGGTTTACTTAATCCATGAAAGATATAAATATCTACATAATCAGTTTGTAGCTTTTTCAGTTGAATATTTAAAAGTCTATCAAAATCCTCTGTTTTGGTTACTCGACCCATGGGTAACTTAGTTACCAATTTTATTTTCTCACGATACCCATCCTGTAATGCCTTTCCGACGATTACTTCACTCAATTCGTTGTGATATGGAAATGCAGTATCAATATAATTCACCCCATTATCGATAGCATAGCGAATCATTTTAATTACTTCTTCTTCATTAACACTTGAATCACTATTTAAAGGCATTCTCATTGCCCCAAATCCAAGAGCAGAGACTTCCCAATCTAAAGATCCCATTTTTCGATATTTCATTCAATTTCACTTTATGTTATTAACAAAATTTTATAGTATTAGAATTATAAAATATGAGAGTAAAAAAAATTTAGGTTACTATTTTTTAAGAGCTAAGAAAGTACACATCCCATCACGGGGTATTTCTTGAGTTTGACTAACCTCAACATCATCCATTTTAAGGATGTTAAAAATAGTTTTCCAAGTAGTTAGGCACCCACCTTTACAAGGTAATGTTTTCAATTCGTCTTCAGATAATCCTTCTTTTAGCTTGTTATGAACCGTACAAGATCCTTCTACTATAGAAAAACTCAATTCTTTATTATAAGCCGTTTGGATTAATAAAACACTTATCAAGTGAATTGAAAGACAAGCAATTTCGATAAATCGTTGAGCCTCATGGGGAAATCTTCCTTCACCAGTTTCATCATCAACAAATTTAATCATTTCATAAGTATGGTCAACGAATTCGGGTTTTGTCCCTAGCTCATAAGTTTTTTCCATCAGATTTTTTCCCCATTCCTCAAAAACTGAAATATCCTTTGATTCGAGATATTTCTCGGCAATTATATTTCCCCCAAATTCTTCTTCAATAGTTTTGAAGAGCTCTTCAGGGAGATTATATTCATATTTTGGTTGCATCATAATTTTTTCAACCCCTTAAATATCGAATCTAATTTTTCAATTTGTTTTTGGTTTTCCATTGCAACTTTTAATGATTCGAATGGATGTTTATAGGGATGATCTCCTTCTTTTACTTCAGGAAGAGTGATCTCAATAGTTATCGCATCTTCAGGACAATATTTAGTACATTCCATACAACCGATACATTTAGGTGCAGCAGATCCAGTCACTAAATAATGTTTTGGACTATTTGGATCTGGTTTCATAAACCTTCCTGACACATTTGGATAGGAATGAACATGAAACACTTGCTGAGCACATTTTGTATAGCATTTATACTCACAAACCATTGGTAATTGACATTTTTCCCTATCTACTTTAACTCTTATAGTAGGAATATCCAAATTTTTTATTTGTATTGCCATATAATCACCTTTTACCAATCATATCTTAGAATAGGGAAATCTCTCCTATCGTATAACTCAATAGCATCAAAATCGCAAACACTTTCACAAAGTCCACATCCAAAACACATCTGAGCATCAATTTGCACCCTTTTTTGTCGAATATCTGCAGCTATCGCTCCAAATTGGCATCTTTGAACACACTTAAAGCATCCTGTACATTTTTCCATATTATGAATTGCAACTCGTTCACCTTTTATTAACTGTTTTTCCCCATATCGTAATCTCATTTCAATTGATGCACAATCAGGTCTTGAGCAATTACATAAGCCACCAATCCAAGGTCCACCATTATATTCACCAAAGTTCATTAAGTTTTGAACCAATCCTTTTTTATTCCATTTAATAACCCATTCTCGAGCCTCATCATGATCTACCCATTCTGCCCCCGCAACATACCGCGCTGGAGTCTTTTCCCATCTATACATTCCAATACCAAGACCTAAGCATGTCATTTTCGAGCGATCTCTTTCTACATATCCAAATTTGAATTTTCTACATTCACAATGAATAAAGCAAATTGGTGAACTGATATCTATTAAATCTAACGAATCCTGAAGTGTAAGTGTTTGAGCTCCCTGAACTTTAGTATGCAACCGATTTGCAGCTCGCAAAAGATCAGGAAATCTTTCATCCTTAAGATTATACGCGTCTATTGCTTGAGCTATAAGCGGACCTGCAGCAGCTTCAATAGCCGCAGTTCCTCCGCTTATACGGTTTGTATTTTTTTTCGCTAAATCTACACGATTTCGATGATACATGAATCGAGCATACCTCTTGGCATCCTTGAACCAGGCTTTTCCTGTGCCGTGTGTGAAGCATGTATTACACATTTCTATCTTTCCCTTCTTTTCAAAAATTTTGTAGGTTTATATTAAATTGTATTTAATTATGGTAAAATATAATACTTGTGATTTAGCTCAATATTAACTCACTTTATATTAAGACTTATCTCAATATATAATTCCGATATAAAAGTTAGAAACTCTAAAAAAAAGTGAGAATTAAACTTTTAAATATTTTGGGAAATAAAATCAGTTAATAACAAAAAAAAATAAAAGGTGAAAAGATGGAATTTGAAACCGTTATTTATGAAAGTAATAAGGAAACCAAAGTTGGGTATATAACATTAAACAGACCTGAAAAACATAATGCATTAAGTTATCAGCTCCTTGACGATATAGATGCCGTTTTTGATCATGCAGAAGCAGATGATGATGTAAATGTTATCGTTTTAAAAGGAGCAGGTAAAAGTTTTTGCTCTGGTTTTGATTTAAAAGGTTCATACTATTTAACTCCCCCTGAAGGTGGTTGGAAATACAAGAATTCGTATGATATACTACGTAAAAAAATATATGCGAAGTATCCGCGTATATTTAATTTTCCAAAGGTAACTATTGCTCAAATTCATGGTAATTGTACTGATGCGGGATGTTATCTTCAACTCTGCTGTGATATATCGGTTGCTGCTGAAGATGCCATACTAGGACATCCAGCTCAATTATGGGGTGGTTCACAAAGCTTACCACTTTGGCAATTTTACTTAGGCGTTAAAAAAGCACGATACTTATTAATGAGTGGAAGAAAAATTTCAGGAATAGAGGCAGCAGATATGGGTCTTGTGAGTATAAGTGTCCCTAGAGATAAACTTGATGAAGAAGTGGATAAATTAGCAGACGAAATTGCCAAAATACCCGCTTGGGGGGCTTTACATAATAAACTTGCTATGAATACTGATCTTAAAATGCGAGGTATTGATGCTTTGTTTGAGTACTATGGGCAGATGAATAGGTACACCAGATTTATTCCTGGGAGAAGTAGAGAATAAAAACCATAAAACTATATAATAATTTTATCAAAAAGAAAAGTTAAAACTATTTTATATAAAAAAATTTATTTTTTCTATTAAAGGAGGTATGTATAATTATGGATTATGAACAAATAATTTTTGAAACTTCAGAAAAGATTGCTACAATTACTCTAAATAGACCAGAACGTCTGAATGCTTGGACGTGGCAAATGAGTATGGAGATATGGGATGCACTTATGAAAGTAGAAAATGATCCTAACCTACGGGTTACGATAATGACTGGTGCTGGAAGAGGATTTTGTGCTGGTGCGGATTTATCAAGAGGTGCAACGACATTTGATGGGACTGAACGACCGCGTGAGGAACAACAACAAAGAGCTAGAGCTCAAGGAGGCGCAATTAAAAGATATTTTTCATTGAAGAAACCTGTAATAGTTGCGATTAATGGTCCTACTGTCGGAGTGGGTGTCACATTTATTCTACCTTTTGACATTCGAATCGCATCCGAAAGTGCACGTATAGGAATTGTCTTTAATCGGCGTGGAGTTATACCTGAAATTGCCTGTCCCTGGTTATTACCTAGGATCGTTGGAGTAAGTCGTGCTGCTGAACTAATGTATACCGGGAGAATTTTAAATGCTCAGGAATCATTAGAATTTGGTCTTGTCAGTCGAGTTGTACCAGATGACAAATTAATGGATGTCGCTAGAGAAATCGCAGATGAAATATTATTATGTGCACCTGTGAGTGTTGCTCTTACGAAAACCATGCTTTACCAATTTCTCACTGAAACAGATGTAAATAAGGCTGAATTGATAAACCACCGGTATTTTACATGGACGGGGTTACAACCAGATGCCCGAGAGGGGGTAGTGTCTTTTCTTCAAAAAAGAAGACCTGAGTGGAAATTGAAAGTACCAGGAGACTTACCTGAGTTTTACCCGCTAGAGTGATGCTGAAGTGTGTGCAAAGTTTAGAGGAATCCCCGCCTTAATATATTCAGGTTTGTGGAGGCGTCAGATATTTGATAGATTAAAGAAAGATTTTCAGGAACCGTTTAAGTTCGTGGTATATATAACCGATCAACCACCTGCTATTATGATTAATATTCATAATGGAAACTTTGAAATGGAAAAACTAGATCATGTAAAGGAAATTTCAGAATTAGAAGAGATTGATTGTGACGGTTATTTTGCAGCTCCACAAAGCTATGTATTTGGAGGCCCCTCTACCTTAATGAAAGGTATTGAGGAGCAGAAAGTCAAAATGAAAAATGAATCTGCTTTTTTTTCAAGTATACTTAGAGTTATGTCTTAAAAAGGGGGAATTAATTATGACTAAAGTTCAAAAAATGTCAGCACTTGAAAGAATAACAACAGTTTTGGAGGGAAATATTCCAGATCGCGTTCCTAGCTTTATTTTAGGCGGAGATTGTGATTTTGTATACAAATTTATGAATTCTCCCTATAAACTTACGGAAGAAGAAATAGACTATTTAGAAAAAGATAGAGTTTCTTTTATGATTCCTTTTATTCACTCGATAGTTGCTAAATTTTCACCTCCCGAAATATTTCCTGGTGGTCTTGATGCAAAGATCGACATGTGTTGGAGCACAACTGGGGGAAGAAATATAAAATTAAGCTTTACTGACCAGGTCTTAAGTAACGTTGGTGGTACATTTGATGCAGTTGTAAAAGAAGATGGAATACCACACTTTTGGTATACGGGACCAGCACTTTTAAAAAAGGAACACATTGAAGAATATTGGGAAAAGGAAAAAAATCTGAAACCAAATTCCGCTGCTTTTCGACATTTATCCCGTATTAGAAAAATGATGTTGGAAAAATATGATGTGGTTGTTTCACAAGGGATTTCTGGTCCATTTGAAAACTGTGTATTTGGCATTGGACTCGCTAATTTTTCTCGTTTTGCTCGAAAAGAACCCAGTTTTCTTCAGCAACATATAGATTTCCAATGGGAAACATTTGAAGAACCTTCATTAAAGTTGTTAATGGATCAAAAACCAGATATTGTCATGTGCGGTGATGATTATGGTTTCAATGCAGGTCTCCAAATGAATGTTAGAAATTGGCGTAAATATATAAAACCAAAATTAGCAGAATATGTAAAATATGCCCATGATGGGGGTGCGAAGTTTGTTATCCATAGTTGTGGTAATATCGGTGAGATTTTCCCAGACTTTGTGGAAATTGGTATTGATGGGGTTGAATCTTTAAAACCAAAAAATAACGATCTTCAAATGTATAGAGAAAAATATCCTGAAATAACTTTGATTGGTGCTGTTGATGATTCAGAAATGTTAAAATATGAATCTCCTGCATTCATTAGAAACTTTATGAAACAAAATATCAAAGCATTAGGAAAAAAAGGGGGTTTCATTCCCGGTCCTACCAACTTCCTATTAGATCAACCTCCTGAAAATATCGTCACTCTCTTTAAAGCGATACAAGATTACGGAGATATTTATTAGGTATAAGACTTTAAGTAATCGCAAGAATTGTAATAATAAATATCAAACAATCAAAATGATTAAAAATGGTTATTGAGACAAATATAACTAAGATGCTTGGTATTAAGCATCCTATAATTGCTGCTCCAATGGGTCCATTTTTTACTACTGAACTAACTATAGCAGTTTCAGAAGCTGGGGGATTAGGAGTGTTAAGCCATACTGGTTTACTTAGTGAATTCCAAGCTCGAAGATTTCCTACAGAAATAATGAAAGAGAATATGCTAAAAGTAGTTGAACAGACGGATAAACCTTTTGGACTTAACATCAGGACTTCCCGAACTGAGCAAAGTGGCTCGAGGATTTGTAAAGAAATCCCAAAATTCATATTGGAAAATCAAAGGATTCGAGAACAGTGCGTATATGCTGTAACTAGTGCAGGATCTTCAAGGATGTTACCTCAATCAAAATCTTTCCAAAAATTAAAGGAAGGCGGTTCAAACATTAAACACTTCCATGTTGCTCCCGCACTATGGCTTGCAGATAAATGTGTTGCCTCCGGAGTAGATGGTTTGGTGATTACTGGTGGTGAAGGCGGAGGACATCAATCATACGAAAGAGTGAGTAGTCTAGTTTTACTTCAACAAGCTATACAAAAATATCCCGATTTTCCTATTGTAGCATGTGGAGGATTTGCAACAGGTCAAAGTTTAGCAGCTGCTTTAGCGATGGGTGCTGGAGCTGTTGCGATGGGCTCTCGATTTATAGCATCTAAAGAAAGTGAATTTCATGATTCTTATAAAAATATAGTTCCTCCTGCGAAAGCTCAGGATACTGTATTAACTACTGGTGCATTAGGATTTATTCGTTTATGGAAAAATGAGTATTCAACCCATCATGAGCTGGTGGCGAATAAAGAAGAAAAAATGGCTCAAGAAGCAGCAATGACTTTAGAGGGGGCTAATGAAGTAGCAGAAAAATACGAGATGGCTTACCAAGGCAATATAAACGATGGGGCTGTTCCTTTAGGACAGAGTATTGGAGCTATTAACAAAATAGAATCGGTATCTGATATTATTGGTACCATAATTACAGCTGCAGAAAAAAATTTGAAAAAAACTCATTCTTATTTAAAATAAATCTACTTCTTTTCTTTTTAATTCACTAAAAATTCTTTATTTTCTGCTAAGATCTCATTTCAAATGATTTCTTTAAAGTTAATAACTGAAGGATTCTAGAATAACTTTAATAGAACTATAAATTTTCAAAAAACAAAATAAATTCTAAAAAATATAAAATTAACAATAATCTAGTGGTAGATATTATGGTAAGTCAAGAAGATGATGAAGGAGTAAAAATCGTAAGAACTACTTCTGCTTTTGATTGCGGAGGACGATGTCTCTTAAGATTTCACGTTAAAAACGGGAAAATAATAAGAGTCGAGGGGGATGATTTCCCTGATCCTGATAAACAACTACGCGCATGTTTAAGATGTAGATCAATTAGACAATACATTTATCATCCAGAAAGATTGAGATATCCATTAAAGCGGGATGGTCCTAAGGGTTCGGGTAAATTTAAACGAATTTCTTGGGATGAGGCGTATGATACTATCGCAGAGAAATTAAAGGAAACAATAGAAAAATATGGAAATCAGAGTCTATTATATATTACAGGAGGGGGCTATTTTGGAGCTCTACACGGGGCTGGAGTTGCCTATGCAAGATTACTAAATGCACTTGGTGGATATACGTCTTCATATGGTAATATATCTTCTCAAGGAGCGATTTTTGGAACTCAAGCTTCATATGGATTCGGTCAGATCTTCGTAGGCAACAGTCGAGAAGATTGGATGAATACCAAAATGATAATATGTTGGGGTTGGGATCCTGCACGTCAGATTTCGGGGACAAATACATTATGGTGGTTAATTAAAGCAAAAGAAAATGGGGCTAAAATTGTTGTTATTGACCCCCGCTATTCAGATACAGCTTTAGTTGCCGCTGATCAATGGATTCCTATAATTCCGGGTACAGACACTGCTATGATGGCAGCGATGGCTCATGTCATACTAAAAGAAAATTTACAGGATCAAGAGTTTCTCGATAAATTTACTCATGGATTTGATAAATATCGTGCCTATGTCATGGGTGATGAGGATGGAATCCCTAAAACTCCAGAATGGGCTGAAAAGATTTGTGGTGTACCTAGCTCAACAATTGAGAATTTGGCCCGAGAATATGCCACTACCAAACCTGCGGCATTAGAAGACTGTCAGGGACCTGCTCGATCAGCAATGGGCGGACAGTACAATCGAGGTGCTATAACACTCTCTGCAATGACTGGAAATATCGGAAAACCTGGGGGAAGTGCCTGTGGTGGACTCCACGGAATCCCATATGGTCATATGTTTAGAGGAACTATGATCAATCCTGGTGCCAATAAAGCTTATCCAAAAGGTAAGTCTTTGAGGGGAAATATTAATCCAAGAGATCGTTTAGATACTAGAATGCATGTAAATAAGATCTTTGATGCGATTCTTAAAGGTAAATCAGGAGGTTATCCTGCTGATATAAAATTTGCATGGTTTTGTGTCTGTGATTTCGTGAACCAAATAGGAAATGCAAATAAATCTGCAGAAGCTATGAGTAAGGAAGATTTATTTACGGTTGTTCCAGAGTTATGGCTCACCCCTACCGCTCAATATGCTGATATTGTTCTTCCGGTGACTGCGTTTTCTGCGAGAAGTGAACTGACAAGACCCTGGCCATCTGGACCGTATCTTGGTCATATGAATAAAGCAATTGAGCCGTTAGGTGAATGTAAGGATGATATACAAATAGCAGAAGAATTAGCTGAAAGATTAGGTATTAAAAACTTTAAAAGAGAGGAAGTTCTTGAAATGTATTTAAAAAATCCTCAACTCGCTCCCGCCAAAGGTCTCATAGATCAATATGATGATATAAATGATAAATGGCTTCGTTTGTTTTCTGTTATGGCGGATGATGTTCGGAATAATGTTAAAGATTATGAGAAGTATAAAAGAGAAGGCGTTCATAGAATTGAACTTAAAGAACCTTATGTAGCGTTCAAAAAGAACATAGATGATTTCGAAAATAATCCATTCCTTACACCATCAGGGAAGATAGAGATTTATTCTGATCAAGTTGCAAGTTGGAACAATCCTATATGTCCACCTATTGCGAAATATGTGCCAACATGGGAAAATAGAGATGATCCTCTAAATGAAAAATATCCACTTCAATTGATTTCACCCCACCCACGTCAGCGAGTTCATTCCGAATTATATAAAATCGAATGGCTCATGGAAGCAATACCTCATCGCATGTGGATAAATCCTGCTGATGCTGAACCAAGAGGAATTAGAAACGGGGATATGTGTTTAGTCCACAATGATCGCGGTACAGTTGCTATAGAAGCTTTTGTTACTAGGAGAATCATGACAGGAGTAGTTTGTATTTATGAGGGGGCATGGTATAGTCCTGATGAGGATGGAATTGACAGAGGTGCTTGTGCAAACACCCTAACTAAGGATGAAATGTCCGAAGGAGGTGCTGCTGCATTGAAAACATGCTTAGTACAAGTGAAATTGGAGAAGGGAGGTGCCTAAATATGCAAGTAGGTTTTTATTTTGACCAAACAAGATGTGCTGGATGTAATGCTTGCAGAGTAGCATGCAAAGATTGGCATGATCAACCATCAGGATCAGCATCTTGGATGAGGATTAATTACTTTGAAGAAGGTCCCTTTCCTAATGTTTTTGCTAGCTATCTTATTTCAAATTGTTATCATTGTGAAGATCCTGTATGTTCTTATATTTGTCCTAATGAAGCGATTGAAAAACGTGAGAAAGATGGGATTGTTGTAGTTGATAAAGACAAATGCAGAGAAGATACTCCATGTGGTATAATCTCAAAAGAAAAAATGGGTGCCAATTTCTTATATGGTGAATCGGAAGCACCTTGTCAAATAGCATGTCCAGTTCACCTTCATATTCCCGCATATACTGCTTTAATAGCTAAGGGTAAATTTAAAGAATCTTTAGACTTAATTAGACGAAGGACGCCCTTACCTTCTGTATGTGGTCGCGTTTGTCTTCATCCCTGTGAAGAGGTTTGTGCCCGTAAGGAAGTTGACCAAGCAATTGCTATTGAAGCACTCAAAGGATTTGTAGCAGATAACGTATCTGAAAAACCACCAAAACGTTTAGAGCAAACTCAATCAGAAAAAGTTGCAATAATTGGATCTGGACCTGCAGGTTTGGCCGCAGCATATGATCTGATTAGATTGGGTTATGGTGTAACAATATTTGAAGCATTATCTAGTGCGGGAGGCATGCTGGCCATAGGAATTCCGGATTATAGATTACCGAGAGATATTCTTAACAGAGATATTGACTATATTAAAGCACTTGGAGTTGAAATCAAAACAAATTCCCCCATAGATATGAATAAAGGTGTAGATGATCTATTAAAACAGGGATATAGTGCTGTATTAATTGCGATTGGGGCTCATAAAGGGAAGAAACTTAATATTCCTGGAGCTGATCTCGACGGTGTTTTGGTAGGAACATCATTTATGCGAGATGTGAATCTTGGAAAAGAAGTTAAACTCGGTAATAAAGTAATAATCATAGGTGGAGGAAATGTTGCAATGGATTGTGCCCGTTCTGCCCGTCGTCTTGGTGCTACAGAAGTAGGTGTATCATGTCTTGAATGTTGTGATGATATGCCCGCAGATTTAACCGAAATTGATCAAGCTCGTGAAGAGGGAATTGAGATATATGATTCTCGTACTTTTACTAAAATTGTTAGTAATAATGGAAAAGTTTCGGGTGTAGGCTGCCTTGAAATAACAGGTTGTACATTCGATGATGACGGAGAAGCTCATTTCGATGTAGTTGGTGATGATGAACACACATTAGAGGCAGACACAGTAATTTTTGCTATAGGTCAAGCACCTGAAGTTGGTAATTCAGGGATCTTGAAAGTCAATAAAATGGGAACTATTACCGCTGATCCGGAAACTTTAATGCTTGAAACAAATGGTGTATTTGTTGCTGGGGATTGTTTTAGTGGTGTAGCAAGCATTATTGATGCAATTGCAAGTGGTCAGAAATCGGCATCTAAAATTCATCGATACCTTCAAGGTGATGTTCTAAGAGTTAGACCAATCCCTGAAATTCCTGCGAATGAAATAAAAATCGATATTCCTCCAGAAACGGAGAAAAAAGATCGTCAACCTATGCCACTTCTATCAGCATCCGAGAGAGTGTCGAATTTTATAGAAGTTGCTTTAGGATTCAGTCAGGATGCTGCTATAGCAGAAGCTAAGAGATGTCTTAATTGTGCGGGGCACTTATGTAAAGATGTTTGTCCGTATTCAGCACCTCAATTCGTTGAGGAAGAAAAAGCAAGAATGCAAAAATGTAACTACTGTGTTGACCGGATTGATGTTGGGAAGCAACCTATATGTGTTGAAGCATGCTATGCCCGTGCATTAGATTCTGGAACAATAGAGGAATTAAAATCAAAATATGGGGATATCAAGGAATCAGCAGGCTTTTCGTATTCATCGAGTGCTAAACCATCAATTGTGTTTAAACCAAAAAAGAAATAATCAAAGCAAATCTTTTTATTCTTTTTTTTCTATTTTTTAGATTATTATTGAATTAGAAAACGAGATGAATTTAGATATGGATGAAAAAATTGAAATTCATGGTTTTTGTGATGAGAGATTCGCAGCCGTAAAAGAAGCATTTCAGAAAAATTTTAAAAACAGCGGTGAAGTTGGAGCTAGTTTTGCAGCAACTATTAATGGTAAGTTTGTAGTAGATATCTGGGGGGGCTATGCAGATAAAGCTAGATCAAGATCATGGGAAAAAGATTCAATTATAAATGTATTTTCTACAACTAAAGTTATGACTATAATTTGTGCTCTTATGCTAGTTGATGGAGGACAACTCGATCTTGACGCACCTGTTGCTAAATATTGGCCGGAATTCGCCCAAAATGGTAAAGAAAAAATACCCGTTCGACAAATTTTCAGTCATACTTCGGGGTTAGCCGGATGGGAAGAAAAAATAACAATGGAAGATTTATATGACTGGGAGAAGGCTGTAAGACTATTAGCTGCTCAAAAACCATGGTGGGAGCCAGGGACCAGCAGTGGTTATCATGCAATAACGCATGGCTATCTTTTAGGAGAAATAGTGAGACGTATTACTGGAAAATCATTAGGTACTTTTTTTAAAGAAGAGGTATCTGGACCACTTAACGCAGATTTTCACATTGGTTTTGGAAAAGATAACGATAATAGAGTAGCTGATTTAATTTCCTATGATCTTCCTCAAAAAGGAGAGCCTGGGTATTTTGAAATGGATCCCCAGTCCTTTTTTAGTCGTGTGTTTACTAATCCTGTTATAGATATTGAAAAAATAAAGACGCGAGAATGGCGTGCTGCGGAGATCCCTGCAGCGGGAGGACATGGTAATGCAAGATCAGTGGCAAGAATCGCATCTGCAATTGCATGTGGGGGTGGGGTAGATAATATTCAACTTTTAAAAATGGAAACAATTAAAAAAGCTATGGAGGAGCAAAGCTACACCCCAGATCTTGTTTTGATGATGCCTATCCGTTTTGGGATTGGCTTTGGCCTTCCGAGTAAAGAAATTCCCTTACCAAGCCCTAATACTATATGGTGGGGTGGAGCAGGAGGCAGTATGGTAGTGATGGATTTAGATAACAAACTTAGTTTATCCTATGTTATGAACCAAATGAGTATGGTAATAGTCGGAGATCCTCGATCCTTAGGATTAATAACGGCTTTATATGAAGGTTTGAGTAAATAAATTTAAATCTAAAATCCTAAGAAATTTTTTTTTTAATTTCTATATATTATTATCTAATACTTTCAATACTCCCAAACTAATAAAAAGAGTAAAAAAAATAGATATTTAATTATTAATTTAAAGAGCTTCAACTACTGTGGCAATTCCTACACCGAAGCCGCCACACATTAATTGTACACCATACTTCTTCTTATTATTTTTCATATAGTGCACCATTTCATTAAAATAGACTACTCCACTTGCACCGATGGGATGACCTATAGCAATTGCACCACCAGTAGGATTAACTCGAGGATCATCAAATTCATAACCAAAATCTTTAGCAAATGCTAAACATGGGCTTGCGAAAGCTTCATTTGGCTCGATTACATCCATATCATCTATTGTGAGATCTGCTCGATCTAATGCCTTTCTCATGGCGGGAATTGGTGCTAAAAGCATGATAATAGGGTCACCACCTGCTACAGCTGTTGAAAGTATTCTGGCCATTGGTTTTATACCTAATTCATCAGCTTTTTCTCGAGACATTAATAAAGTTGCTGCTGCTCCATCGACTATTTGCGAAGAATTTCCAGCAGTTACCTTACCACCTTTTTCAGGTGGTCTGAAAACGGGTTTCAAACTACTAATCATCTCCCAACCTTTCTCTGGGTCATCTAAATAAACTTCTCGTATTGTCTGATCTTTTGTAACTGTAACCTCTTCGACAATTTGTTTTCCAGATTCATCTTTTATTTGGTGCATATTTTCGTCTGTGTGTCTTTTTTCAAAGGTAACTGGAACTACACGGTTATAATACTCTTCTTCATTTCTCATTGCCTTCGTTGCTTTTTGATGGCTCCAAACACCAAACTTATCCAGTTCTTCCCTAGTAAAACCATACCTGTCGTTAATTAACTCTGCAGATACACCCTGAGGTACTATACTTCTTAGTGGTTCATTAGCCCATCCTGGAGACATTATCATCGGATATTTCTTAACCTGCCTAGTAATATTTAAATCTGAACCCATCGCATAATGTGTCATTGATTCAACTCCAGCGGCTAGGCAAATATCACCATCACCAACTCTAATTGCGTTAGCTACAGTATTAATTGCTTGAAGACCTGCATTGCAGTACCTATTGACTGTTGCTCCTGCTATTTCATCAGGTAATCCTGCTAGCAATATTGCTATCCTTGCGATATTACCTCCTTGTTCTCCGAATTGGGATAGACAACCCACCTGTAAATCTTCAATTTCTTTAGGATCAAAATTTGGATATTTTTCTTTTGTCCTATCTACTATCGATCTTAAAACTGTAGCCAACATGTCCTGAGCCGAACATTCCCTAAATGCTCCACCAACTTTCTTCATTTGGGCACGCCCTGATTTTCCTATTGGTGTTCTAACGGCATCAACTACTACACATTCTTTTAATTCTTTCATTTTTTTTTTCTCACTCTACTATTGGATTTTCTTTTTTTATTAAATTTTCTGACATTCCTACAATAATTTCTTCTGCTTCAGTCATAATACTTTGAATTAACTCATGAACAGTTGGGATTGAATGAATTCTACCTGTTACAACACCCGCGTTCATAAGGCTTGCATTCTCATCCTCATCTACTAATTTTCTGAAACCTCGTTCTTCTAAAATACGAATTTCATCTGTTGAAGGACATGGTTTTCCGCGATACAAATCTGAAGCACCTTTTATAGTTTCATCTATAACTTCAAGAGACGCACGATTAATTAAAAATCTCATTGGACCAAATATTCCTCTTCCAACAATTGTATCGAATTCAGTGGCCTTTACGAGTTGCTCCTTCCACATTTGCTCAAAATCACCTTCTTGAGTTGCAATGAAACGGGTTCCCATCTGAACTCCCATTGCTCCTAAAGCAAGAGCTGCGGCTAAAGATGCCCCATCAGCAAACCCTCCTGCTCCAACTACAGGTAGATTGACAGTCCTCACTACTTCGGGGAGAAGGACCATTGAGGATGTATCTCTCCAAGCGCAATGAGCACCTCCTTCTCTTCCTGAAGCAATAATAACATCTACTCCCGATCTTTCAGCTCTTTTTGCCCCTCTCACATTAGGGCAGACTTGACACCATACTACTGAAGGTAATTCTTTCTTAACCTCAAGAAATGCTCTTTTTGATCCTTTTTCCTTTGCATCTATAGCCCAAGGTAGAGGATCCCCTGCAGATGTAACCATAACCTTTAATTGCTTCTTCACTTCAGGGGTTTCTTCAAATACTTCGATAACTGCTTTCATAAACTGTCGTGATACCATAGTAAATTCTTTAGCAATTGGTATATTAACACCGAATTTAGCTTTAGGAAAATCACTTAGTTTCTCATAAACATATCTTATTGTTTGTTTGAGGACATTTTTTGGACTTCCACCAACTCCAAAATCAAGTTTTCGATCTTCTTCAGGTATAAAATTCACATCTGGACCTGCCATACCGATTGTTGATATCAAACCTAGTCCACCTTCTTTAGCTACGGCTATACAGAGTTTAGTTGTAGCGTAAGGACCCATACCTGCTTGAATTATGGGATATTTTGTCCCTATTATTTCTTGGAATTTTGTTTGTATCATTATAAATCAATATCATCTTTGTTAATTGATTACCAATCTTTAATGAAATTTAAATAATAAAGGTTATATTATTTCCAATCGAGGGTGAAACGTTTAATTAATAATATTCTTAATGCATTTGAACAAAATAAGAAATATAATAGATAATTAGATATTTATTTTTTTGACCGTTGGGCGGCAGCATCAGCAGTTCTTTGGGTCCAGGACGATAAAACTTCCCGGTCTACTTCAACGTTGATAATCGACGGTTTACCATTGGCTGCTGCTCGTTTAATAGCGGGTATAATCTCTTCAGGATCGCAAACCATCTCACCATGTCCACCCCACATTGCTACCATTAATTCATAAGCCCGGATTTTACCTTGAGCATCGATGAGTTCCGTATTACAATGACCATAGCTTTCTACTTCTTCGGGGGTATTGTGTTTCTCATCCAACCGAATCATCCCCCAGGCTCCGTCATTAGAAATCACAACTACCGCAGGAATCCCTAGTCTTGCCATCGTATCCATTTCCATGGAATAGAAACCAAAACTACCATCGCCTGTGAGTAGCAATACCGGTTTGCGATTTACAATCCACGTTCCTACGACTTGACCTGGTCCCATACCGATCATACCATTAGGACTACCAGTATGAATTTGACCGGAACGATGGGCTAACATGGCTCCAGAGTCGAACATATGAACAGAAATATCACCACCATCAAGTACAAAATCCCAATCCGCACCTTCCCCATCAAGAAATTTCACAACTTCAGCTACCAAACGTGATGGGTGAACAGGGCTTCCTTCTGTGTAAAACCTTTCTGGTAAACTCTCAGGAACACTGGTTTTCGGTTGACTAGTCCAAGAAACAGCTATCGGTTTATCTCTTTTAGCTTTAACAATATCTAGTATTTTTTTTGCCACAGCACCAACTCCTCCTATGATACCAATGTCTGCTCTGAGGTTGAAGCCTATTTGCTTTGAATCCGTATGTACTTGGATAATATCGGTATCAAGTTGAAAAATTCTTCCATAACCGATGCCAAAGTCAAACCGAACTCCCAAGCTCAGCACTACGTCAGCTTGTAAGAGTCCTCCTGATCTGAGCAACAAGTTTTCATATTCATTTCCGAATAGTCCCTTGCAAGCAGAACCTCTAACATTTATAGGCATTTTTAAATAATCCGAAAGAGCAGTAATATCACCTGCATGATCACCAATGCTAAATCGCGCTCCATCTCCAATTATTACCACCGGGCGCTTAGCATTAACAAGAAGATTTGCAGCTGATTCGATCAACTTTGAATCACCACCAGGCATCGCCTTCGCTCGAGAATTAACGGGGAATTCAACTTTTTCTTCGTCTACCTCCCCATGCACAATATCTACAGGAGCTTCGAGATATACAGATCCTGGTGTTCCATCCATTGCGTGACGAAGTGCCATTGCTACGAAATACGGTATACTGGTAGTATTGGTGATTCTGTGGGCCCACTTTGAACAGGTTTCTTGAACATTCAGCGTTGGTTGGTCCTGAAGCTCGCCCCTCTTCATACCATCCATAGAAGCCGCACCACCAATAAGGATGATCGGCATGCAACACCCTTGTGCTTCGAGCATTCCCGCAACTGTATTTAAAACACCCGGACCTGCTGTAGTTACGACAGCGACGGGTTTCCCTGAAGCACGTGCACATGCAATAGCCGCATACATAGCAGCACATTCATGACGCATATCGGTGATCTCAATTCCCTCATTCCGCATACCATGGAGGATGGGCATTATGTGTCCACCGACCAGAACAAATGCCTTTTCAATACCTTCATTTACTAAAGCCTTACCAAATAAGGCCCCACCATTAACTAAACCCATTTCAGCATCCTACCTCTATCTATAATTTTAATTTTTCGCGATGTCTAATGATATGTTTTATATATACTATAATTAGGAATAGGAATAAAAATGGTTCTTTTTTACCTTTCTCAATTTATAAAAGAATATGATGTATAAAATTTGGAATTAAGGTGCAAAACTTGACCGCATTTTTATACCCCAATGCCCATCTTGATTTGTAATAACCCAAAGGGAAGGAAAAACACCAATTCTACTACCATCTGCTCGATATCGTGAAAATTGGACTTGGAGATGTACTTTATTTAGGTCACTTTGAATAACCTGTCGATAATCCCAACAACTATGATTCCAACCGTATACATTTGTAAACCACTCGAAAAACTCTTCGTTTTGAATTGGAGGTTTTTCAGTGACGACTAACCTCCCACCTTTCCCAACACGAGCATGAGGAAAATTACAGGCATTTGAACATCCTCTATTATCTTGATTGTTAAAGTTATCCATGAAAGATATGGCCGTCTTGACTGCGTCTTCTTCAAATTCATCGTTTATAATTGTTATAACTTTTGTCGTTTCAAGAGAGTCGTCCATTATTTTTTCAATAGTAATTAACTCTTTGGGATATTGATTAATGCTCTTTTCTAGGTTCAAGTTTATTCACTTTATTAAAAATTTAATTTATAATTCTCCCTTATTTTTGAGAAATTTTTTGTCTTTATCTATGTAATAAACCCAAGCATTACGAGACATTAAACAATAATCTTCTTTACCAAGCTTTTCAAGGAGTTTAATTCTAGTCTTTCTTCCTTCAATATTTTCAGGATCTGCTTGAATTAAGACATCTAAGATTTCTAATGCTAACTGGGCTTGATCTTGATCCAATAGTTCCGTAACTCTTTTAATAATTTTCTCAGAGTCTCCAATAAGTTTGTTAAGTTCTCTCTTGACTTCTTTTTCTGGTCTAGGTAAGAGATGGGCCGGATTACCGTCAAAATAGCCATGATACCAGCGATACACATTAAATACAAAAAACTCAATTCTCGAATATAGTGGTCTTAAGTACGGGTTTTTTGCGAGGTGATCTGGTAATTTAATTTCGTGAATCATTTCAGTAATGTGGGTTCCTTTATTGATGTGTTCGATTACTTGATCATGAAGAGAATGTATTGCTTCTATGTTATAATCTAAAATCTTTAGTGCTTTCTCTCCTGTATAATAATAACCAGCACCATTACAAAACAAAAGCTCAGGATTAAGAGCTCTTACCTCTTCTAAAGCTCTTGCCCAATTCAACGCGAACCGAGTGGGTTTCCAGGGATTACCTACATTTGGCAGACCCGCAATGATAAGATCTCCTATAAATGCAGCTTTAAGTTCTGGAACATACACCCACACTGCATCATCCGTTTCTGCTCGAACAGCGTGAAGCTCAAATGTTTTATCTCCAAGGGTTATTGTCATATCTCCTAAAAATGTTTTAGTGGGATACACAAATTCAGGAGCCCTAACAATTTCCGGAATATTAAATTGAACTGCTGTAATATGGGCTCTGTAAGGTGCTAGCATTTTATATTTATCTAACCGATCTGGTAAATACTTGCTGGCTATAATCTCGGGGTTGTCCTTTAAGTAAGCAGCTGTACCACCTACATGATCACCATGACCATGAGTATATATAATATATTTAATCTTTCCTTCAATCTTTTTAAATACTTCCCTTCCTACATCAACCCTTGCAATTGCATCAATAAGTACAACACCCTCGGTAGTTTCTACCCATGCACATCCTGCTATTGGTAAAACCGCCGTATGAACATCTTTTATAGGATTTGTAAATCTAGCTTGTGGAGCACCCAAAATTCGAGTACCTTTAATTTCACTCATTTCTTAATATCCCCTTTAATAATTATATGTAGTAGGTATTTGTTTAAGATTAATATTATTTTCTGTTTAGTTCATCAATAATCTTTTCCCAAACAACCTCTACTGGTAAAGGCTGGTAAGGAACCTTTTTAAATTGCTCCTTACTGAGCTTATAGATCATTCTATTATAAGGAATCTTAATTTCTAATGAATCTGCTAAATTTATTAAATATCCCGTTAGCGAATCAAGCTCGGATTGGTTCTTTTTTCGATGAATCATGTCTTGAGCCATGCTGTTGAACCATGAGTATTTAAGATTTCGACCGAAATTATTGATTGCCGTGTTTTTATCAAGATTTCTACCTAATGCCATTACATCCCAAGAAGGTAACCCCTTTAACCTATATTCTTTATACCCCGCTGCTTTTACTACCTCCACACCTTCAATGTATACATTCATAAAAATATTCCAAAGCTTGAAAATTGCATCATCATCTTTGAGTTCTGAACTTATTAGGGTAAAAGTTGCATTTGAAAGGTTAATTATTAATTTTGAATGAGCGGCGTCTTGAAATTCTTGAGTAGTCATCGTTGAAATTCCAAGGTTTAAAATTTTAGCAATCTTTTCTGTAATTTCAAGATTTTGATTTTCGGGAGTGCCAAGAGTTAGGTGTCCTTTTCCCCTGGTTCCAAATTTTCCAGGTTCCTCACTCCACCCAGATTGAACGACAACAGCATACACAATTTTCGTAAAATATTTTGGTAATACTTTTTGATTCTCAAACCCATTTTGTAAACCTACGACTGTAGGACTATCTCCTAATTTATCGGAAATATCCATCGCTACCTCTTCTAAATCGTAATTTTTAACGGTGATTACAACAACATCTACATTTGGGATTTCATTTAGATCTTCAATTACATTTACTTTAATAGTTTCAATATTATCGCTAACTATATTTTTAAGAATTAAGCCGTTACTCTTTAGTGCCTTAGCATTATCACCACGAGCCAATAAGTACACTTTATCATAATTTTGAGTCAGCCATCCTCCAAGAGTTGCTCCTATTCCACCAATCCCATAGATTACAACAGTTAATTTTTCATTTATTTTTTCCATCAAATTCAACTCGTTTTAGAAATTAAATTCATATCTCGTAATTGTTTAAAATTAGCTCGAAAACTATAATAATTTTTCTCAATTAAAACATAGAAAAAAATTTCGATATACTTAATGTTAATATTAGTATTAATCAATGACTAACACAAGTCGGGGTTGAATAGTCGAATTGGACGAATAGTTGAATGTTCCTGTTCCTTTGACATTGCGTATTTAAATATTTACTCCAACTTAGTGAAAGTAAAACAGATAATCTTCCCCTATTTTTTTCTCAAATTATTGATTATTTTAATAAAAGAATGTTTTAAGTTCCAAATTGAAAGTAAAATATTTACATTGCAAATAATTTCTCTATATAATTTATTAAGAATATAAATTCAGAATTATTATAGAGTGAAAAAAATGGTATTAGAAACAAACATAACCAAGATGCTTGGGATTAAGCATCCAATAATTGCTGCACCGATGGGTCCGTTTTACACTACGGAACTCACTATCGCAGTTTCAGAAGCAGGTGGGCTTGGTGTCTTAAGCCATAGCGCTCTGATTTCAGATTATCAGAAGGGTAAAAATCCCGTTGATATACTGAAAGAAAATATGATATACGTTGTAGAGCATACAGATAAGCCATTCGGTTTTAATATAAGGACTTCTCGTAGGGAACTTGATGCTCAACGTTTAGTTACGGAAATTCCTAAATTCATTATGGAAAATCAAAGAGTAAAAGAGCAGTGTGTTTATGCTATTACGAGTGCGGGATCTTCAAAAACCTTACCCTCGTCAAAGGATTATCAAAAATTGAAGGAAAGTGGTTCACAAATAAAACACTTTCACGTAGCTCCGGCATTATGGCTTGCTGATAAGTGTGTTGCTTCAAACGTTGATGGATTAGTTGTGACTGGTGGTGAAGGTGGAGGACATCAATCATATGAAAAAGTGAGTTCATTAGTCTTATTACAACAAGTAATGCAGAAACATCCTGATTTTCCTGTAGTCGCATGTGGCGGTTTTGCAACTGGTGAGGGGCTTGCTGCAGCTATAGCTATGGGTGCAGGCGCTATAGCAATGGGTTCACGATTCATTGCATCCAACGAAAGTGAGTTTGGTAATGAATACAAAAGCGTGGTTCCTCCTGCAAAAGCTCAAGACACTGTGTTAGTCACAGGTGCTTTAGGGCCAATACGCCTATGGAAAAATGAATATTCCTTACATCATGGACTTGTAGCTGATAAAGAAGCGAAAATGGCTGAAGAAAAAGAAATGTCCCCTGCGGATATAATAAAAGAAGGAAAAGCGTATGAGGCAGCATATACGGGAGACGTTAAATCTGGAGCTGTACTATTAGGTCAAAGCATCGGAGTCATACAAAGCTTAGAAAATGTGAAGAAGATCGTCGATGATATTGTAGGAGATGCAGAAAAACGAGTTCGAAATGCTTATGGATTTTTAAAATAAGCAATACATTTTTAATTAATTTTTTTTAATATATTTTTTATTCAAAATATAAAAATAAAAAGGAGGAAATATAATGAATATAGTTGTTATAGGCGTAGGCTTAATGGGTAATGGAATTGCTCAGATATCCTTAATGGCAGGATATACCACAACTCTTGTCGATATTTCACAAGAAGTTATTGATAAAGCGGTAGCCGGTATTGAAGGAGGATTGAAAAAACTCGAGACTAAAGGTGTCTTAAAAGCAGATGAAACTATAGCTCGTATGAAGACTAGTTTAGACCTTGCTTCCGCGGTAAAGGATGCTGATCTTATAGTAGAAGCTGTTGTTGAGGATATGGATGTAAAGAAGATGCTTTTTAAGGTCTGTGATGAAAATGCTCCTGCTCATGCTATAATTGCTTCAAACACTTCAACAATGTCTATTACTGAAATGGCTACAGCCACAAATAGACCAGATAAATGCATCGGGATTCACTTTTTCAATCCTGCTCCTTTAATGAGGCTAGTAGAAGTCATTGCAGGTGAAAAATCTTCCGAAGAAGCAATGGAAATTGGTATGAAATATAGTGAGAGCCTACCCTGTCTTAGAGGAGATAGATTTGTAGCAAAGGTCTTAAAAGATCGACCAGGGTTTATCGTAAATAGGTTGAATGCTCCAGGCGGTATCTATATGAATTATCTTCTTGATACTTGCTTAGAAAAGGGAATTACTTTTGAATCTTTAGATGCTGATTTTGGAAGTCGTGGTCCAATGTCTCCCCTCGTTCTTTCAGACTATACGGGGATTGATACAGGGTATCATGTACGCAATTATTATGCCGAGACTCTTCATGAAAATTTTAGACCTGGAAAAGTTATCACTAAAATGTTTAATGAAGGAAAGCATGGGAGAAAATCAGGACAAGGTTTCTATGATTGGACCAAAGGACGACCACAGCCTGACTTCTCTAAAATTGATAAGGCAGGACTAGTAAATCCCGGAGTATTTCTTGCTATCCAGCTTAATGAAGGATGTAGAATTTTAGAAGAAGGCATTGCGTCTGGTTGGAAAATAATCGATGATGCTAATATGGCTGGTATGAATGCACCTGGCCCTTTTGAATATGGTATCCAAAACTGGGAAGGACTCGTTAAACTATTGGACGAATTCTCTGAAAAAATGGGTAAAGAATACCTTAAACCATGCGATCTGTTCAGAAGCGGAAAATTTGTTGATATGAAATAGTTTTTTTTTTTATTTTTTTATTGTTATTAATTTAAATCAAGGTTAGACTTATGTCTCAAGATGAAAAATTGAAACCTATTAATGTACTTGCACCTAATGTTGTTTATGATAATCCCATTAAAGATGTACATACTGTTAAAGCCCCATTAGCTAGTTGTGGATGGATTCAAACAACCGATGGTGTTGTCCTTATAGATACATTGCTGTCGAGGGGTTGGGCTAAGAAGGTTCGAGAACAAATTAAAGACAAAATTAAGTATATAATCTATACACATGGACACATTGATCACGTACGTGGTGCGAATGTTTTCATGGATGATCACCCGGAAATTATAGCAAGTAAATACCTCCCTGATCGATTTGATAAATATCAAATGTTAGCCCCCTATAAAGCTAGGAAAGATGCTCAACAGTTTGGATTCCCAGAAGTTATTACAAAATTCGATAATATTTACCCTACCAAAACATTTTTAGGAGATATGACTTTTACCTTAGGGGATAAAACGTTTGAACTTCACTCAGCGAGAGCAGAAACCGACGATGCGGTCTGGGTATATGTTCCTGAACTTGATGCTGCTTTCATAGGAGATCTAATGATCGGTAGTTTTCCTAATATAGGTAATCCATGGAAACCAACCCGATTCGCTTTAGATTGGGCAAAAGAATTAGAAAGAGTTAGGGAAGTAAATCCAAAATATATTTTCTACGGTGGAGGTGGGACTTTTATTGAAGGTGAAAATGCTATGAAAGCTATAAGTGATAACATCGAAGTCATTCGTTCTCTCCATGATCAAGTCGTCGATCATATCAATAAGGGAACTCATATAAGCGAGATGATCCATCAAATAAAAGTGCCAGATCACTTAATGAAAAGCCTTTTTCTTCGAGCAAACTATTCGCGACCCGAATTTTTTGTATTTAACGTGTATAGATGGTACCACGGCTATTTTGACGGTAATCCTGCCCATCTCTTACCTAGGCCGGAAAAAGAAGTCATGGGGGAGCTTAACAAACTCATCGGAGATCCTAGTAAAATTTTAGAAAGAGCTCAAGAACTCTTAGATCAAGATCAGGCTCAGTTAGCATTAGAAATTTTAGATGTCTTAATCCAAGCTGAACCTGAAAATATCGAAGGGAGAAAGATGAGGATTAAACTGCTTGAAAAGATTGGTAAGGATGATTTTTGTTTAATGTCTCGAAACGCATGGGTTTACTTTATCAAAAAAGATAAAGAATTTATTAAATCAAAAGCGAAATAATACAATAGGAATATGATAAATTGAAGAGGTAAAAATAAAATGATTATTGATGTACATTATCACCTAATCACGTCTCCGATAAAATATGAGGATATATTAGGGCATATGGGAGAACAAGCTAGATTAGCTAAAGCAGCGGGAGTAAATATCGATGAAGAAACCTTAGCCCGGAGAGCTACTGAACGATATCCAGATATTACTGGAGAAAAAATAATCAACTGGATGAATGATGCGGGTATTGATTTCACGTGCGTAAATACCGTGGACAATATGGACTATGCGACGACACAAGAAACCGCTCAGATGGGTAATAAAAGAATTGCTGACATAGCAAATAAATATCCCGATCGTTTAATGGCTTTTGCAGGTATTGATCCAAGGAGAGAAAATGCATTAGACATGTTAAAGCAAAGTTTTGAAGAGTATGGGATGAAAGGGTTGAAGTACCATTGCGATAGTGGATACGATCCAAATAGCCCAGAATCAATCAAAATTTTGAAATATTTAGAAAAAAAGGGAGGTATTCTACTCACTCATACAGGACCATTAGGACCTCCTGCCCAGTGTAAATATACTGAGCCGATATTACTCTCTGAAACATCAAATAAAGTTCCAAATCTAAAGATCATAGGTGCTCATATGGGGAGTGCACCCAAATGGAGGGAGTGGGCAGCGCTTGCAGCATTTTATCCGAACTTATATGGGGATATGGCAATGTGGCAAGCCTATGCGTTTGGTAAATACGAATTATTCTGTAAAGAATTAAGAGATTTGATAGACTACGCAGGATTGGAAAAAGTTATGTTCGCTTCAGATGGCCCCATATATGATATAGCTATCCCAACCAAGAAGTATATTCAACTTATTAAAAACCTTCCAAAGGACGCACCTAAAAGGATAAAATTCACAGAAAAGGAAGTCGAAGCAATTTTGGGTAATAACGCCGCAAAACTTTTAGGAATTTTAAACTAGCAATTATAATTTTTATTTTTAGTTTTTATTTTGTATAGACAGAAATATTATTCTACTGTTTTCAGTAGAATGTGGAGCTTCAGTAGACATGCTATAAAATTATAAACAGCTCATGCTTGTTCTTTTCTAAGTTTTTTAAAGATATCAACAACGATATTTTCTACATATTGGCGTCTTTCAGAGGTTTCTACATACGGATCAGCAATTTTTCCAGATTTTTCAAGTTCATCTGCTTCTTCCTTAGAGACTATTATATTCTCTCCATTTTCTTTTGTCACAATGCAACCTGAATTTGTTAATATACGATAGTTTTCAACGGTTTCATCGTGATCACCCCAACAAATTAACTGACAATTTCCACATGTTAATGTAAAATTCTCAGTGATAGTATTTGATGCAATTTCTCCTGATGATATATATTCTTGGGCAACTTTGTCATGTAATAACTCAGATTCTGCATAACTCCCCTCTTCTCCTACAACCCGTGAATTTTTAATGGGATGAGAAAAAAGGTGAGCAAATGTTTTATCCGCATCTATTTCTTTTTCAGGATAAGGGGTTCGTCCTGGAGACCATGTGGACCATTTTTTTGTCTTATCTAACCCCGATGATCCTCCACAAACAGTATAACATCGAGAGACATTATTACGTTTTGAAAATGAAAATGTATTTTCACCAAGAGTATAGGAATCCTCTTCATTTTTATCAAACATTCTATAAGCACAAACGTTAACACAAAGTTTACATTTATCACAGGGAGATTCCTCAGGGGGTATAGATTCAGTAGGTTTTAATTTCGCAGAAGTTACAAGGGCTCCTAACAAAACAGCTGCACCGTAACCTTTGACTAAAATATTTCCAGACCATCCAATTGAACCAACTCCTGAACGGGCAGCTACCAGTCTCAAAGCAAGAGGGGGAGGTAATTTCGTTCTCCAATTTTGGACATCCTCGCGATATTTGAAATTATTAATGACTGGAGCTGATTTATATCCCTTCTCTTCTAAAAAGTCAGATGTTACTTTTGCATATTTATATGCTTTTAAATACACATTACCATTATCAATAACGTGGTCAAAATGTCCTCTAGGAAGTTCTTTTCCTAAAAAAGAACGTATTTTTGGTTTATCCAATGGAACGGCAAAACAGATCGCAGTTTCAGCTTCTGGTAGAATATAAGTCATATCCGTAGTAGGAGGTCCTCCTTCAAGCGTTTTTTTAGTAGCAAATCCAACGCTAATAGCACCTTGATCTAACAGAATCTTCTCAACTTCCTCGTTTAGGTTAATTTTTTTATCACCTAGTTTGTTCTCTAATGTGTTAAATTTTCTCGACAATAATGAATTAAAATCATTAACTTAAGATAAAATTAATATTTTCCTCTATTGTATTAAAAACTATTAATTACAAAGATATAGATTATCTTTATCTGGTGATTACTATAAAACCGATTAATAAATTTAAAACTTATAAGTTTGATGCAGCGCCCTTTTTCTTTTTTATTGATATTTTCCCTCCCGATTATTCAAACATAAATAAACCAAATTTAGCAAACTTAATCACCTCTGTAGGTAACAATCCAATAATGCCACTGCCTATGAGGGTTGATCGAGTATTTAATGGTGAAAATTCCGTTTTATTACGGCCTAGAGAACCAATTTCATTTCCGATTACTGAAGATCAAACAGCTATAATTGATCCACTCCCATTTCTTCAACATGGATTTGAAAAGTTGTTTTATTTTACTGAATTGCGATCGCGTGAGAAATTTTTCCTCTCTTTAACACATGTACGGGTGTCACAATGGTGGAAATTTACAAAATTTCTATATGCGAATCTTCCTACCTTAGAAGAAGATTTCTCAGCTTTTCTAAGAGCTTATCTGCATAACATTATAAAAGCTAAAATCCTCAATGAGGATCTTACAGAAGCAGCGAAAGCTTATTGTCAATTAGTGTCTGATATTTGTAGGAAACGAATGGAACAGAATAACATTCTTGTAGAAATAAAGGGAGAGCAAGAAAACGCGAGGATGTATAAAATTAAAGACATGACTTATTATAGGAAATTTAAAAGATCAAAAGAAACAGAATATCATCCAGAATTAATAGATATAGAAATATTCGATTTTTCAAATGTGGGCTTTTCAGATAGTATAGACAAAGGATCAATCAAAAACGGTTTAGAAACTCAGACTCGCGTTATTAAATATATCCCGCTGCTCTTTTATGATGATTTACTCGAATGCATGCTCCAAAACTTAAAAAGAATTGAAGAAAATGATAAGGAGATTATAGATCCTTCTTATCTTTTAGATAGAAAGATAATAATTACTAAAAACTCAAAAGAATTAGACAACATCAAAACTGAGAGTTATACCTGGTGGAAAAATTTTGAATCCCTCGATTTTAATCCAATTTTAGAAGGAATTAGAAAAACTCAAGAAGAATTTATTCGTACTTTAGATCTCGAGAAAAAATTATCTACGGACCAACTCTAAGTAAATTTAAATAAAGATTATGTTGATTTAATGGTTGTAATTGAAAATTGACATAACTGTTATAGTTTATTTAACTCGTTAATAATCAATCTTAAAAGATATAACTATCTATTTTTGTTTTAAGAATGTATGAGATGGATATATCAGTTTTGTAAATGTTGTATAAGAAGGAAAGACCAGCAGTTTTAATGTTTAAAAATGGAAAATATCTCGAAGGAATTGGATTTGGAGCCTCAAAAATAGTAACAGGGGAACTAGTTTTTAACACTATGACAGGTGCGGGTTATAACGAAACACTAACAGATCCCTCCTATCAAGGTCAGATTGTAACAATGACTCATCCTCTCGTTGGGAATTATGGTGTTCCCGCATGGGAAAAAGATAAATATGGTATTCTTAAATATTTTGAATCAGACTCAATAAAAGTTACAGGTTTTGTGGTTAATGAGTGTTGTAAACACCCTAGTCATTATCAAAGTGTAAAGACGCTAGATGTTTTCCTTCGCGAGGAAGGAATACCCGGAATCGAATGGATTGATACCCGAGCTATCACAAAAATCCTTAGAGAAGAGGGTGTTCAAGTGGGTTTACTTGCTGTTTTTGAATCAGGAGAAGACATAAATATTGACTTCTTAAGAAAGGAAGTTGAAAAAGCAGAAGATCCAAACTTAAGACACCTTTCGAGTGAAGTTTCTACGAAAGATGTAAAGGTTTACAGTCAACCTAATCCCATAGGCAAAGTAGTTGTTTTAGATATGGGTGTTAAACTGAATATATTACGTAACTTTGCACAAAGAAGAATTGATATAATAATTGTTCCCTATAATTATTCCTATGATCAAATTATGAAATATCGGCCAAATGGGGTTTTCGTATCCAATGGTCCAGGAGATCCTGCAATGTACAAGGGAGCTATTGAAGTTTGTAAAAGTTTAATTAAGAATAATATCCCAACTTTTGGAATTTGTTTAGGAAACCAGATAATCGGTATAGCTGCAGGAGGATCCTCCTACAAACTTAAATACGGGCATAGAGGGGGGAATAAGACAGTAATAAATACTGAGACTAATCATTGTTATATTACTTCACAAAATCATGGGTTTTGTGTGAAAGATTTTGAAATAGGGGGATTTAAAGAATTTTTGCGGAATATTGATGACAATTCAAATGAGGGATTAATTCATGAAACCAAACCCATTTTTGCAGTTCAGTTCCACCCAGAAGCATGTCCTGGTCCACTAGACTCCTTATATTTGTTTGATAAATTTATTGAAATAATGGAGCTGAGATAGCAATACCACTTGATAGAAGTATTAAAAAGGCACTTGTGGTTGGTTCTGGTGGAATTCGTATTGGTCAAGCAGGTGAATTCGATTATAGTGGTTCTCAAGTACTTAAAGCTTTAAAGGAAGAAGGAATTGAAACAATCTTAATAAACCCTAATATAGCTACGATTCAAACTGATCCTCAGTTATCTGATCATGTTTACTTATTGCCTATCAACGTTAAATATGTAGAGGAAGTGATTAAAAAGGAAAAACCTGACGGAATTTTATTATCTTTCGGTGGTCAAACAGCTTTGAATGTAGGAGTTGAATTAAAAGAAGCCGGTATTTTAGAAAAATATAATGTAAGAGTGCTAGGAACACCAATAGAAGCCATCGAGGCAACTGAAGACCGTGATTTGTTTGTTAAAGCAATGGAAAGTTCTGAAGTTAAAGTCTGTAAAAGTCAAGCTGTAAGTTCCTATACAGATGCTTTGAAAGCGGTTGAAGAAATCGGATTTCCGTGTATGCTCCGAGTAGCCTACACTTTAGGTGGAAGAGGATCAGGAATAGTTAATAACATGAAAGAATTTGAAAGAATGGCAAAAAAAGGTTTAGCTCAATCAAGGATAAATCAAATTCTTATTGAAGAAAGTATCTGGGGTTGGAAAGAAATTGAATATGAAGTAGTAAGGGATTCTGAGGATAATTGTTTTATTAACTGTAATATGGAGAATTTTGATCCAGTGGGTATTCACACCGGGGAATCATTAGTAATAAGCCCAAGTCAAACACTTACTAATGAAGAGTACCAAATGCTCCGTTCAGCTTCAATAAGGGTTATTCGTAACCTTGGTATTATTGGGGAATGCAATATTCAATATGGTTTAGATCCTTTTTCAAAAGAATTCCGAGCGATTGAGGTAAATGCTCGCCTTTCTAGATCATCAGCATTAGCTTCTAAAGCGACAGGATATCCTTTGGCATATATAGCAGCAAAACTTGCAATAGGATATACCTTACCTGAGTTAAAAAACAAAATTACCGGAATTACTACAGCATGCTTCGAACCGGCATTAGATTATTTAGTTCTCAAATTTCCAAGATGGGATCTTATAAAATTCCAAAAAGTAGATCGAAGATTAGGCTCTCAGATGAAAAGTGTAGGGGAAGTTATGGCAATTGGTAGAACTTTTGAAGAGGTTCTACAAAAGGCAATAAGAATGCTTGACATTGGGATGAAAGGTTTTGTAGCTAATGATTTGGAAGAAATTGAAGATATAAATGAATTAAAATATGCATTAAGAAACCCTACAGACTTAAGAGTATTTAGAATTGCTGAAGCAATTAAAAGAGGGATTTCAATTGATGAAATCTATCGTCTCTCAAGAGTGGATAAATGGTTTCTTCATAAATTAAAAAATATTATAGATATAGAACGGAACATTGAAAGCCTTGACTTACTAGAATCTCCAGATTCAGAAAAAATTTATTTGTTAGAAAGAGCTAAAAGATATGGATTCTCTGACGGACAAATAGGTAAGATCATGGGGATCAATACAATATTTGTGAGACAACTGAGAAAAAAATTAGGAATTCATCCATATGTGAAAAGGATCGATACTTTAGCAGCAGAGTGGCCAGCAATAACTAACTATTTATACCTTACATATAGCGCTACTGAACATGACATAGATTTTCAGCAAGAAAATAATTCTAATCTTAGAAAAGTTATTGTTTTAGGTTCTGGTACATATCGTATTGGAGCTTCTGTCGAGTTTGATTGGGGATCTGTTAATTGTTTATGGGGAATTAAGAGGCTGGGCGTGGACCAAGCCATTATGATTAATTATAATCCAGAAACGGTGTCTACCGACTACGACGTAAGTGATAAGCTCTACTTTGATGAAATTTCTGGGGAAAGAGTGCTTGATATATGTGAACTTGAAAAAGCAGAGGGAATAGTCGTATCAGCAGGGGGACAAATAGCAAATAATTTAGCCGCAAAAATTACAAAGTATTCTGAATTCTTTAGGAAAACTAATCTAAAAATACTTGGGACCCATGGTTCAAGAATAGATATGGCAGAAGATAGAAGTAAATTTAGTGCATTACTAGATCAGCTCAATATTAAACAACCTCAATGGAGTGCTTTAACGGATAAAGAAGAAGCACTAAATTTTGCAAAGAATGTAAGTTACCCTGTACTTGTTAGACCTTCGTATGTATTAAGTGGAGCTGCCATGAGAGTATGTTACGATGAAACAACCCTCAGAGATACACTTGATCTTGCAGCTTCCGTTTCTAGGGAATATCCTATTGTAATTACTAAATTTTTCACTAATGCAAGAGAGATAGAATGTGATGGTATCTGTGATGGCTCTAACGTGTTAATTGGAGCAATCGTAGAGCATATAGAAAATGCAGGAATACACAGTGGGGATGCAACTATGACAATTCCCCCCCAAACGGTTTCTGAAGATGTAATTAGTGTAATTGAAGAAAATACTAAAAAAATTGCTTTAGCTCTGAAAATTCGGGGACCTTTTAATGTTCAATATATGATTAAAAATGGGGATGTGTATGTAATTGAATGTAATTTGCGTTCAAGCCGTAGTATGCCATATGTCTCAAAAATTCGAGGCATAAACCTTATGAGATTAGCAGCGGAGGTAATAATGGGTAATAAAATTCCAGAAAGACTGCTCGATCTTCCTTATGGAAACTATGTGGGTATTAAGGCTCCAATGTTTTCATTTTTGAGATTGGACAAAGCAGATTTTCGACTCGGGGTTGAAATGGCATCTACTGGTGAAATTGGCATTATAGGAGAGGATTTCCAAGATGCCTTAATAAAAGCTTTAGAAGCTACTGAAATGCGTATTCCTGTAGAAGGGGGGAATGTACTAATTTCAGTAGGAGGAGAAGAATTAAAAAAACAAATAATTCCTTTAGCTATGAAGTTAAAAGATATGGGATTTACAATATTCGCTACTGAAGCTACTGCTTTAGCATTAAAAAACAGTGGAATCTATGCTGTGAGATTATATAAGATTCATGAAGCTGGAATGGAACCAAATATAATGGGTTGCCTTCAAAATGGAGCAATAGATTTAGTAATTAATATTCCAATGCCAACTACAGTAGAAGAAAAATTCGCAACAATCATAGAGGATGAATATAAGATTCGTAGAATGGCAGTGGATTATAACATTCCCGTAATAATAAATTTACAACTTGCAAGAGCTATTGTCGATGCTATAAAAGATGTTAGGAAAAAAGAAGTAGAGATTAAATCTCTTAATGAATATCATAAGACATTAAAAGAAATATATTGGTAGATTTTGAAACTAATGCTTTAGAAATACTCATACACTAATTCTCTCATTAATAGAAATCTTGAAAAATCTTGAAAAATATATCACTATTTATTGGTTAATCAATATCTAAAGATTTAATTTGGGTGTTACGTCGATTTATTATCGTGGTTATATTTTGATTCGATTGAAAATTATTGGTACTCAGTGGAAAGTCACAGAAAAACTAAAAAGTTTAAAATCCAGCAATCAACAGGAAGATTGGGAAGTCACCTATGTTACACCTATCTACGGAGGTTGGGACTTAATGGTTGAATGTAAGTTCCTGAAATTAGAGGATTTGGAGAAAATAGTTACTTTTTGTAGATCTGACAATGAATTGAATCAGTGGATTGAAGCCACTACAACCCTTATTAGCACAAGAAAGGATTATCACTCTTAGCTAAACTTCTCATTTTTGTATACAATGTTATTTCTCTAAATCATAGCATAAAACTCATTAATTAACAACTACTTCAATTTGCATACTATTAGTAATATTTCTTATCAAAACCATCAAAAGATATCAATGAAAAATAGTAAAAGCGAGACATATCAGAAACGGATTGTTGAGTTTTCACCAGGAAAAGATCACTTTGAAAAAGCTCGCCACAAAGGTTCACGAAGGTGGATTTTTTCACATCTATTTTATAAATCAAATAAGTATCTAATTGCAGTTGTGCTATTTACAACAATTTTAACATCCAACTTGTGGTCTATTACTTCTGTTCTTATTGGTAATGCAATTACAGATTTCTTTTTACATAAGACAACTTCATTGATATATTATACTGTTTTTATTTTGTTATTAAACATTGGTTCTCCATTTTTGAGAATGTTTAGCTTCGCATTAAGAGAGGTTTTAGCTCATAGGATGGAAAGAGATTGTAGAAGAGAATTTTATTCTAATCTTTTGGGTAAAAGCCAATCCTTTCATGAAACTATTCAAATTGGTGAATTGATGGCCCTTGCCACCAATGACGTTCGCATGCTAAATTTCCTTATTAGCCCCGCGATTTCTCTTATATTTGAATCCTTCACTGCTTTGGTAATTCCTCTAATTTATATAATAATCTTTTATCCCGTTCAATTAATGATAGCACCATTAGTGTTTGCTGTATTATTCATAATATCCTTAAGATCTTATGTTAAGAAAATAGCTCCAATTTCATGGAAATTAAGAGGATTTTTCGGTGGGATGAATACTACTTTAAATGAAACTCTTACTGGTATTGAAGTTGTTAAAGGTACCGTTCAAGAGGCACGCGAGCTAGAAAAGTATATTTTAAACGCGAGAGGATATCGAGATGCTTTTATTGAACAAGGCCATGTTCAAGCAAAGTATCTCCCTTTTTTAATTTTGGCTTTAACATTTACTTTTGGTCTAACTCATGGAATCATTCTAAATTTTACAATAATGTTCCCAATTGGCTTTATTATTGGCTATATGGCGCTATTAAGACAATTGGGTTTTCCAACACAAATTTCAATATTTGTGTTTGCAATGGTTCGTACTGCAATTACTAGTGCTCAAAGATTACTTAATTTAATGAATCAAGAGACTGAAATTGATGAAAATATTGAGGGAATTTCGAAATCTTTAGAGGGAAGAATAAAATTTGAAAACGTTTCCTTTTCTTATCCAGGAAGTGAAAAAATAGTATTAAAAAATATTAATTTTGAGGTAAAACCCGGACAGTCAGTAGCTATTGTGGGTACCACGGGATCAGGAAAAACAACACTAACCAAGTTACTATCTCGATTATATGATGTTGGTGAAGGTAGAATTTTAGTTGATAATATTGATCTCCGGGACTATTCTTTAAAATCATTGAGAGGTCAAATATCCTATATAGAACAAGATGTTTTCTTGTTTTCAGATTCAATCTTTAGCAATATATCGTTTGGTAGAGTATCTTCTCAGGAAGAAATAGTACAGGTAACCAAAGAAGCTCAAGCTCACGATTTTATTTCTCAGTTACCTAATCAGTACGACTCCGAAGTTGGTGAAAGAGGTGTCCAATTAAGTGGTGGAGAAAGACAAAGAATCGCAATAGCTCGAGCATTTCTTTCTGATCCAAGAATTCTTATTTTGGATGACTCAACATCTGCAATAGATTCAAATACGGAAGACAAAATACAAAGAGCAATTCGAAATATACTCAAGGATAGAACGACTCTTCTTATAACACATAGACTTTCGCAAATTAGGTGGGCCGACGTAATTATTGTCCTAAAAAAAGGGGAAATAGCAGCTATGGGAACTCATGATGAACTTTTATTGACCTCAGAAGAATATCAAAAAATATTTATTAAAAAGTTTGATGTAGACGTTGATCAATTAATAAAACAAAAGGAGGGATCTTAGGAATGTGGGTTGGACTTGAAGCTGAGGAGTATGACAAAGAAATTTCGGATAGAGTCTTAATAAAACGGATCTTAAAATATTTTACTCCTTATAAACGTCCAATGGGGTTTGTAGTTTTCCTTCTTAGTCTTGGATCTCTCTCCAGTTCTCTCATTCCAATTCTAACTTCAATAATTCTAAACAATATCGAAACCAACAGAAATGTAGTTTATATTATATTCGTTATAGCTTTTACTTTTATGTTGAATATATTAGGGTGGGTTTTTAATTATTTTAGACGTCGTAAAATCTCCAAAATCATTGGAGATGTAGTACTAGATTTAAGAAGGGATGCTGGCGAAGCTGTTTTAAATCATGACTTATCATTTTTTGATAGAAATCCGATTGGTAAGGTAGTGAGTCGAATTAATACTGATTCCAGAGATTTGGGTGAAGTTGTAAATCTTTCACTTGATTTATTATCTTCATTTTTCATTATCATCTTTTTATTAGTAATAATGGTGTTTATGGATATCATTTTATTTTTAGCCACAATAATTACTTTTCCTTTGTTTTTTCTTATAGCATTCGCATATCGAAAAATCGCGCGAAAGAGAGCTTTATTGGGACAACGAGCTCTTGCTTCTGTTAATGCATATGTTAAAGAAAGTTTTTCAGGAATTCAAATCGCAAAAACCTTTCGACAAGAAAAGAAGCTTTATGACACATTTAATGAAGTAAATGATATTTCTTATAAAGTCAATTTACGAAGAGGTTTTGTTTTCAGTATTGTATATCCCGCTTTAAGCATGATTCAAGGGATAGTACTAACTTTAATTGTGTTTCTCGGGGGAGCAAGAGTTTTAAATGGTTCTTTAAGCGTGGGTGATTTGAACTTGTTTTTATCAGGATTAAGTTTCCTCTTTTTTCCATTGTTATCTATAGCCTCATTTTGGCCTGCATTTCAGACAGGTATGTCAGCTTCAGAACGTATTTTTGCCTTGATAGATACTATCCCTTTGGTAATTCAAAATGATAACATAAAACCACCAGAACTAAACGGTGAAATTGAATTTAAAGATGTAACTTTTCAGTATGAAGCATCAAAAGAAGTCTTTACAAATTTTAATTTAAAAATTAAGCCTGGAGAATCTGTAGCTATCGTAGGTCATACAGGTGCGGGGAAATCAAGCTTAGCAAAGCTCATTGCTAGATTCTATGAATTCCAAGAAGGAGATATATTAATTGATGGAAAAAGTATCAGAGCTTATGATTTAAGTGAATATCGAAAACATATTGGAATAATACCACAAACTCCATTTCTCTGGGCAGACACTCTTGAAAATAATATTAAGTACTGCTGCAAAAATGCAACTGATGATGCAGTTTTAAATGCCTTAAATAATTCTAGTGGCACTGATTGGATCGAGGATTTATCAGATGGTTTAAATACTTATACGGGAGAACGTGGTAGTATGCTCTCCATGGGTCAGCGTCAGTTAGTAGTTTTTGCTCGTGTTTTATTAGAAAATCCGTCAATTCTGATATTGGATGAGGCTACCGCATCAGTTGATCCTTTTACTGAAACAAAAATTCAGGATGCTTTACAAAAAACGATTGAAGGGCGTACTTCTATTATTATTGCTCATCGACTTTGGACTGTAAGACATGTAGATCGTATAATCGTTATGGATCACGGAAAGATCGTGGAAGAAGGAAACCATGATGCCTTAATGGCCAAGGGTGGAACCTATGCTGAGCTTTATAATACATACTTTCGCCACCAATCTCTTGAATACATTGAAAAAATGAAGGAGATTGTCCAAAATAAGACTTAACATTAATATATATATAGTGGTATTAGGAGATTTTCAACTATTTCTATAAATACAAATTACATAAAAATCGGTCTCTTTAACTTATTTATACTAACCTAACTCATATTAATTAAAGAAGAAGGAGATTTGTATAATTTTGTTGGGGTTGAGGTTAAATAATGAAAGTAAGTGTGAATTATCATGAGATTTTAGAGGAAAGTTTAATAGAGGAACTAGAGTGGTTAAAAGAGGAATTTATTATCTTGTTCAAATCAAAGGTGCAGAAGTATACTAACAGAGATAAATCAACAGCAAATAGCATTTTGGATTATGTAATGAATAACATGTATGTCAATGATAGTATGATATTACTTACTTTGTTCACTGAAGCTATAGAAAATATTGAAAGGATGTACCCAAACCTATTTTAATTCTACATTTTCTAATTCTCTTAGGGGGAGTTCATACCCCTGAAGGTCTGCATGGACGGCAAAGAGCCCGAATATTAATCCAAACAATGCAAATCCAGGCCATAAACTTGCCCAAGGCGCCTCAGATAAATTTAAAAAAGCAAGCCCAATATCATCTCCCAATCTTATATCTACATTCATAAAGAATCCTAAAAATTCCGTTGAGGTATAGAGAATAATAGCAATTGCGAGATTTAATGGAATTTGAGAAATTATTGTCTTTGTTATATGTTTAACGTTAATTTTTCTAGGTATTGTACTAGCTATTGCTCGTGTGAAGTTAGGGATTAATAAAATACCGATAATGGGTAATGCAAATTCTGTAAATGGTCCATAAACACCAATGTATAATAGGCAGAGAATTATTCCGGGGATTATATAAAAGAAGATCATTAATCCATTTATAATCCTTTCCCCCCAATTATTAAAAATAACTGCAAGATACCCTAAAATTCCACCTCCTACCAAACCAACAAGAATTGTTGAAAAACCAAAAAGTAATGCATTACGTATACCCCAGATTGTTTTTGAAAGTACATCCCCCCCCATTACAGTTTGTCCTAAGGGATATTCGGAGGATGGTGGGTTCCATGAGCCCGCATGGGGTAACATAGCCTCATCAAATACTTGTGGAGAGAGCCATTCTGCAAAAACCGCAAGAGTAATAACAAAAAATAATACAGAATAGCCGAGAATTGTTAAGGGATTTTTTAATCTTCTAGCTATTGATCTTTTACCAATTTTTTTCTCATACTCAAATTCGCGTAAAGATAATTCCTCTATTCTTGATCCGGGAAGGAAAAGAAATTTCAGATTTGAAAAAATCCAAGTCAATATTTTTTTTCCATGATTTTCCTTTTTTAATAATTCCCTTTTAATTGTCTTAGGTCTAGCTAAGATTGGTTCAAGTTCACGTTCAGGATATTCACTTTTTTTATGCATATAAAAGCTAAAAAGCAAATTTGAAATTAATATCAGTATGACAAACATTATCAATAATGCAAATAAACATCCCGCAAGAAGGAAATAATCATAAAGGATTAAGCTAACCAATAATAGATTACTAAAACCAGCAATATAAAAAGTATATTCTATTAACATGTAAAACAAAAAAATAAAACCGAAAATAATCCCAATCATTATTGTGTTGGAAACGACTGACTTATTACGTGGTTCCTTTATCATATAGGAGCGAGTTTGCCAGCTTATTAGCGCAGAAAATGAAATAGTTAAAATCCCTATCGGTACTGCAGAAATACCCATAGGTTCACAAAATCCTAACTCTTCACATAGGAAGTACTTAAGTAAAAGACCGAAGAAAATTACTGAAAGTGATATTCCAAAAATACTAAAAAATTGAATAGCTTTATCCTTCCATGTTCCCCTATTCTTAGATGAGATCTTCCCAAGGAAGATTCCTAACCCTATTCCCACTACTAGAGGTATTGTTATCATGCCTATCATTTTTAGGATTGCTTCTCCAATTAAATCAATAACTGGTTCACCTCTTGCTATATAAACTGAAATTCGCCATTCCCCTGCAAATAAAGCTCTGATAAACGAGAAAAAATCATCAATTCCTAACCGTCTGACCATTTGCTGATATTGTTCATCGGTGGGGTTATGTACACCAATAGCAGCTAAATAAGCGGCTACAGGATCCCCAGGGATTAGACGAATGAATGAAAAAATGATATATAATCCAACAAATAGACTTACGAATGCAATAAGAAATGTAATAATTATATTTCTATGGAACTTTTTTATACTCGTATAGCGTTTCCTTATACTCTTATACCTTTCTTTAAGATTAGAAATAACTTCTCACCTTTAATTTGGAATTTTATCAAATTTATATTATGTCGAGGTACTATTTAAACATTTACTAGACGATGAAATTACCAAATAAGAAAAGAAAAAAAAAGTTTGAACTATTATAATCTAATATACCGATTTCTTTCCCATTCACTTACAACAACGCGATAGGCATCGTATTCTTCAAGCTTGGCATAATAGTAGTTTTTAAAAGCATCTTCCCCGAATACTTCTCTCATTAATTCAGAATTTTTAAATTCTATTAGTGCTTCATGTAAGCTTCCTGGTAAAGACTCAATTCCTTCTTTTTCCATTTCCTTAGAAGTAAGATGATATACGTTTCTATCAGTTGGTTCAGAAATTTCGATATCATCCGATAATATTCCCTCTAATCCTGCTGTGAGAAGGACGGCGAATTGAAGATATGGATTTCCAGAAGGATCAGGACATCGAATTTCACACCTTGCCGCATTAGGCCTTCCGCCAAAATCGGGAACCCTAATCAAAGGTGATCTATTTCTAAAACCCCACGCTAAATACACAGGTGCTTCATACCCTGGAACTAACCTTTTATAGGAATTTGGCCAACTGCTTAAAACCGCACACATAGCTTTTGCATGCTTCAGTTGTCCAGCAATCCATTTTTTCATTGTATCTGAAATATTATCTCTATCATTTTCATCATAAAATACATTACTTCCATTCCTCCATAATGATTGATGCACATGCATACCAGATCCATTTATTCCATGAAAAGGCTTAGCCATAAACGTTCCAATAAGATTTTGATTAGCAGCAACTGTTTTAACAATTGTTTTTATAGTTATTGCACTATCGGCGGCAGTTACGGCTTTATCATAACGAAAATCTATTTCATGTTGGCCAAAAGCAACTTCATGATGAATACATTCTACATTTATTCCCATCTTATCACAATAATCTGCAATTCTATATCTTATCATTTCACTAATATCATAAGGATCATAATCGAAATACCCCCTCATATCTGATGGCTTAAATGCTTCCTTTGTATCTGGAGTTAATATAAAAAATTCCATTTCGGGAGCACATAAAAACGTAAAACCGTTCTCTTCTGCCTTTTTTACTGCTCGTTGTAAGATATAACGCGGATCTCCTTCATATCGTTCTCCATCAGGTCCATAAACATCACATATTACTCTTGCAACTTTATTCTCTTTTCGCCACGGTAATAGATAGAACGTGCTAGGATCAGGGAGTGCTACTTTATCAGATTCCTCAATTGCGCCATAACCTGTGATAGAACTTCCATCAAAGCTTTCTCCTAACTCAAAGATCTCCTCAATCCTTCTTGAGTTTACTTCAAAACTCTTTATGATTCCATGAATATCCGTGAACTGTAGATAAATAAACTTAATATCTTGCTCTTTAATTGCATTTAATGCAGTATTACACAGCTCTTTTCTTTTGGGATTTCCTTTTTCAATCATCTTTAGTATTTTTTTTATTCGTGGTTTTTATAATCTAGATAAATGCAATTATACTTAAAAATCATTCGATCTTTTTCAGATAATGAGGACATTTCTGAAATTAATGCAATTGTTTTTGTCGGGGAATGAAAAAAATCCGTCATGTTTATTAATAATTAAAATACATTATTACTAGATGAATTCTACAAAAGATACCAAGATTGAAGAATTAGATATTGAAATTTTAAAAGCATTGAGCCTTGATGGACGTAAAAATAAAAGTAGCATTGCTGAAGAATTAAATCGTTCGCCAAATACTATAATCAAACATGTTCAAAAATTAGAGGAAAATGACGTTATTAAGAATTATGGGGTTCAAATTGATTATGAAAAATTAGGTTATAATATCATCGCCATTATTGAACTAACAATTTCGAAAGGGAAAATGCTCGATGTCGAAAATGAAATTGCTCAGATCCCTAATATTTTTGGTGTGTATGATATTACAGGAACTTACGACGCACTTATTTTAGCAAGATTTAAAAATAGAGAAAATCTGAGTAAAATGATTAAAGATATTCATACTTCACCCTATGTAGAAAGAACTAACACTCATATCGTTTTGAATATAATTAAAGATAATAGCTCTTTAGTTGACTTGATTGAAAACGAAGAGGGTAAAAATAAGTAATAAAATTTTATATCTTCAAAGTACTTAAAATTCTTTCAATAAAGTGAGTTTAAATTATAGGTTTTGTTCATTCTTTGGCAAAAAATATTAGTAGAAACCTGAACGTGATTCAATATATGACACTTATATCAAAAACATCTTCAATTTTCAATCAAATAAATTAAAATTTTTGTCGAAAATGAGGAAATTTTAGTAAAAATTGTTCAATGGGGCATAGTAAATTTTAAATAGAAGTAAATTTGAACTAAAATGTTTTCAATTGACTTCTGAAATATCTATAATCTGTTCAATGATTCGCAATATTTTCCGTATTTCTTTTAGAGAAATCAAAAAAAACTAGAAGAAAGTTTAAATATCTGATATCCCTATTTTAATATAACAAAAACACGGGAAGAAGTTCCCACCAATATAAAAATAGAATAAAATAAGAGGCTTAAAAAAAAAATTTTTTAAAAGGAGGTTTTAAAAATAACAGTTCAAGAGTATTTTCGAACATGGGAAGAAATTTGCTTGGAAAAATTGAAAGAAATTGGAAGATGTTCTGCAGCAGAATGGGCTAGGGCAATGGGTTATGGAGAAAATCGTAATGGAGTCACGACAGTGATTAAACGAATTAAAAAAACTATGCCTGACAAGTTACAAATCTATTATAACACAAGACCCCGGTTATATGAAGTCGCAAGAGAAGAAAATTAAAAAAAGAGCGTGAATGAAAATGTCATTAAAATGTCAATTTTGTGGAAAGGAATACTTACACGACAGGAAGATTTGCCGTAGCTGTGAAGAAAAAGCTATTAGCAGTGGATTAAACTCTCAGGATAGAAATGATCACAGATGGAGATGTGATAATTTCTTAGAACAGAATGCTTTACCGTTTGGGAGTAATTTAGGTAAGTGTAATGAACCGGGATTAAAGCTGATTGAATGTCCTAAGTGTGGAGAAGAATATTCATATGGTCGGACTATATGCCATACATGTGAGGGCACATCAGTACCATTTGGAAAGATTTTCGAACCTGTACAAAGAACGTATAGATGGAATTGTAATACTGTGATGGCTTGCATAGAGTTATTGGCATCTGATTTACATACTGTTGAGACAATTATAAAAGATACACCCCATAGAGAAAAACTCGAGAAAGAAAATTATGAATGGAATATTTTTTCCTCCATTAAATTTAACAATGTCCAAAATACTGAAAGGAAATTGAATTACCTTTTAAAGTTTGAATAAAAATTTAAAAATCAAAATAATAAAAAGATGAGAAAAATATGACAAAATTTTCAATGGACACCCATAATATGTCAATGATCGGGTCGAGAACAAGGGTTGAGGATTCTTGTGAATCTGGTTTGTGCCCGATATGTGTTGCTGATTGTCCAGTTTTTTGTGAAGTTTCAAAATCAGCACTGAGAGGTCGTGAGGTGTTATACCCGCGAAGAGAATATTTTGGTAATTCTACAGCAGGATCTCCAAAGGATTTTGGGCTTTCTTACAGCGATTTTCAGATCCAATTTGAATGTCGGGGAGCTCAGGGTATTGAAGCTCACGAAGATAAAGTTATTTTCCCAAATGTTAATATCGGAACTAAATGGGGAAATATCGATCAAAAATATCCAATTGTAATTGCAGGATTAGGAAGCACCAATGTAGCAAAGAGAAATTGGGATGGCTTAGCCATGGGTGCGGCACTATCAGGTATCAGTATTACTGTGGGCGAGAATGTAGTTGGAATGGATCCTAATTCGAAATTCGCTAATCATTCTGTTTTTCCTCAAGTTATTGACACTGAAGATATGAAGAATCGTGTTAGATTATTTAGGGAGTTTTGGGATGGTAAGCATGGTGATATTATTGTTCAAAAAAATGTTGAAGATACAAGATTGGGTGTGTTTGACTATGTCATGTCTAAGTTAGAAGTTAATTCCCTTGAAATTAAATTTGGTCAAGGTGCAAAAGCTATAGGGGGAGAAGTGAGATTAGAATCTTTAGAGCGTGCTCAATTATTACAAAAAAGAGGGTATTTAGTGTTCCCAGATCCATCAGATCCTTTTATCATTGATGAATGGAAGGCGGGATTGATCCCTGATTTTGAGAGACATAGTAGAGTAGGGCTATCTTCTACAGAAGATGTTTTAGAGGAAATTGATAAAACTCGGGCAAGTGGAGCCAAAAATATTTTCATCAAAACTGGAGCATATAGGCCAGCAGCAACAGCTTGGCTTACAAGATTAGGGATCGAAGGAAAAGTAGACGGAATGACCTTTGATGGTGCTGGTGGTGGTACCGGGATGAGCCCAGTAAGCATGATGAATGAAGGTTCAATTCCAACAGTCTATTTAGAAGCGTTAGTAGTTGGATGTATTGATATGATCAAGAAGAAATGTCCAAGTACAAAAATTCCTAGCATTGCAATAGCAGGAGGTATAGCGAATGAGACCCAAATGTTCAAGGCTTTAGCAATGGGTGCTCCATATGTAAACTGTATAGCAATGGCAAGAGCACCAATAACCGCTGCTATGAAGGGAAAATATGTTGGAGAAGTTATAGAAAATAAGGAAGCAACTCCGGCAATGTTAAAAAATCTAGGATTTCCTAAGGATAAAGATCCAAAAAGTCTGACCATACGTGAATCATTTGTTGAATATGATAATTTACATCGAATCTACAATGGTAAGTATATCCCACCATCAGCTGTTGGTGTGTATACCTATTTTGCGAGCAAATTGGGAACAGGATTAAAACAGCTACTTGCAGGAGTACGAAAATTCAAATTAGACCTTCTTGATCGTCAAGACATTGCTTACATATCTCAAAGAGCTCAAGAAGTTTGTTCAAAATGGAATCTTGGTATCAGTTCTCAGGAATCAATTGATTTTGAGCTAGTTAAAAACGAAATTTATTCCGGGAATTATTAAATTCCTATTTCTCTTTTATATAAAATAAAAAAACAAAATTTATTGAAAACCAGTAAAATTAGTTATTTTTTAGAAAGCGATTCTAATTGATTAGTAAAATCTTCATATTGTTTTATTCCTAAATCCCAGAAATCTTGTTTTGTAATATCTAATCCAACAATATTCCCGAGTTCTTCTGGAGAAACACTACCTCCAGCAGCAAGAAGCTTCTTAAATTTAGGAACAAAATCTTTACCTTCTTCTTTATATGTTTGATAAAGAGCATATACAAATAGTTGAGCATAGACATATGGATAATTATAGAAACGAAAATTTGGAATATAATAATGAGGTTTCATTGTCCACTCCCAATTCATTTCATCAAACCATTCAACTGAATCTCCATACATTTTATCCCTACCAGCACACCAATATTTAGAAATCGTTTCACCATCCAAGTTTTCCCCGTTTTCAATAGCTTTATATAAATCTTGTTCAAACCAAACTCTTGCGCTAACTTGAAAAGCTGCTTGTCCTGCATCATCTAAAACGTGAGCTAAAATCCCCATTTTCTCTTCTTTAGATTCTGACGTTTCAAGGAGAAGATCAGTTACTAATAATTCCCCAAAGGTGGATGCAACTTCAGCAACAGTATATCCTGGATGAAAATTTGAGTGAGTTTGGGCTTCAATAGCTAAATAGTCATGTATCGCGTGGCCTAGTTCATGGATTAGGGTAAAGATTTCATTTAATTCTCCAGTATAGGTCATAAGAATATAAGCAGATTTACCTTTATACCATGCTGCGCAATTTGCTCCATTTCTTTTACCATCTCTAGGGCTTGCATCAATATGATTTCGATTAAACATATCTTTTACAATATCACTGAATTCTGGGTCAAATTTATCGTAAGCTTGGATTGCTAACTCTTTAGCTTGTTCCCATGAGTAATTCTTATGTGGTGCTATAGGAAGTGGTGCTTTAACATCAGCACAATTCAACTTGGGGAGCTTTAAAATTTTGGCTTTGATATCTAAATATTTACGATATACCCCAACTCCATTTTCAATCGAATTCATTAAGTTATCGATTATTTCCTGAGTTGTATCATTTACCAGTAAACTATCATGCATCGGGCTGTCATATTTTCGTCTTTTAGAATTGTTTACCCAATCTCCACAAACACTTCTTAAAGAGGAAGAAAAGACACATTCTTCTTTTCCTAACAGTCCATATATTGATTTATTTGCCGAAATTCTGGTATCACGATCAGGATGAGTGAGTAAAGCATTTGCTTCTCCATATGATAATTCCTGATCTTGACCTTCAACAATAACAATTATTTTTCTTGTATTCAACCATTTAGATTGCAAATTACTCCATGCTCTGACTCCATATTGATCTTTTTCTAAAATTAATTGTTCCTCTATTTCAGATAAATTATGAGGATATGCTCTTTGGATCTTCTCCAAAATGTGTTTATAATTAGAGAAATTTGGGTCATTGATTAGGCTTTTATTATCATTTACATATTTCGCAATATCTAAGTCTAGAAATGCTAGATCTTTCGATAATTTAGTACTAAAATCTTCAATACGATTCTTTAAAGCTTCACTTTCTGAAATAGTCATATTAGCACTGTATAACCTGTTCTTATAAAGACTTAATTCACCGATTTCAGCACTGAAGTCTTCTCGCTTTTTAAATAAACCCAATAACTTCTCAGCGGTAAATTTTGATGAATTGATTTGCCCTTTATAATCATTTATAAATTCAATAGCTTTCTTGGAAAGATTATCCATCCTTTCTGTTATTTTTGGGTCATCATGACCAGAGAAAATTTCAGTCAAATCCCATGCGATTTCATTTTCAGTCATTATAATCAAGACGTTTAAAATTGGAAAATTTAAAAACCTTTACCATAGTTTTGTTTTCATTCTTGAATCCATGATTTTTATAAAGATATTAAAAATATTATGGTTTAAATTAGGTATTACGGAGAAGCAAAATTGAATTTTAAAAATTGGAAAATCTGGGCATTTATTACAAATATGATAGGTTGTGTTCTATTCATATTGTTTACTTTTTTTGGGATGCTTTTTTATACTGGAGGTACCTACAGTAATCCCTCTAGTGAAGGATATTCCTTTTTTATGAATTTTTTTAGTGATATCGGGCGGACAATTTCACATTCCGGAGAATCAAATATAATTTCTTTTGTGTTCTTTAGTCTAGCTTTCTTTTTAGTTGGTATAATGTTAATACCGATGTTTCTAGCTTTTCCATCTTTCTTTAGTAAAAAATCTGTCAATTGGGGATTCGGTGCTTCTGGGTCACTTCTTGGTTTATTTACATCATTTTGTTTTATAGGTATAACTTTTGCGCCTTCAGATATACACATAGAAGCACACTCTTTTTTTGTTTACGGGGGATTTGTCTCAGGATTTATAGTTTCATTTTTTTATTCCCTTGCAATTTTCCGTAAAAATTCATATGAAAAACGCTATGCCTTTAACTTTCTATTCTTTACAATAATTCTAGCAATATATCTTGGATTAATATTCTTAGGTCCTAGCATTGAAACCTCACTTGGATTGGTGTTTCAGGTAACAGGTCAAAAAATTGTATTATATACTTTTGCAATATGTCTTTTTATACATGGATATGGGGCATATAGGCAAGAAAAATCAAGGATAATTGATTGAGTTTCAGAAACTCATTACACTATTCATACTCAATCGTTCCCGGAGGTTTATTAGTTATATCGTAAACAACACGATTTAAACCCTTAACTTCATTAATGATCCTAGAGCTTATTCTCTCTAACAAATCCCAATCTAATTTAGCAAAATTTGCAGTCATAACATCAGTAGATTCCACTATTCTTATGGAACATATATACTCATAAGTGCGAAAATCACCCATTATTCCTACTGTTTTCAAGGGAAGAAAGACACAAAAAACCATCCATAAACGATCATATATTTTTGCTTTCTTAATCTCATTAATTAAAATCTCATCAGCATCTCTCAAAATCGTTAATTTTTCTTTATCTATAGGGCCTAATATTCTGACTGCTAGTCCTGGCCCGGGAAATGGATGCCTTTTTACAATGTCATCTGGTAGACCTAATTCTAATCCAATTTTTCTAACTTCATCTTTGTACAAATTCTTAAGAGGTTCTATAATCTTTAATTTCATGTCATCTGGTAAAGTAAGATTGTGGTGAGATTTAATTTTTGCTGAAACTTTACTTGTAGCACTTGTTTCAACGCGATCTGAATAAATAGTTCCTTGTGCAAGGTACTTAATATCTGGATGTTCCTTTTCTAACTCAATTGTTTTATTTTCAAATACTTCTATAAAAGTATGACCTATAATGCGACGTTTTTCTTCTGGATCTTCAATATTCAAAAGTCTTTTTAGAAATAGGTCTTCAGCATTGACATAATGAAAATTGCTATATTTCAAATTCTCCTTGAACATTTCCTGAACTTCATTTTCTTCATTCTTTCTTAAAAGCCCATTGTTAACAAATATACAATGTAATCTATCTCCTATTGCTTTATGGAGAAGAGCAGCAGTAACAGAGGAATCGACTCCACCGCTTAATCCCAAAACAACTCGATTATCCGTACCAATCTCTTTTCTTATTTCTTCAACTTGTTTATCAATCCACCCTTCTAATTTCCATTCTTTTTTACATTCGCAAATTTTGTATATGAAATTCTCTAGTACTTTATTACCATTTGGAGTATTTGTAACTTCTGGATGAAACTGAACCCCATATAATAAATTTTGTTGATTTCCGAAAGCTGCAACCTGACATGTTTCAGTATTCGCAAGAGGTTTAAATCCTTTAGCAATCTCGGTGATCTGATCTCCATGAGACATCCATACTATTTGTTCTTTCTCTAGTGAATCGAAAAGTAAGTTTGGGTCGATGATCGTAAGATCCGTTTTCCCGTATTCCTTTTTTTCTTTAGATTCAACTTTCCCTCCTGACATTTGCATAATTAAATGATGACCATAGCAAATTCCTAAAACAGGAATTTTATTTTCAGTAGTATATTGAAGAAATCCTTTCTTTAATCTCGGGGCTTTTTGCTCATAAACACTACCAGGACCACCTGAAAGTATAATAGCTTTAGGTTCCTTTTTTTTTAAATATTCAAGATCTACATCAAAAGGTAAAATTTCAGAATATACTCCTAAATCCCGAATTCGGCGAGTAATTAAATGAGTATATTGCCCACCAAAATCTAGTACGATTATAATATCCATAGTTGATTAAATTATATCAAGTAAATCGAAAATGTATTAAAATTAATATTAAAAAGGTATTTTAGAAAATTAACTTTTTCACTAACCTAGTGACTTTTTTTTAATTCAAAACTTTATATAAGACGTGTTAAAACAAATTTTTAAAACTACGATGAACTGCTATGCCCTATAAAATTATAAAAAAGCTTCAACTTGGAAACAGTGGGACATTATTTGAAATGGATATATATGCTCCATTGATAGCTAAAAAGGCGTTTGCGGGGAATTTTATTTTGATTAGGATAAATGAAACAGGTGAAAGGATTCCGTTAACTATTGCAGATTATAATCGAGAAGTTGGTATAATCACGATTGTTGTACAGATTGTCGGGAAGTCAACATTATTACTTTCTCATCAAAATGAAGGTGATGAGCTCTTAGATGTGGTTGGACCATTAGGAAATAGAATTCATATTAAAAAATATGAGCATCCAATAATCATAATTGGCGGCGGTGTTGGAATTGCACCATGCTATCCGCAAGCGAAGGAACTGAAAGAAGTCGGGAATAAAATAATCTCAATATTAGGGGCTCGGACAAAAGACCTAATTTTTTGGCGAGAAAAAATGGCGGGTATAAGTGATAAAATAATTATATCAACTAACGATGGTAGCGAAGGAATAAAGGGTTTTGTAACTGAACCATTAAAAGATATAATTAGCAAAGAAAAAATAAGTTTGGTTATAGCAATTGGTCCTATGATAATGATGAAAAATGTTGTTAGCATAACTGATGGGACTGAAAATCTACCTCGCGTAGAAACATTTGTATCTTTAAACACTATAATGATAGATGGTACAGGAATGTGTGGCGGATGTCGGTTTCCTGCAAAAGATGGCCAAATTCATTTTGCTTGTGTTGAGGGTCCTGATGTTAATGGTCATATTGTAGATTTTGATATTCTGTTAAACAGAGAAAAAAGATTTGCCGAATTTGAAGAAAAATCCTATGATCTCTACAAGGAAGAATGCAAGAATTTAAAACCAAGATGAAAAGGGGGCTAAAGAGTGAAAATCCCAAGACAAAAAATGAGAGAACAAGATCCTTTTGAAAGAGCTCATAATTTTTCTGAAGTTGCCTTAGGTTTTACTGAAGAGATGGCTAAAACAGAATCAGAAAGATGTTTACAGTGTGGTGAACCTAAATGTATCGATGGGTGCCCCGTTAATATTGATATACCTGAATTTATCAGATTAATCAAAGAAGATAATTTAATCGAAGCAATTCGGAGTATAAAAGAATATAATATTTTACCGGCGATTTGTGGAAGGGTTTGTCCTCAAGAACTTCAGTGTGAAAAAGCGTGCGTTCTAAGTAAAAGGTGGGAACCTGTAGCAATTGGAGCCCTTGAGAGATATGTGGCAGATTGGGAAAGAAGAAATCAGTTAAAGGAGTGTCCCGATTGTGAACCCCCAAATAACATAAAAGTAGCTGTAATTGGTTCAGGTCCATCAGGACTTACTTGTGCTGCGGATTTAGCCCGATATGGATATGATGTGACCGTTTTTGAAGCATTTCATAAAGGAGGTGGTGTTTTAGTTTATGGGATACCAGAATTTAGACTTCCTAAAGAGATTGTTGAGGATGAAATTGAGACGTTAAAAATGCTTGGGGTAAATTTTGAGTATAATAAGATCATTGGGAAGACGTTACTGATAGACGAACTGAGAGATATGGATTATAAAGCATTTTTTATAGGAGTAGGTGCAGGATTGCCTTCAATGCGAAAAATTCCCGGAATGAATCTAAATGGTGTTCTAACTGCGAATGAGTTTTTAACAAGAGCGAATTTGATGAAAGCATATAAATTTCCTGAATATGATACGCCTATTAAAATAGGAAAAGTTATAGCAGTTATTGGGGGAGGAAATACTGCTTTAGATTCCGCTCGTGTCGCATTACGGCTTGGTGCTGAAAAAGTGATTATTGTCTATAGAAGAACTGAAACAGAAATGCCTGCAAGAAAAGAAGAATATCATCATGCTATAGAAGAAGGAATTGAATTTCAATTTCTGTCAAATCCCGTAAGATTTTTAGGAGATCCTGATGGATATATTAACCAAATTGAAGTGGCTAAGATGCAGTTAGGTGAACCTGATGACTCTGGAAGACCTAGGCCAATACCAATTGAGAATTCAGAGTATCTAATAAGATGTGATACTGTTATTATAGCTATTGGGGCAAATGCAAACCCTATTTTAACAAAATCAATTCCAGAATTAAATTTAACTAAGTGGGGCTATATTAAAGCTGATGAAAATGGCAAAACTAACATAGATGGAATTTTTGCGGGAGGAGATATTGTAACTGGTTCGGCAACCGTTATAAGTGCTATGGGTGCTGGACGTATAGCCGCAAAAGCAATAAATCAATATTTAAAACCTAAAATGCCATAAATACTTAAGATATTACTCGAGGGTTCAAGTACTCACATTTTTCCCCCAAACATTCCCATAGTAAACTCAGCAAACTTTTATTTCTAAGGTTATATATTATAATTTAATATTCAAATAGTATAAAAAAAAACTCAAGTTCATTCAGAATATATCTATATTGTTTTCATAAAAATGAAAAAAATTCATTCTGATAGTTATGAATAAAACTTATAACAAAATTGATTAAGATGAGTGAGAATTTAGATCCTTTTTCTATTGCTCAACAACAACTTCACGATGCTTGTAAGATGGTAGGGTATGATCGTGAATTATATGATGCTCTTTCAGAACCAGAACGTTTTGTTCAAATCAAAATTACCATGAAAATGGATGATGGGGCACTTAAAACATTCCGTGGTTTCAGAAGTCAATATAATTCCGCAAGAGGTCCTATGAAAGGAGGGATTAGATGGCACCCCGAAGAATCTGCATCTCTCGTAAAAGCATTATCTGCATGGATGACATGGAAGACAGCCTGTGTCGATATTCCTTTAGGTGGTGCGAAGGGGGGAATTATTTGTAATCCTAAAGAAATGAGTAATAGGGAAATAGAAACTTTAGCAAGAAGCTATATCAGACGTCTCGCAGATTTTATAGGGCCTAATATCGATGTTCCAGCTCCAGATGTATACACCAATCCACAGATTATGGCATACATGCAAGATGAATATGAACAAATAGTACGCCATCATGCTCCCTCAGTTATTACTGGAAAACCATTACCTCTAGGAGGTAGTGCCGGAAGATCAATTGCAACAGCAAAGGGTGGTGTCTATACTGTTAGAGAGGCTGCAAAAGACATCAATTTAAACCTAAATGGCGCAAGAGTTGCTGTTCAAGGTTATGGTAATGCCGGCTCTTGGGCAGCCAAAATTTTACATGATGATTTTGGGTGTAAAATTATTGCGGTTTCAGATTCTAGAGGTGGAATTTATAGCGAAGACGGCATTAATCCGTATGTGGCAGGTGAACATAAAGAAAAAACAAGGTCTGTTGTTGGCACTAAGGGTACTAAAGAAATTTCTAACGAAGAATTACTAGAGTTAGAATGTGATGTGCTAGTACCCGCAGCATTAGAACATGTTATAACAAGTAGTAACGCAGATAATATAAACACCAAAATTATTGCGGAATTAGCAAATGGTCCTACCACTCCAGATGCAGATACTACTCTATTTGAAAAAGGAGTACTGGTTATACCCGATTTCTTATGCAATGCGGGCGGAGTTACTGTTTCGTATTTTGAAATGGTTCAAGGATATTACCGATATTTTTGGACAGAAAGTGAAGTTTTTGAAGCATTAGATAGAGTCATGACAAGGGCTTATCGTTCCACAATTGAACAATCAGGGAAATTTGATACCCATAACAGGATGGGAGCATATGTTATCGCTCTTGAGAGAGTAATATCTGCAATGAGGCTTAGAGGTTGGATTTAACTTAAGATATTAATTTCTTTTTTATTCTTTTTATCCAAAAATTAGTACTAAAGGTAATAGGTACAATATTGATATTCCAATGTGAATAAAAGCAAATATAGCACCTACCTTAAACAACCGTTTATAACTAAAATTCTCTACCCCTGAATCTCGGGCAATTTTTAGAGTCATCATATCACAAGCTGCCCCAGAGGGTAAAAAGTTGCCCCCAAGGTTGATGCCTATTACCAGAGAAAAAAGTAAGGGAACTGATGAAAAACCAAAACCATCAATTAATAGTCCTGTTATTGGGATAAAGATTAACGCAGTTGGAGTATTTGCAACGACTCCTGAAATAAAACTAATTATTAACAGAATTATTAGCGCTAATAGAAAAGGATTTAAGGTTTCAAACGGTATTATTTCAAAGATTTCTCCAAATCCCGCTTCCACAAGACATCCAACAACTACATAGAGTGATATGAAGAAGAATAAGATTTCCCACTCAATATCTTTTAAGAGTTCACTCATCGGTTTTTTTGTATGATTTCTGTTTACGAGTACTAAAATCAAAGCTGAAATTACAGCCGTTAAATAAAGCAGTGGAAGAATACCAAACAATGCGATTGTTATAAGTATTGCTATGCCATTAAAGTAGAACATTTTTTTATTCTTTACTATGATATCAGTATTTACTAAATCAATAACAAACTTTTTTTGAAGTTCTTCTATTTTTGGTTCTTTACTCAAAAGAAATTTATCCAATAGAAAAATTGTCCCAAATAATAAAATGAATGAAATTACCCAATAAAACTGAATAAAGTAAAGGGTATCAAGCTCTGCAAATGCAGTAGAAATGATAATATTTTCTCCACTTGAGAAGGGGGTCAGTATTGAACCGATGTTGATACAAATCGTCATTCCGAGTAGATATGTTCCAGCTCTTATTTTAAGAAAGTGACAAAGTCTAATTACAATAGGTGCCAGTATTAGAACCACAACAACATCACTTATTATCGCCGCCAAAAGAGTAGTTATTACGCAGAGAAACCAAAAGAAAATTCTTTGTTCCCCTTTTGACAATTTAAATAGTTTTACAGCTACAAATTCCAAAATGTTGGAATCCTGGGCTATCTTTGTGATAATACTCATACTAAGTATTATAATAATTGCTTCCCATTCAATAAATCCTATAAACCTATCAAATCCTATCCCTTTGACTAATCCCGTGATTGAGGCGGCAATAAAGCAACATAAAAGTGAGATCGCTACGAAATCTAAATCCGATTTCGTATAACTTAAAATAATTAAGATAAATAGAATGAAAATTATAATAAGCAGTGCGGGTTCCATTATTATTTCGAAATTAAATATTTGAAGTCAATTAATATTTTTAATAAACATCTTTTAATAAATCTATTTAAAATTAATTTTCCTTAACTTGAGTAGTAAAAAGTTAAGAATACTAAAGATCTGATTTATAACTTCTACATCTATCTAAATTTAGCCGAATAAATTCAAGAGATTAAAGATAGATTACTTCATTAGAAAAAGTTTGATTAAAAAAATGAACAAGTTTAAATCATTTAAAAGAGAAAAATTCGAGAGAAGATACTCAAAAATATTTTCATCAACAAAAAATTTCAAGGATTCAAAATATTCTTCCTCATCCTTAAGGATTTCTACCATTCGCTTAATTAAATTTATAATTTGTTTCTCTACAACAAGCATATCACAGTTCATAGGATTAATATTAATAATATTAATTCCAGTCTTTCTGTGAAATACGATATTGCTCAATTCTGGATTTTTCTTCACAATCTCTAACTTTGTATAATTTTTAAACATTTTTTCAATTTTCTTATAAATTCTCTGCTTTTTTTTTGCAAACAGATGTCCTTCAATAACGTTCATTATTAAATTTAGGATCTGTTGAAAGATACCTAATATATCGAAAAATTCAGCAACTGTGGTTATACGTTCAGCTTGTATCCACTGGGTATAGTATTCATCAATAACATTCTCAAACGGTTTGTAAACCTCAACATTGCCTGTCCATTTATCCTTCCAGCGATTTTTAGAATTTGCATACTGTTGGATAAATGTGTGCCGAATGACGTCTAATCTCGATCTAAGCATATCTGTGCTTATGGCTTTAGAATCTGCGGCAATAAATAATAAGTTAGTTTCTTTATCTTGAATATAAACCCATCTTAGGCCACCCATTTCTATAGAATCAATGCCCTGCTTAAATTCTACTATAGTGAACTGATTAAGCGCCGTTAAAAGTCCCGAAACGAGATCCTCGTTAACAGGGAAATCCATATACGGTTTATATACCAATGTAATTCCTGAATCAGATTCTAAGATCCAAATGTTAATCTCAAAACACCTAAACGAGTATGTACCTGATATAAAAATATTCTTCTAAATCTCTCACTAAATTCTTAGGATAAAGAAAATAATTTTAAGACTTAATTAAGTTATGGATTTAAACCTTATAAATTCACTATTAACAATAGATCTCGGTAAAAAATGTTATAGTAAATCATTTAAAGAGTTGGTTCTAAGCCAACGTTCTAGCTTTCTTAACATTTCTGTGATCTTATTTCTCAAAGTTAATTCTGCTACCCCCCCTATTAAACTCGAAAAATCAGATCCTAATTTAAAACTCTTTATATATATACCAAACTTTGTTTTGGTAGGTGTTAACGCTTTAATCCTTATTCTTCCCTCAAGTTCTCTAACATCTTCATTATTACGAACATTAAGTTCAATTAATCGTCCTTTTCCTTCTTCTTGCTCTCCTTCATCTTGTAATACTAGTTCTCCTTCCATTTCGACAGGAATTTTCACAATCTCATCAGTTATTTTGCTATATAATACATTAGGTGCGATGAACTTTGCGTCGATTTTTTTTGCCGGATTAGTAATCTCCCAAAATTTTTCTGTGTAAAGCGCCTTTATGAGTAAATCTTTATTACAATTATCTAATTCTACTACTTTTGTAATGATGTTTGCAGTCAATTTATACCACCATAAAAATTATTTAATTAGATAATAAAATTCAGAAAACCATAATAGTTTATATCTTTCCACTTTTTTCTACCAAGATGAAATATTATAACTCATAATAAAATATGTTTCTTAAACTCAGTCTTCCTCAATGATATCATTTTAATGAAATCATAATTAATTTTTTTTTCATCATAGCTTAAGAAACGAAAATTATCTTATGATGATCGGAATAATCTACTTTCTTCTAAGTTATTTTCTTCTTTACAATGAGGACAAATCCAAGTTTTGTCATTTTTTTTAGTAGAATTAACACAGTCAGGGCATATAGCAACATCGCATATACAATAGTAACTATTTTCTATTGATCTTTCACTGGTTTTTTTACAAATAAAACATTCAGGAGGAGTTGACATATCTGACATTTTTTAAATTAATAATTTAATTAAATTAATTAAATTCTAAGTAATATATTACTTTAATCATTAAATATTAGTTTATAATGAATCATGGATAAAGCACGATCAACAATTAGACTGTTAGCCCTATTTAGCATCTATTTTATATATAAAGCTATAGTCGGAGTAATTGAAAACAACTCAAATGAAGTTGTTTTATGGTCATTAATTACAGTGGTTTATATGATATCCCTAGTTATCGCATATTTTGTTCTAACAAGATGGGAAAAGGAATAAAAAGGGGATGTTTACTTCTTTTTTTTTTTAAGAAAATCTGGAATCATCCCATCAATTCCGAGACTCTTTAAAATGGTTTCTCTTATATTCATTTGAATGGTCAAATCTGACATCGTTCTCATTGTAGCATCTAATGATTTACTCATTTCTGTAATAGTTTGAGATGTTAATTTTAAAGATTCCCTTATAGTGATATTAGTTTCATGTAATTCTTCTGTTAATCTATTCATACTAGTTCTTAATTCTGTAAGTTCTTTTCTTATCTCTTTAATTCCAGCCATTTTTTTTCATTAACTTCGTGGTTAAGCTAAAATAATGTTTCCTTTTTATTAAAATTGGTACTAAAATCTGAAAATAATTATATTCTCAAACAAAAAAAATATAAAAAAAATTATTTAAATTATAAGAGGTTTAAACCGAAGATACTTACACCCCAAATCCATAACGCAAACCCTTGAACTAAGCAAAAAATCATAACTACAAATGCTACAGGAGGCCACGACAGAAATTTTGATATCGTTTTTAACACACCCACATAAAATTTCACCGTAAGCGCAACGATTACTGTTATTATAACAAAAATTATAACCAGCAGCCATTTTGGATCTATTACTCCGGCAATTAATTGAACCGCTCCTTCTGGTACGAGTAAGGCAATTATGACAACCGTAGCAGTTCCGGCTAAGAGACCAATAATACTTGACAGTGGAAGATCGCTGATTGGCTTCATAAACATCACAATTCCTATAACTATCAAAAAGATGCATGTAAAATGATTAGCAGCATCTTCGGTGACGTCTCGGTATTCAAAACTAGGGGGTATGTTTCTTATTAACCCAATAGCGCCCGACCACACCACAAATATCCCCAGAACCAAACCAAGATAAGATAATCCCCGTAAAAACCTTGTTACAACAAACTCTATTTCTACTTTTCTTTTGGTGAATGATCCTCTCCGCTTCCTTTCTAAACCTAGCCAAGTAATTGCCATTAAACCACTTAAAACCATCATTATTGCGGCGGATTCACCAACCCAACTAAAAAAACCTCGAATTGCATCCCAATAATCAAAAATCATTTAAATCACTTTTTCAAATTTACAAGTTTAAATATATGTTAGAGTTCGTTTTTAAAAATTTATTCCAAAAATTACTATATAGGAGGGTGTTTACACATAGAGATCCTCTAACTTATCTACCATAAAAATAAGATATTTATTTTTCTCTCTATTTTATAACTAAAAAACTAACAAATAATTGATTCAAATGTCTGAGTGGAAAGATAGAATTAATACATCGTTCTGTAATGATCCCTATAAATCAGGGTGAGTTACAGTCGATCAAATCATGAATAGTATTAAAAATTTAAGACTTAAACGAAAATTAAGAAAAGAAACCAAACAAAATAAAAAAAATCTCAAAGAATAGCTTATTAAATGCTAGAAGCCATTCTTAGAAATTCCGCAAAGAATTGGAGATTAAATTTCCTACTTATTTTATTTATAATTATTAAAATTACTCTTATCTTTATAAAAAATTAACTTATTCTCATCGGATTTTATCTTTTATGATCAGCACCCTTTAATCTCTCATCTGTTTCAAATTAATTAAAAAACAAATTGGTTTTTAACAATGGAAGAAGAAGAAGATTATCTGGATTTAGAATTTGATGATGGTTGTTATGCTACAACTTGATCAATGGTTAATATGTGGTATCAAAGAGCACGAAAATTACAAATGGTAAAGGAAGATTTAGCAGAAACCCCAAATAATAAATAAGTCTCAAGAAATTAAATCAAAAAACGTTAGGATTTAATTTTGAGTTCTGCAAGAACTAGAGATTATAACAAAGTCTTTTTTATTTAGTTTTAATTATTTTTTGACCCTTCCCCTATTTTTCTATAGATAAAATCATTTGCTTTTAGCAATCCCTTATCAAATATATTACGTCCATCAATGATAATTGGTTTATTTCGCATTTTATGTTTTAAATCATCGAGGTTTATGGAATAATACTCTTTATGATTAGTTGCGAAAATTAACACATCTGCATCCTTAACTGCTTTATCATAATCAGATGTTAATTCAGTTTCGTTGTAATCTTTTTCTCTTACCCATGGATCATGGGCAATATATTCTATATTATGAGAATGATATCGATTTTTCAGAAAGTGAATTATTCTTTCAGTGGGTGTATTTCGTGTATCATCACAATCAGCTTTATATGCAACTCCCATTAAAGCAATCTTTAAATTATCATGTTTGTCAGCTTCCATTAAAGCATCTTCCATCAATTCAACCATATGTTCCGGCATAAAATCATTCAGTTCTCTACCATAAGGCAAAATTTTAACTCGGTCAAAATATTTCTTAGGTGTGTATGTTTCAAGACCATACATCAGTAACCATGGATCCTTCGTCAAACAATGCCCCCCAACTCCGCTACCAGGAAAATGCATCATCCTATCATGCCTATAGTTTATCAGTTTAATTACTTCGAATATATTTCGATTGAAATCTTCCGCTACTAAAGCCATTTCATTAGAAAATGCTATATTTATGTCTCTATATGTGTTTTCTATACATTTTGTCAATTCTGCTGTTAAAGTATCGGTAACCTGAAGTTCTTCTTTTACTACTTTTCCATAAAGAAATTTAGCATTCTCATTAGCCCTTTCACATCCTCCCCCAATCACTCTCGGAAAATCTGTAATGTATTCAAGCAATTTCCCGGGCATTACTCGCTCAAATGAAAAAACTAGGTAGAAGTCTTCCCCTCTTTTTAATCCACTTTCTTCTTCTAAGATTGGTTGTACAATTTTATCTGTTGTCCCTGGTGCGACAGTTGATTCAATAATTACTGTAACTCCTTTTTTCATTTTAGTAGCAAAAAGTTTTGAAACATCTCTTAACGATTCGTATCGTGGTATTCTTTTTTCGTCAACGGGGGTCTGAACATCAACCAAAATATAGTCTGCATCTTTAATTTGATCATAATTATCAGTTACTTTGAATTTTCCATTTTTTACTACTCTTTCAATTAGTTCATCTAAACCAGGTTCTTCTCCTTCAAAAGGATTCTTTCCTTCGTTGAGCCAATTAATCTTCCACCCTGAACGTTTTGATCGACGTTGAATGCCAGTAACGTAAAAATCCTCTACATCAGCTAGCAACGCACTCATCGGAATTCCAACGTATCCCATTCCAATTACAACGATATTAGTTGTCATCTTCTTTTTTAAAAATACTTTTAATGAGTATTATCTTTTCAAATAATTCATTATAGAAAAAATTTTATCATTTATTTTGATTAATTTTTTATAATTCTTACTATTTCAAATATCTATGAATGATACAAGTAAAGATCTCTTTCGAAGACTTCAAGAACACCTTGATAGTATGCCCGTAGGATTTCCAACCACAGAATCTGGGGTGGAAATTAGGATTTTAAAACATTTATTTACTGTTGAAGATGCCGAAATAGCATTAAAATTAAAATTCCAACCTGAACCCTTGAAAAAAATATATAGAAGGTTTAAGAAGAGTGGTATAGAAATAGAAGAACTAGAACAAAAATTAGATGAAATGTATTTCAAAGGATCAATTAATCGAGGTTCGAGGAATATTGGGGCTTTAGAGGAAAAATACTATGCTATTGCAGCATTGATAATTGGCATGTATGAGTATCAGTTAGGCAGACTTACCAAAGAATTTTATTCAGATCATGAGCAGTATATAGATGAAGCTTTCATTGATGAATATAATTCTTCAGGAATTCCTCAGTTACGGGTTATACCTGTAGAAGAAACTTTAGATTATGAACAAGGAATCGCATCTTATGATGATATGAAAGATTTAATCGAGATTGTAGGTGAACCTATTGCTGTGGCCGAATGTATCTGTAGGCAAGCTAAAGAATTAATGGAAGACCCATGTGCAAAAACTAAATTAGTCGAATCGTGTTTTTCATTTAGATCTGCAGCAAAACAATATTTAGAGAAAGGATTTGCTAGAGAAATAAGTAAGGAGGAAGCACTTGAAATTTTGAGAAAAGCGGAGGAAGACGGACTGGTTCTTCAGCCAGGGAATTCTCTTAGACCAATGAACATATGTACTTGCTGTGGTTGTTGTTGTGGAATTTTAACCCATCAGAAAAAGATTCCTGAACCTGCTAAGTTCTTTGCCACTAACTTTTATGCTGAAGTTGATGAAGATTCTTGTATAGGCTGTGAAACATGTGTGGAACGGTGTAACATGGATGCTATTGAAGTAGAAGATGCTATTGCAAAAGTTGACTTAACAAGGTGCATTGGTTGTGGTGTATGCGTACCCACATGTACATCCGAAGCTATTAAATTATACAAAAAAGAAGAAGAAACGCTTCCCCCCCGAAACACTCTAGCAACCTACATGACAATCATAGATAAAAAAGCAGAAATTGCCAGATCTGAAAAAGAGTAAATGTTTATATAGATTTACTTCACATCTAATTCGATAGCTTATTTTTCATCTGGAATTGGGTTGTTATAAAAAAAAAATAAAAGAAATTAAATAATTACTTCTTTTTCTTCTTGTAAGATTCTCCCTTGACCGCTTTGAAAATCCCTGCAATAATTGCTCCTGCTATAAAACCTCCAACATGAGCAAAATGTGCTGTTGAACCAAGGCTAAATGGATCCATTAGTGATACAATAGCATACGTTAGCTCTGCAATAAAGTAAGTCACTATAAAATACCCTGCACTTACTTTTCTCGTTGTCATACCTGTGGAGGATGGGAGATAAAACTTATTACCTGAATATAAAATCAGATAAACTCCCATGAGCCCAAATATTGCACCAGAGGCACCTAGAGAAGGAATATCTGCCAAAAAGGGCCCCCAGACAGGAATTATTATTGTACTTAGAGCGTGAAGTAAGCTTCCAAAAAGACCAGCAACAATATAAGTAAAAATAAATAAGAGATGCCCCATGGCGTGTTCACAGTTATCTGTTACCACCAAGAAGAACCACATATTCATGATAATATGGATTATGTCGCCGTGCATAAATATAGAGCTAAATAAGCTTAAAAGGTTCCTTCCTTCAAAAAAATCAGAGGGGACAAAAGCAGCCTCTATATGCATTTGACCTGCGGGATCCATTAGTTGCCAAATAAATACGATAACGTTAGCAGCTAAAATAATGACCGAAAAATATTGCTTAAAAAATGAAATCTTATCACTTTCAGCTTCAAGAACCAATTTGGTTGACTCCTTTTTTGTTTAGAATTAAATTTTATTGGTTAAAATTATCTTTCTCAAATTACTTAAAAAGCTTTCCTCTATAAATGAAAATAAGTTAAGGAATACTCTTTACCTTTTATGAAACCCTAAAAATAGTTTATTGAAAATTTGTATTAAGTATAGAATAATTTTTTTTATGCCAGTTTATCTTGAACGAATTTAAGTAAATCCTTTCCGGAAAATGGTTTTATAATATATCCATCGGCCCCTAATGCATTCCCTTTTTGGATATCTTCATTAAAACTCTTAACTGTAAAAAGAATAACTTTAATATGGTTGTAACGCTCTTCTGCTTTTATTTGGCGTAAAACATCCATACCTGACCTTCCGGGCATCATTACATCAAGGAGTATCAGAGAAATATCATGATAGCGTTCTTCTAAAACGCTCATTGCTTCTTTTGCGTTCGCAGATGTAATTGTGTCGAAGTTAGGGTCTAATTTCAGGAATTTCTCAGTTAAATTAAGAATATCGGGCTCGTCATCAACAATTAAGATGAGATGCCTTTTATTTTGCCCTTTGGGATTATCATTTTCACTTAAATTTTTATCAGACATGTCTAAATCCTAAATCAATTAATTGTCTTTAATAAGTATAAAATTACTTTTCTATATATATTTGAATTTAGTCATTAATATAAATGAGTTTATTTTTTACATTTGTGATCATCAAAATCACATATTATCAACTAGATGTAGGAAATGGTAAGAAAAAATCAGCTCCCCCAATTTCCGAAGGATTATTTAAATGAAAAAGCAGAAGAATATGATAGTTCAAAATGGATGGAACGAAATCAAAAACGCTCTACCTTATTAAGTATTCAATATCTATTCGACGAAAAATTGGTTAACCAAAATGAACGGAGTCTAAGATATGAAAAAAAATTCTTAATTTTAGATTTAGGGTGTGGAACTGGATTTTCTTCTGAAATCTTGGTTGAAAATGGATTCAGAGTAATAGGTGTTGATATCTTACCTGATATGATATTGAGGGCAAGAGATAAAAAGGAAGAATTGGTAAAACCAAAATTTTTTGAGTTAATTTTAGCCGATATCAATTATTTACCAATTAGATCAAATGAAATCGATCACATCATCTCAATCTCTGCCTACAACTTTATTGCTTATGGAAGAGAGAATTATGGTGAAAAAATTAAACAACTTACTAAGACTGCGAAATATATAGACACAATATTAAAGAAAAATGGAAGGATTGTAATCGAATTTTATCCCAAAGATGATAAAGAGCTAAATATTTTTAAAAATTCCTTTATCAATAATGGGTTTGACGGATTCATGGTAAAGAATAACCCAAAACAAAAAGCTGGTCAAACATTTTTACTATTAAAGAAGAGAATATAAAAAAAAAACCAAAAAAAAACCCCCAAATTCTTGCTAGGTTTAAGTTAATTTATATACTTCAATAACTTAGATAATAAAATTTATTTAATAGGAATAATTATACGATTGTAGAATATAGCAAGAAACAAAAGTTTTAAATATTTTTTAGTGGTGATCAAAACATACAAAAAGCACGCATACGGTTGTCGTCTACGCAGTTAGAGGCATTAAAATCAGTATGTGAGCAAGTTTCTGCGGTATGTTCATCTCAAGGTATCCGAAAGAATGGACCTATTCCTCTTCCTACTAAAAGACTCAGAGTGCCTGTAATGAAGGCTCCAAGTGGGCAGGGTACATCAACCTGGGCAAAATTTGAGATGCGTATTCATAAAAGACTTTTTGAAATTATCGCAAATGAAAGAAGTATGCATCTTATAATGAAGATTCAAATACCTGAATCAGTTCTAGTAGAAATTGAGTTACTGTAATATATAATCTATTTTCTTATAATTCTTCTAGTGTTATTTGAATGGGATCATTAGCTAGTTTTGCCTTTTTATCGACTTCGATTTTATCAACATAGTAAACCGACCCATATACTTCTGATCCTCGACCAATTTTTACGTCTTTGCCTTTAATATCACCACCGACAAGCGTTCTAATAACATCTACATTGTTTTTGGCTAGAATACTTCCACGTATTCGAAAGTGTTGTTTTTTTCTAGTACCTTCTGAAGCGCCGAGAAGGATATTTTCAGCCACGGTATTACCTTCAATTTTAGTGGATCCATCGATCTTAATGGTTTTTTCAGCTGAAAGATTTCCGTTTATACTCGATGATCCAGACAACTCGATTCCTTCATCAACAGTTACGAAGTGACCTACCTTAAAAGAACCTGAAGCAACTAAAGCTCCTTGAACTCTTATAAGGTTCCCAATTTGTGTTGAGCCAGAAAAATCTACACTTCCATTTGCATAAAGAAATCCCGCAATGCTCAATGATCCGGCGCTACTGATTTCCCCATGCACAGTTAAATTCCCTGAGCCTTTTAAAGTACCTGATGACGTAAGTTCATTACATTCTAAATCTCCATTAATTCCTCCAGAACCCGATATCCTTATAGATTTATTTAGTTTACCACCAGAGATTTTAGCAGACCCTGAAACACTTATATGTTCATCAAATTCCATAAAATCTCCCGTACTATTAATTATAGCTCTTTTATCTTCTTCCTTAATTGATTCATTACTTTTTTTTTCCATATACATTCACATTGGTTAAGACTTACTTACAGTTATATAAAATCAAATTTAATAAAACTTTTACCTATTTTAAAAATTAAAAAATTCCATATCCTACTAATCAGATTTAAATCAGTAATTTATTATGGTTTTATTAGAATATTTGTAAACTTTTTAACATATTAATTTGAGTGTGTATTTATTTGGCAGATTTTCATACTAAAACATTTTATGGTCAGAAGTCAAGTTTAATAATAAGTAGCCCTACAAAAATGGTTCCATATATTTTTTTAAGTTGTATTAATCGAAAGGATGATGGAACTTGGGAAAACACTAGTAAGGGTGAAGGAAAAACTGTTAAGCTTTCCATCGAAGAAATTATCTGCATTTTAGAAGTGCTCTATCGCAGAAGTGCTAACTGGAGAGGATTTCACGTGTTTAGGGATCGCAAGACTGAGATATATGTAGGATGGGAAGATGAAAGTCGTCAAGTTTTAAAAATAAAAATCGGGGAATATGAGAAAAAAATCAGATTTCCTAATTTAAATTTACTCACATTAATGCTTGAGCATATATTAACTGAAAAAATTGAATTTGCAACCAGTGGTACATTTGAATCAAAAGAAAAGGAAAAAGCTATTGATGACGACTCTGAATATAGTGTATTTGCAGAACATATTACTACAAGGGATGGATTACATATTGTCGAAACAACGGAGTATGGCACTTCTATTGAAACGGTAGAAATAAAAGCCAAAATTAAGGTCGAAAGCCCCAAAGCTTTACTTATTACTCTGGAATCTGAGGATGAGGTATGGATTCCTAAAAGTACTGTACATAATGAATATGATCTGAAGAGTAGAGATTTACAGAATTTTGTTGTTGATAAATGGATTATCGACAAGCATAAAATTTTAACTTAAATTCAAAAAAATAATCTTTAATTCTTAAGAAAGATAAATTATTACAGAATCTCGTTCCTTCCTTACTAATTGTTATAGATTTGATTTTTTATGGGACTTAATATAGATTTCTTAAAACAAATTGCTTTTAATGTATATGACGCTGTGAATCCTCTTCTAGGAACAAAAAAGGCTGCTATAAAATCTGAAAGAGGTGCAGGGGGGGATATAACAATGTATCTTGATACTGTTGCTGAAACTGCTATAATTGAATCGTTGGAAAAAGAAAAAGTAGATCTACTATTAATAAGCGAAGAAATAGGAGAGAAGTATATTGGTGATGAAGAAAAAGCTAAGGAAAGCCAAATTAAATTAATTATTGACCCTTTAGATGGGTCTAATAATGCTGTTAGGGGTATACCTTATAGTTCTGTTTCAATTGCTTACGCAGTTGGAACTCGCATGAATGATATTACCAAAGCAGTAGTTCTTAATTTAAACACCAAAGATATTTATTGGTCTGAAAGAGGAAAAGGAGCATACCTTAATGACTCAAAAATTAAAGTCTCTGATTTAGATATTTCTCAACAATGTTTTTTTGAACTTAATATTCCAATGAAGAATCTTATGAAAAATATGCAAGAAATAAATTCATTAATAAGGCGGTTCTATAGAATAAGAATATTAGGTAGTTGTGCTTTAACACTGTGTCAAGTAGCGAGTGGTAGCATGGAAGCTTTCATTAATTTAAGAAGCAGTAATAGATTAGTAGATGTTGCAGCAGGAATGTTGATACTAACTGAAGCAGGCGGTAAAATCTTTTCGGTTGATGGTAAGAAAATAGATGATAATTTATCTATAAATGTAAAATTTCCATTTATTGCATGTAATGATAAATTAGAATTATTCCTTAAGAAAGAATTAACGAAAAAAGGATAGGCCTAATGATTTCAAGAGAAAGAGTGAATAACACTTTAAATCATGAGATCCCAGATAAAGTTCCGCTCGATTTTGGTGGGAATCAAACAGGTATTCATATAAAATCATACAAAAAACTAATTGATTATCTTGAAATTGAAGATAATGAGTTAAATACCTATGACTATGTGCAACAATTAGCAGCACCCTGTGAGGAATTATTGGAACGTTTTAATATAGATACAAGATATATCCGACCTCTTGGTGGTATGGTTAAGATTAGCGATTTCGAGCCTGAATATGAAGGGAAGTACGTTGGAGTCTACGATCAATTTGGTTGTTTTTGGGGAAATGATGCAAATAAAGACTTAGATGAAATCCTATATTATGATCCTGTTATCCATCCGTTTGAAAGTTTTAGAACCGTTCAAGAAATTCGTAATTTTGAGTGGCCTGATGGAAAAGATGAATCTTCTTTTGAAGGATTACGGGAGTATGCTAGAAAATTGTATGATACAACTGATTATACCTTAGTTTCTGCTCCGACAGGATGTATATATGAATATACTACTTTTCTCTTTGGATTTACTAACGCTCTTAAATATTTAAAAAAGAAGCCAGAATTAATTGAAGCAGCGATGGAGGGACTATTAAAATATTGGATTGATTATAACATCACTTTTTTGAATGAAGTAGGTGAATATCTCGATGTTCTATGTATAAATGGTGATCTCGCAGAACAATCAGGCCCAATAATGGATTTGAAAACGTATGAAAGAGTGATAAAACCGTTCGAGAAGAAACTTTCTGATAAGGTGCATAAATTAACTGATATAAAAATTAATTATCATTGCTGTGGGTCAATACCGCAGTTTATCCCTCATTTTGCTGAAATTAAGTACGATGCTGTTAATCCTGTCCAAATTTCCGCATTTGACATGGAACCCTGCAGTTTAAAAGACCGGTTTGGAAAGATAATCACCTTTTGGGGTGGTTTGTGTAATACACAAAATACTCTTCCTTTTGGTACCCCTGAACAAATAAGAATGGAAGTCAAGAGAAATTTTAAATGCTTAAAACCGGGAGGGGGTTTTGTAGCAGCCAATATCCATAACATAACCGCAGAAGTTCCTGCTGAGAATATTGTGGCAATGTTTGATGCCGCAAATGAATTTAGAGATTATTAAAAACTCAATCAGGGACATTTATCGGATAACTTCCAAATTTCCGTTTAATATTTTGCATTGCTTCAAATCGGTCTACGGTAACAGCAGGATTAATGCTATGACCAGAACTAAAAATGTAACCTCCATTAGGAGCTAACTCTCTAATTAAACGTTTAGAATATACTTCAATCTCAGAAATTTCTCCTGTTACTAATAAAACTGGAGATAAATTTCCTATGAAAGTTATCTGATCACCATATTTTTTATTTAATTTAAATATATCATAATCAGGATTTGCTGTTGTCGGTTCAATTGGATTTAAGGCATCAACACCGCAGTCTATGATATCCTCAAAAATTTCTGTTAGATCTCCATCGGAATGTAAGATTACTTTACAGTTTAGTTTATGAGCCGTAGCACAAATACGTTTTATCCAAGGGAAAACAAAAGTACGGTAGTTTTTTGGACTCATAAACAAACCATTTTTAAATCCGTAATCATCCCATAATAACACAACTTCAGCATCATTTTCAGCTAATATCTTCACTAATTCCAGTGTAAATTTACCTCTATCATCAAATACTTTTTTGGCTTGCTTAGGTTTTGCTAATATTCTTGAAAAGTTTTCTATTCCAAACCCTTCCCAGGAACATTCCATCAGAGAACCTAAAGAAGGTATAGAGAAGATTTCATTGTTCATTTCTTTTTGTATTTCTTTACCAGCTTTTAAATTAATTAACCTTGCTTCCCAATGAGGATCTGGTTGCTCCCAAGATTCATAATCATCAAAATCTTTAAAGTAGCCCCCAAAATATTCATTAACTACCGTTTCAGTACCATCTTTTGCTGTGTAAACCTGCTGTTTCATATTTCTTCCATATTCATCAATTATCCCATCCCCTTCTTCATTAATTTTTCTAGGATAAATCGATGCTAGAGTTAGAGCAATATCTATCTGAACTCGTCGATGAAATTCATGTGATTTTTCTAAAATTCTCTTGACATAATCATAACTTGAATAGCCTCTTATAATAAGTTCATTGCCTTGGTCTCCCATCTTGGCGAGTGCCTTTAATCCATCTCTATACCCCTTCCCAATAGGCATATCATAATGCTTCAATATTGAATTGTTAGTAACTATCTCAAATGAAGGAAGTCTATCAGGTTCTTCATGGTTAATTGCTTTTAAGACTCTTTCTGATGCTTTCATTATCCCCTATATCCTTAAAAGTACTTTGATTATATATCTAATAACATTGTTCTTATTAAATAAATAATACTCTCAATTGATAGTTAAAATAAAAGAATAAAAAACCCGAACCTCGACCCCAATCCTATTGCAGAACCAAATGCTACGCCTCTCCACACCCTTACTATAAAGCGTAAACACCTATAGTTACGGCTGCTCCATCCCTGGCCTTACCGGTTTCCTAATTACGGGCTTATACCTTTCCTTCAAAAGGCACCACCCTGATACCTACCATTATAGGGAGCGCTTCGACGAGAACATAACGCTGGCTAACAATACTCATGAGACCTTGATACGGGCAATTTCCGTTATGAGGATTTTACGGTTCGTCCAGCAATGGGACTTCAGACCGCCCCAAAAGGTCCATGATATGAAATGAAATTAAAAATAAAAACATAATGTAATGTAGTATTATTCTAATATCAGTGAATCTAGTATTATTTTGGAATTACTTCCTTATGCATTTTCCTTCTTAAAATCGAAATAAATTCCGTTGTATCAGGAAAAACATATACTAAATCTTCACCATCATCTTCCACTACTATTTCTTTAGAAAATCTCCCATCAACTTTAGCCTTTAGATCATTTAAAATCATGAATGAAAAATATATAAAAAGTCTCAAAAATAGATATAGCACGGTGATAATATTTTGCATTCTAATGAATATACAAGAAAACTAATTTTAAAGAGAAATAACGTCTAGTTCACAAGAAGCTGATCTAAGAAAATTTTTACCTGTTCATCAGTAGCTCGACCATTATTAAATATACTGCTAAAGTATCCATTTAGATATAATTTTATTTCAGAATTAAGATCTCTTATATCTACATAACTATATTTATTTTTTAACTTCTTACTGTCAATTAAAGGCTTAACGTGTTTTTTAATTCTGTCTAACATGAATCCCGTAACCGCTCTGTTAACATTTGCTTTATCAGAATTAGATAATTCATAATCACTATGGATAGTCTTATCTTTAATCTCATTTAGTTCAATCAAGATCTCTTCTAGATCTGCTGATAGCTCTAATAATTTTATTTTTTCTCCTAGATTTTTATCTTCTTCTGTAGAAAATTGAGAATTGCAATAATTTTCGAGATTAGCATAAAACCGTACTAAAAGCTTGAATGTATCCTTAATTTCATGCATATTTTCAAATGCACTTAAATTCAATTTATTTAAAGAAGACTCAATGGTAGCTTTAACTTCTCTTGTAGCCTTTTGAAGGTACTGTGAGTAATCTTCAAATGGGAATCCAAAATAATAGTTATTATATTTTTCTTTAATATCTTTAACCAATGCACTCTGTGCTTGAATCTTCTCTTTCTTCACAATTTCTTTTACAAATTTTAGTACATAATTGCATTTTGGGCAATATGTGATCCAAGAACTTAAAATTACTTCAGTTGGTTTTACACCACTCGAACTTATGTAACCATTAAATCCGGATAATTTTTTTCCGTCTGAAGTTGAAAAAATAGCCTCTTCTGGATAAAATGTTCTCGGAATGAACTTATCACTGCACATGGGACATTTTAATTTCTCTTTTTGCGTCATGGCTCGTTTATCTAGGTGTTTTTATGGGGAATAATTAAGCTTTAAAGACTCAATAATATCATATGTTTATGGATATTTGAGATATATATACAGTAATAATATGTAGATCATATTGTCTTATATGACTGTTGGAATTTCTATGGCTTGATTTACAATTTAAAGAGCAGAAATTATACAATAATCTTAAACCTTTAATAATATCATTATTTAATAAGCAAGTGCTTATCCAACATATATCTACAGATTTAAAATGTTTAATATGTCAGAAGAAATAATATGCATCGATGCAGAAATCCTTGAAAATTTCATGGGAGATGTGTTTAAGGGACTTGGAGTTCCAGAAGAAGATGCAAAGATCATCGCCGAAGTTCTCATTACTTCAGATTTGAGGGGCATAGATTCTCATGGAATTCAGCGATGTAAAATGTATTATGATAGAATTAAAGCGGGTATTTATGAAACAAATACAAAAATAGATATTATCAAGGAGGGCCCAACCACCGCACTTTTGGATGGTAATTGTGGTATGGGGCATGTTATTGCTTACAAATCAATGAAAATGGCCATTAAAAAAGCAAAGAAGTATGGATTGGGGGCAATAGCTGTGAGGAACTCGACTCATTTTGGGATTGCTGGTTACTACAGCCTAATGGCAATTAAGGAAGGGATGATTGGCTTAGCGGTAACGAATGCACGACCTTCGATCCCTCCTACGTTCGGAGTTGAACCGATGTTGGGTACAAATCCTTTGACGATTGGGGCCCCTACAGATGAACAGTTCCCGTTTTTAATTGATGCTGCAACATCAATTATACAGAGAGGTAAAGTTGAGGTATATGATCGGATTCATAAACCTCTTCCAGAAAATACTGTAATTGATGAGAATGGTAACTTTCTTACAGATGCGGGATTAGTGCTGAAAAAAATGGGGGAAAAAAAAGCAGCCTTGTTGCCACTAGGTGGAAAAGGAGAAGAAACTTCAGGATATAAGGGTTACGGATATGCAACGGTCGTCGAATTATTGTCAGCAGCATTACAGGAAGGAATTAATTTGAGAGATACTATAGGCATAATAGAAGATGGTCAGAAAAGATTAAAAGTAGGACATTTCTTTCTGGCAATAAATATTGATAGTTTTATTGGGATTGAATCGTTTAAAGGTACTGCAGGGGATATTATGCGAGACCTTAGGAATTCTCCAAAAGAACCAGGTGAGGATAGAATATATACTGCAGGAGAAAAGGAATATGATGCTGAAATTGAGAGAAAGAAAACAGGTATTCCCCTCAATAAAAGCTTACAAAAAGATATTAAAAAAATGCAAAAAGAACTCGCTTTAGATAGTTATAATTTCTCTTTCTAAGTTCTATCCTTTTTAATTGTGTTCTTAATAATTAAAAAAATCGAAAAAAATTATTAAAATCTATAAATGAATCACTATTATTCACCTTATATTAAATAGGATTTTAATTAAATAGAAAGGCTTATAATTAATTCCTATCACATTTTTTATTTTCTCATTAATAAGATGGTAGAAAAAGCGGCAGAAGAAGCAATCAATTCTACTTCAGATGATATTGTGTACTTGGAACATAAGATTCTTAAAAGTTTCATGAAAGATGTTTTCATTGAACTTGAAGTCCCTGAAGAAGATGCTGAGATCATCGCTGATGTTCTTATAAATTCAGATTTAAGGGGTATCGATTCGCACGGTATCCAAAGATGTAAAATGTATTATGATCGGATAAAAGAAGGGATTTACAATCCAAAAACAGAAATCGAAATCGTAAATGACAACATAACTACTGCTGTTATTGATGGACATTGCGGAATGGGACACGTTATTGCCTATAAGGCAATGAAAATGGCGATTGAAAAAGCCAAACGTTATGGTCTAGGGGCAGTTGCTTGTAAAAACTCTACTCACTTCGGTTTCGCAGGATATTACAGTCTTATGGCAATTCAAGAGGGAATGATTGGATTTGTAACTACTAATACACGCCCTGCTGTTCCTCCAACATTTGGGGTTGAACCAATGTTAGGAACAAATCCTTTAACCTATGGTGCTCCGACAGATGAAGCCTTTCCATTCCTTATGGATGCAGCAACCTCAATTATACAAAGAGGTAAAGTAGAATTATATAATAGAATCCATAAACCACTACCTAGCGGTCTAATTATTTCAGATAATGGAAATTCTAAAACAGATCCCGAAGTAGTATTAAATAAATTATTAAATCGTTCTGCTGCTTTATTGCCGTTAGGAGGAGAAGGCGAATCTACTTCAGGACATAAAGGATATGGTTATGCGACCTTCGCTGAAATTCTATGTGCTGCATTACAAGATGGAATCTTTCTTCGAGATACGGCAGGGATAGAAGAAAATGGTCAAAATAGGTTAAAAGTAGGTCATTTCTTTTTAGCAATCAATATAGGAAATTTTTTGCCAGTAACCAGATTTAAAGAAGTCGCGGGCAACATTATGCGCGAACTGAGAAGTTCTAAGCTAGCCCCGGGGAAGAATAAGATATTCACAGCAGGAGAAAAGGAATACATTTCAGAAATAGAAAGAAGAGACACTGGTATTCCTATCAACAAAAGCTTACAAAAAGATATTAAAGTAATGCAAAGAGAACTTAAATTAAATAATTACAGTTTTCCTTTTTAGTTATCCTTTATTTCATCAAAAACTATTCCATCTGGACGACCTTCTGATGGTTCAGAATGAAGAAAAATCGTGTCTAAATTATCAATTCCTAACTCTTCTCGAATCTCCTCTTCTAACTCAGTAATATACTTATGAGTTTCAGCAATATTCATCGAACCTTCAAAAAAAACATGTAACTCTAAAATACAAGAGTCTAAGGTCGCCCAAAATTCTAACCCATGATAGCCCTTTACTTTAGAGTGCCCTTTTAGTACAATTTCAACTACATCAGTAATTTGCTCTAACATTTCAGGTCCTACATCATCACATTTAATTTGATTTGCGATCATTTTGTGTTCATAATTTTGGCTTTCGATATGAGTAATTACTCGAGATATATAGGTAGCTTGTTTTTTAATTTCACTCTCAAAATTACTACTAATCCTGTGTGCTTCTGCAAGTGAAAGAGAATCATTAACTACAACAACCAAAGAAATAAAGTACTCATTCTCAAGTCTGAACACATTTAAATCTTTAAGATTAATTATATTTGGGTAATCTATTTTCATTGAATAAATAAGATTAATTAATCCTTCCCCCAAGGATTTTTCACTGGCTAAGGGATTCATTTCTACAACACACTCGACTTTGTAAAGTGGAAAGTTTCTTTCACTAATGGTCCTAATTGATTTAATAATTTCATTTGCATGTACTATAGATATATGGTCTTCTACAGATAAATGAACTTCTATGAAGAGAATTTTACCGCTGGCTCGAATTTTCAAATCATGCAGTCCAATGACATGTTCAAGGGAAAATATTTCCTGTCTTAATTTTTCAGTTATAATAGAACTAACTGGATTCGTATCTGCTAGTTCTTTAACACCTCCTTTCACTAATTTAAATGCACCGTAAATGATCCATACAGAAAGACCTATGCTTAGAATAGGATCAAGGAAAGTAATATTAAAATAAGCAAAACTGAAACTTACAATAACAATAATGGCTCTTAATGAATCTTGAAATAAATTAAGCCCTTGAATGTTCAGTGTCAAACTTTTTTGTCGCCTACCTTGCGAAATTAGAAATCTTGAGAAAAAAAGGTTAACTAAAAAGGATATAACAAGTAAAACTAAACCCGCTTCAGGATTTAAAACTTCGAAATTGCCTGAAAAGATGATCCTTATAGCGTTATATATCAATATGACATAAATATTCATTAAAATAATACCTTGGATCAATCCCGAAATTGAATCAATTTTGCTATGCCCATACATATGTTCATAATCTGCGGGTTTCTGACTAATGTACAGTGAATACAAGGTAATAGACACGAATAAAATGTCACTAAGAGTATCTACTGTTTCAGAGAGAAAACTTAAACTTCCTGTAATGAGAACACCTATTACTTTCAAACAGGATTGAAATAAAATGACTATTAGTGTTAGAAAAGCGAACTTTAATTTAATGTCCATATCTAGAATATTTTATTTTTATTGTAGTTTATACTACTTTCATAATACTAGCATTAATTTTTTGATCTTATTATAGCTATTTGTTGTGAGTATTAGTAATCTTCTTTCATTAATACTATTAAATTATTACATTATTTTGAAAGATTTAAGTTAGGGAAAACATTATAATTAGCACGTTTATTATTGAATTATTAACGTAACAAGAAGCTAATTAGACATTAATGTAGCTATTTGATTGCTCATAAAAAATGGACTCCTTAAATAATAAGTTAGCTAGAATTTTTAAAATTATAAGAAGAATCGAATAAAATTTAACGAGATAATGGAAGTTAAAGAAACTAGTTTTATAAATCGAGCTTTAAAGATAATAAATTCTAACATGGCTAGAGTATTTATGCCTTGGATTTTAAAGCATTCAAAAGGCATATATGCTATGATGCGTTTAGCAAAAGCATATAGAAAGAGCTGTAGAACTAGAGAAGAAGAACTCTTGAAAGGAACAACAGTACCTCCCTTTCTAATCTTAAGTATTACTTCTAATTGTAATCTTAAATGTGCAGGATGTTACGCAGATGCAACGGGAACGTTATGTAATAATCAATCTAATAAAAATCTTCAGGCAGAACAATGGACCAAAATAATAAAAGAGGCATCTGATTTAGGTGTTTTCGGATTTATTATAGCAGGGGGAGAGCCATTTCTAATGCCAAATCTATTAAAGATAAGTGAAGTGTTCAACGATCGATTGTTTTTAATATTTACAAATGGAACAATTTTAGGAGATCCAGAATATAAGAAATTAAAGCGTTTAAAGAATACAATAATCATAGTAAGTATTGAAGGAAGTAAAGAATTGACTGATTTAAGAAGAGGCTCTGGTGTTTATGAAAAAGCCATAAACACAATCAATAAACTAGATGAAAATGGGATTTTAAGTGGAATTTCAGTAACAATTAATCGTAATAATTTTAGATTTTGGATGGAATCTAAAAACATTGATGAATTAATATCGCAAGGAGTGCGTTTAGCTTTTCTGCTTGAATATATTCCGGTAGATAATAATACCGAATTAATGCTTACTGAAGAGGAAAGTGCTGAATTCAGAAATAAAGTGTTATTCTATCGTAAAAATAAACAGATTTTACTTGTCCATTCTCCAGGAGATGAAGAATATATGGGAGGATGTGTATCTGCAGGTAGAGGATTTGCTCACGTAACACCATCAGGAGATTTAACACCATGTCCCGTTTCTAATATTGCTACTCATAATTTGACAAATTCGACTCTAGAAGATGGATTAAAAAGTCAGTTATTTACAATAATTAGAGAAAATGAACATCTGTTAGAAACTAATGGGTCACCTTGTGCCTTATTTTCTCATCAGGAGGAAGTGGAAGAATTAGTGAAAAAGGTCAATGCTTACAAAACTGTTGTTCTGTAACATCATTATTTTATATATTTAGCTCTCCATTCGCAATGATAAAAGCTTTCCCCCCTACTGAAACGCTTATGTTACCATCTATCTCCTCGGCTTTTAAGTATAATAAACTTGGTCGACCTATTTCGTAACCTTGTTCTACTCGAATATTTATGCTACTCTTGCCATAATATTGATGATGTGATAAATAGGCAGCTAAACATCCATTACCTGAACCAGTAGCAGGATCTTCAAATCCCGGAACTTCAGTAAATACGCGAACACTTATATGATTTCCTTTTTTACGAGTTTCGGGACAAAATAACAATAGTGATTTAGCATTGGTATTTTCTATTAAATCGAGTAACTTATCTCTTTCCACTCGGGCTCTTTTAAGTGCCTCCATAGTTTTCAATGGGACAATAATAAAAGGAAGACCTGTAGAAACTTCTTGGATCGGAAACCTAATATCCATATCTTCTTCATCTAGAAATACTGAATCTGCTATTAAAGCTGGAGCAAAAAATTGTCCAAATGCGGGAACATTTTGTTCCATCCAAATTTCTTCAACTTCACCTGATTTGTACTTAAATAAAACAGGAATTTGACCAATCTTAAGATCAAGCAGGAGCGTTTTAATATTTGATTTTATTATTTCTTTTTGCATCACGTATGCCGTCCCCAAAGTGGGGTGTCCCGCAAAAGGTAATTCTATATCAGGTGTAAAAATACGAACAGTATTACTTTCAATTGAAGTAATAAATGACGTTTCTGAATAATTCATTTCCTTTGCAATTCTCTGCATATCAGAATCTTTAATTTCATTTTCACAAATAAAAACAGCAAGTTGATTTCCTTCAAGCTTTCTTTCAGCAAAAACATCCACAATATAAAATTTACATTTAGGCATTTTCTACCCCTCTTTGTTAGTTATAGCTTAAGTTATAAAATTAATAGTAGTAATATAAAAATAAATGTTTTTGATTTTTTACTGTTTGTTAAAAAATTATTTTGAAAGTGTTATTCCAAACTCTTTACATTTTGGGAGATCTTCTTCTACAATTGGTCCTTTCATCCCCCCAACTTTAATAGATAATCCAGAACTTGCTTTATTTAAAGTTGGCATAAGCTCATTGATTTGCTTTTCCATTTTTTTTACTGCCTTTTCATAATCCTTTGACATATACGTATCAAATACCGCAAAAGATTTTCCCTTTAATAAACTATTGGGAAGCCCCTTTATGAATTTCTTAACAGATTTTGTGTGACTCCCCACGTGATTTGGAGAACCAATGAGTATTAAATCATAAACCTCATCTTTATTTAAATCAATCTCTTTCACGTTTTCAATTGTAACCTCATTTGATTCAACACTTTTTAAACCTTCACCAATCTCTTCTGCTACCTTTTTTGTATTTCCATGTTTTGTGTCGTAAACGATAAGTACTTTCATTTTTTATTACTCTTTTTTATTATTTGAATCCAATTTGGATTATTATGAATTAATTCTTCACATTATAGAAAAAGTTATGTATAGGGAAACCTAAAAAGTTTCAATGTATTCTTCGTGAAACACCTCTTTCACGGCTTGTTATACATACCTTAGTGATATTTTCTGATAATTTCAGGATTTTCTAAATTTTATGAAAAAGGTATCTTCAGCTATTTTTTCCTCTAAAACCTCAAATCCTACATCTTTTCCTAATTTCAAAAAGTAATCTGCATTCTGGTCTTTTTCCCATCTCGTTCCATAACCAGTATTTATAATATCCTCATTTAACCTTATTTTAAGAGCTATAATATAAACGGCTTCTTTTTGACCATCTCTGGGAGGTATGATTAAATCCCAAAGAAAGAATTCTCCTTTTTTTTTTAAGACTCTATGGATCTCTTTAAACACAGTCTCACGATCTTTTAAAGGAATGTACATCAAGGTAAAAAAAGCAGTCACAGAATCAAATGTGTTATCTAAAAACTTCAAGTCTTTTCCATCCATAATGATGTTTAACGATTCATTTCTCGGTGCTTCTTCAAGTTCTCTTTTCGAAGGATCAATTGCAATGACCTGTGAACCCTTAAGTTGGCCAATCACACCCTCACCTCCTCCGCCTATATCTAGAATTCTCCCTTCCATCTCAATAGTATTTAAATCAATTTCTGAAGGACCTATTGTAAAAAACCTCTCATTCATGAAGAGTTCGATATAATTATCTATAGCTTCTTTGTCTGCATACCATTCAGTCTCAATTTTTTTCCCATTAATTTTACCCTCTTCAAACAGAATTCGAATTTCTTCTCCTGTTTTGTTTTCGAGAAATCTTTCAGAAATCTCTATTATGTGAAAATATTCTGTATTATCGATTTTTTTCATGTAAACACCCCTAAAGGTTCTGTAAACTTTGGTTAAAATAAGATGCGTCGCCCGGGAATTGAACCCGGGTCGCCAAGTTGGCAACCTGGCATACTGACCACTATACTAGCAACGCATAAATTGGTAACAATAATTAAATTAAAAATTAAAATTTAATGATTCTTAATGAAAATTTTCTATATTAGACAATTTCGGATATAACCTGGTTGATTGTATTATTGGTCACAAAGTCTTCTAATTCTTTAATGCTGTTTGGTAATCCTTCTCGAACCCCAACTTCTCTACTTTCTAAAAATGACATAGCAGTGGCAATTTTTGATGTCTTTTCCAGAGAAAAGTTATTCAATCTCGAGATTAGGATACCGCTTAAAAAAGCATCTCCTGCTCCAGTAGTATCCTCAACCTTAGTCACGCTATAAACACCACTATTTATTATAATCTTACCATCTGAAATAATGGAACCGTTAGGTCCATCGGTTATAGAGATTAGCTTAATTCCCAGATCTAAGAATATTTTAATCATTAGAGTTTTTTTACTTTCACCAGTGAATTCTTGAGCCTCTTCTAAATTTAAGGAAACTACATCAGAATTAGATATTAAAATTTTTGCCCACTCTGGAGCATTTTTTATGATTGACATGCTAGGAGCTGCAAACACCATTCCTCCTTTATTTTTAGTTAATGTTATTGCTTTTTCTATTGCTTTACAACTTTCTTCAGTAGTCAAGGATGTCCAAGCGAATGCTTTAATATTTTCAAATACTTCCTCCTTAACATCAGAAGGTTTTAATAAATTATTTGCACCCTTATAAGCTAGGATGCTTCGATC
>JAGXNO010000099.1 GCA_019894975.1 Promethearchaeota archaeon | reverse complement strand
TTGCATAGGTTATTGCTATCGTAGCATCTATTTCACCCCAACCTCCTTTTGAATGGAGAAGCAGAATATGAGGGGCATTATAGAAAAATGGATTCATACCATCTTCAATTCTTTTTCTATAAATTTCTTTCTCTTTATCAGATTCCATAGTGTCTATTATATTCTCTGTAATTTCTCTTATTTTTTGATCACCAGAAATTAGAAGACATTTTAATGAACGTAGATTCATAGCTGTAGGTGCATATCTCATTGAATCTATGACTTTATCTAATATATCTTTCGGAACTTCTTTGTTCTTATATTTTCTGATTGATCTTTTAGAAATAATCACGTTGAATAGTGTTTCCTGAGAGTTAATAGTACTTGTGTCTTTATATTCAATTACACTACCTTTCATATTCTCATGTAGAATTGCATTTTCTGGACAAATAGCAATGCAATGACCACAAAGGATACAACTCTTAGGATTAAATAATACTTTTTCTTTCTCTTCATCTAAACTATAATTATTTGTAGGACATTCATTTACACATTGCTTACATTGACTACATTTTGTATAATCTATTCCAGTTATAGGCATAATTAATAATAGAAGATTCGGATCCTTTTTATAGTTATAAGATTATACTAACCTCATAACTCTTTAACTTCTATTCGAGGTCGGGGTGGAGCACAGTAGTATTTTATCGCAGGATATCCGAGAGTCATTACACCTAGAACATATGTCTCAATTCCAGTATACTTTCTTGCGATTGCTGGATGATCCTGTAACACTCCATGAGCAAATCCAATCCAACAACTTCCTAAACCCAATGACTGAGCACTTAACATACCATATGTCATAGCAATTGTAACATTTCGAGTATCCCAAGGATTTTTGGAATAGAAAATAAGTATGTGAGGAGCATTAAAGAAAATAGGATCTAAACCTCTTGTTCGCATATTTTGAAAAGTTTCTCTTGTATCTCTTGATTCCAACGCATTTATTATTGAATCTGTTAGCAAGTTCTTTTTATCATCATCACTAATCAGTAAACATTTAAAATAACGCATATTTGCTCCAGTTGGGGCATATCTCATAGAGTTTATTACCTTATGAAGGATTTCCTTTGGTAGTTTAGTGGATTGATATTGTCTGACTGACCTTTTGACACGTAAAAATGGGTGAAGCGATTCATATGAAACTAATGTACTTGGATTTTGACTTTCTTTGAAATCTAATGGCTCATCTTTCATGTCTTTATACAGAATTGCATTTTCAGGACAAACAGCTATGCAATGACCACAGAGAATACATCTTGAACTATTGTAAACTATTTCTTCTTGGTTGTCTCCCAACGAAAAATTTTGAGTAGGACAGTCTTTAATGCACTTTCGACATCTAGTACATTTTTCAACATCTATTCCTATGATTGGCATATTTATTATTACATAATTTTGATCCTTAATATATGATCGACCATTAAGTTTATATATTCTTCGATAAATGCTTGAAATGAATCGTTAAATGTGGATATTTATGGTTCACCTTCTATTATGGATTTAAGATATGTAGAACATTCTTGTATCATATTCACTACCGAATCAAAACGTTTTGAATATACTTCCCCACCTGAATAGTGAAGAAGCGAATAATTTCCGAATTCATCAAGTTGTAAATGGAATTGGAGCAAAAATGCCCTCAAATTATTTTTCGAGATACCTGCTCCAATTTTTGATTATATACTTGGGGATCTATGGGGTGATGCTATTCAATTAAAGTTGGTGCTTATTCAGAGTGGGGTTTATGACGGAACTCCATAAGTCTCTTAATATTTAAATACCTAATTTTATATTAATTAACTAAGATAAAAATTATTAAGCATGTAAGAAGGATTTTATGGGACAATTTGGAGATAAGACATACGAGAGTGATTATCTCGAGGATATTATAGATGATTATAACTTAGAGCCAGATTTCAGGGAAGACAAGGTGTTAACTTCTTTAGAAGTTAGAGAAATATTGAGAGAAGAGAGAGGCGACGAGTTGGTTTTTCTTGGGATAGTTTCATATATTATTGATACATATGACAATCATAAAATATTATTATCTCCGAAAGACTTAAGAAAAGCTCTACGATATGCCGGAAATTTACTGTTGAATTTCGATTACGCTTGCGACTGGTTTACTAATTGGAATGACAGGATTAATGCTCTAGAGGAGGAAATGGTAAAAATTCATAAATTATTAGATCCTTTGGAACCATTTGATTTTTCGAAGTTTGATAAAATTAATCCAGAATCATTAATCAATATAAAGAATTGGGAGAAGTTTGATGAGGTTCATCAGTTTTATGTTATTAGGCATTTTGTTGAAGATCCCATTCCCCTACCTAAGCCAGAAATTATCAATATTTTAAAAGAAGATATTAGTAAATTTCATAACAAAACTAGCGATGATTTTTCTTCTCGGTTGGTTTTAGCAGCGATTGCTCTATCAAGGATAGAAGGAGAAGATGCTGTTGACGTTATTCTTGATAATGTTAAGGGCTCTTATTCATGGTTAAAAGAAATTGCTAAAGAGTATCTGATTGAACGTCTAGATTTTGAAACTTCTAATCTAGTTCGTATGAGAATTAATCAGGTTGTTAAGGAACTATAAGTCATACATATTCTTTTTTTACCCATAAGTTAATAAAGGGGTATCGATTTTATTATTACGAAGCCGATATATTGGATACGATATGTCGGTATCTGTAATATTATTTTAGGTGATTACAATTTTTACAAAACATGGAACTGGAGAGATAACAGGTTTAGAGATATTAGTCTTAAAGATAATAAATCACAATTCTGGAATTACAGGATATGATATTATTCAAAAGATTGCCAGTAAACCAAGAGGATTATGGAAAGGAACTGCAGGATCTATATATCCGATATTGAAGAGTTTAGCTGAGAGAGAATTAGTTCGAATTGAAGATATAGATGATACAAAACGTATTAAAAAAGGATATCACATAACAATTGAGGGAAAATCTGTTCTTAAAAATGCTTTAAGTAATAATATTTATCCAAGTATGCATTCTTTTATGGATTCCATATTTACCCTCGTTGGAGATCTTCCAAGAGTTAAAAGAAATGTGGAAGCGATGTTTTGCAGTTTCCCCCACCATAGAAATATAGAAATCGATGAAGAAGATTTATCTCTCAAAAACCAACAGCATATAAAAAATGTTGTTAAAAGGCTTGAAACTTCGAGAATTGAACTTAACCATAGATTAACAATTATTGAGAATCAAATCACTCGATACAAATCAATTCTAGCTAATATTGAAAAAGAGCGAAAAGAAAAATCTAAACCTATTGAAATCTACGATGACGACTTCTATTCTTAGATTAACACCAAATAAAATTAAAACAAAAAATAAAAATTAAAAAAGAGAGGTAAAAAATATGTGTAATGAAAGTCCACGTGGTCAACACCATCATCCACATCATGGTCGAAGAGAAACGGTTGGTTGTTTTCCATTTAATCCTCAACAGATGCATAAAATGATGCATATGGCAAAAGGTTTTATGAGGGGGTTTATGGGAAGCCATATACCACACAATGTGGAAGATCTTGGAGATAGTTATTTGATCACTATACCATTGGCTGGTCGCACCAAAGATGAGGTTAAAGTTTCTTTGATCAACAAACATCTGAATATTAAGGCAGAGAAACCAAAGATACCTGAGAAGGAAAATATTAAGGAAGAAGAAAAGGAACAAGAATCACCTCAGGAATGCTGTGGTCCTATGTCCTTTAAAGGTTTTACATTTATTGATGTAAATATGGACATTCCTTTGCCAGCTGATGCTGATACAGATACAATAGTCTCAAAAATGGCTAATGGTCTCCTAAAGGTAACATTTGGTAAGAAACCACCCAAGAATATCGATGTAAGTGAAAATTAGTCAAGATTTTAGAATTTTAGGTGGAGCGTTTTAGAAGCGCGCAGAAACACTACTTCTAAAGCACCCCAATTAAATATATTTTTTTTTATTTTTTAATCTATTCCTTAACGAGTTAGTTTTATAAGGCATTCATTTTCACCTAAAGTTTATTATATTGATGTCTATTGTTATATTAATTTAATTAAATCTCGACAAAAACAGTAGATTTTGACAATGAAGTTAAGAAAAACTACCGAGGGAGATTCGCGCCCTTTAAATTTTGTACTTTTAGCTGTTTCTTTCATAATATTTGGAGTTCTGGGCATTGTATTTATGACTCAGATGGAATTACAACCTGGTTGGGCATGGGAAGATATCAGAGACGTGTATCCCCTAAATATGGAAGCATTTCAGACTGATGATGTGAATAATAATGGTCATGATGATATTATTAGCTATGCTTATATAAGTAGCACGGACAGACCTGAGAGATACGCTAATATACAATATGGAGGAGTTTTTTGCCTTGAAGGTACTAATGGAAATCTGTTATGGAAAAAAGAATATGATGGTCCAGTGAAAAACGTATTTCCTATAATGGATGTTGATAGTGATGGAACCGTTGAATATTTTGTTAGCAAAGGTTCCATAGAAGCTGAGTGGCAAGAATCTAACGGTCACTATAGTCCTGATTTTATCCCTAATATGAATACAAATCACATTCTCAACGGGATTAATGGCACAGAATTAATAGGTTATGAATTTGATTTTACTAATTTCTACGTACATGATTTAGTAGTCATAGATGATGTTGTAGGAGATTTCAATGAAGATATAATCTTATTAGAAGCAAAAGAATATAGATTATATAATTCTTGGGAAGACCGTTGGGATATTCAGCATGAATTCAATATTACAAGCTATCTTATCAATGGAACAAAGACTAATAGTATTCATACAGTCAACCAATCTATTTGGAGTGAGGCTAATACTCCTGCTCTTGAATTATTTCAATATAATGGGCAACCTCACGTGCTTTATATTGAAGAAAGATCTCTGGTTTTACTAAATACAAGTGAATCTAATTTTCTTGTTCCAATTTATAATTTAACTCTTACTGAATACATTGGTGATTATGAATTAGTTAAAGATATCAATTCAGATGATATTTCAGAGATAATATTGTTATATAGGAACGGCACAGTAAGTCTATTGGATGGTTCCTCAGGAGCAGTAATAAGGAATTTTAATGTCGATGAACTAGTTTCAGTTGATTCGATCCATAGAGTGCAAATAGATGAAATTCACAGTAATGAAGTTGGTGCGATCTATTTTTTAATAAATGTAAGGTTTAGAAGTGCAGTAGATTCTCCCGAAGAACAACTGATGCGAGTATATAGAATGGGTTCTACTTTTGAGGAAGGATTATGGGAAAGGGGTTTAATAGGTGGGAATTCTGATAATGGAGCATTTGTTTTGAATGAGGATATGACTGGAGATTCTGTAGACGATCTAATTTATTTTGAAAGATATCGTCCTCTATTAGGATTTAATGAAGTAGCTCGCTTTACTATTATAAATACTGCAACTGGGAAAGAGATTTCTGTAGTTAATACAGAATTTCATCCAGATTCTTTGATTACTGTAAACGACATTGATGGGGATGGTAAAAAGGACTATGTCATTTCAGGTGATGATAGAATTGTCGCAATATCAACAATGAAACCAATGGCATTATGGTTATCACCTATTTTTCCCTTAGGATTACCGTTATTCATTGTTCTTGTGATATTACTAGTTGCAGGAATAGTAATAATTATACTAAAAGGAAAGCATTTAGACTATAAACGTGGTAATCTTAAAGAGCATAAACTTACTGTTGCTGTAAATGCCCTTGCAATTGCATTAATTACAATGACCTTCTTACTCTTTTTAATACTAATGAATATCTTTAATAATACTC
>JAGXNO010000098.1 GCA_019894975.1 Promethearchaeota archaeon | reverse complement strand
AACTAAAAGTGAATCCAATGGTGAGAGTAGTGCTCGATTTGAAAGACAATTTCAAGTAATTGAAAAATTTTAAAAAATTAAGAATAATAAATATATTAGGTTTTGAAAATGGAGGAATTTGAAGAGATAAGAAAGCTTCCCAATGGTTTAAAATTTTATAAAACAGATCTTCATGCTCATTATCCAATAGAGATAAAAAATGAATCAGAAAGTTTCGAAGATGGTGTTACCACACAAGATGTAGTTGATAAATTCATAGAAAATAATTATGACCTTATAGCAATTGGAGATCATAATTCAATTAGAGCAATCCAGAAAATTAAGGAGTTTAAAGATGGCAATCCAGACCTTCTTAAAAGAATTAGGATTTTACCTTCGATTGAATTAAATTTAAAAGAAAATTATCATTTAGTTTTAATCTTTCCCGAAACATTCACTGAAGATCAGATTAGAGATCTTTTAGTAGGATTTGGGTTAGAATCTCCCCCAGAAGGTGAATATGATGAAGAAGAAACATTACATTATTTTGAAAATACTAAATCTGTCTCTGTTAAAAATATAGATAAAATATTAGAAAAATGTAAGAAAGCGGGAGTAACTGTTATTGCACCCCATTCAAATAAAAGTAAGGGTTTTGATAATTTGAATAGCAGAGATAGAAAAAAAATCATAAAAGAAGATCTACTTACAATATTAGATTGTGAAACCCTTCCTGAATTTTATAGTGTTAGCAATAAAGCTTTAGAACAAAGAATAGCTCATGTTAGATGTTCCGATGCTCATAAAATATCTGAGATCGGTAGTCAAGCAACATGGATTAAAATGGATCTCCCAAGATATAAAAGCTTACAACAGATAATTTTTGAACCAAAATTAAGAGTTTTAAGAGAAGAGCCGATATCAAAAGTTAAATTTAAGATTATTGGATTGAGTATCGATGGAGGGATGTTAAGAGATGTTGGAATCCACTTTAACGAAAACTACAATTCAATTATTGGTGGAACAGGTTCAGGTAAATCGTCTATTATAGATATTTTTAAGTATATTTTTGGCAGTTTTGGTTTAAATAACAAATTTAAAAAAATAACCTTAAATAGATTAAGAGATATCCATCATGGTGGAACTCAGTTCATTTTGTATTGTCAAAAAAATGAGGATATATTTAAAATAGTTAGAGAAATTCCTGTAATGAAGAGAGAATTAAAGAGTAAAGATATTGAGGGGATTATAGCAAGTTTCCCAGGATGTGAAATTTACAAACTCATTGCAGATCAGTTCAATAAAATTAGTGAAAATATTAATGAAATTTTCCAACCTGTAATATTTGGTCAAAATGAAATTTTAGATTATTCTTTTGATTCTGAAGACTTAGTAAATATATTTGATCTGAAAGTAAAAGATAAAATTTATCAAGAATATATGCTCTTTTATGAAGATATAAAAAAAAGAATTAAGATTATTGATGATTTAGCTAGAAAAAATGATGTTCTTGAAGAATTAGATTCACAAATAGAAGATATTAATAAAACAGTAGAAGAACAGAATAGATTACTAGAGGACATTAAGAAGAAATTCCCTGATAGCGATATTTATAACAAAGAAAGGCAAATTTACCGTGGATTATTGGATAAGCTTAATAAAAATGAAATAATAATTAGTTCCTTCATGAAAGAACTTAGTCCTGATATAGAAGTAATAAATTTAGAAGAAGTTAAAAATAAAGATCTTTTTGAGCAAGTAAATGAATCCATCTCACATATTCTAGAGATCTTTAAAGATTTCGAAAATAAAACAGATCTATTTAAAAATTTAAAGAAAGTGATTGAAAATATCTATACGGATGAATTAAAAATAATTTATGAGGATTATGATTCTAAACTTAAGGAATATTGTAAAGAAAATGATATCCAAAATAATATAGCAATCAACGATTATATTAATTCTCAAGAAAATGAGAAAACGAGTTTAATATTAGAAAAAAAGACAATTCAAAGGGAGTTAGAAAAATTAAAGGAAAAAAAGATCCTTCTTTTTGAGGATATAGATAAATGGTATGAGCAAAAGAGATCATTATTCGAAATATGGGGGAAATACGCTAGCGATTTTACAAGCCAAATGAAAGGTTTAACTAAAATTGAAATAGAACTTGAGATTAATTTTGAGGAGTATTCTGATATTTTAAAAGAATTGGAACTAAGCCAAACTCAAATTAAAAAAGTTGTTAACCTAATCAAACCAGAGGAATTTGCTAAGCTATATTTAAAAGATCGGGAAGAAGTTAAGGCAAAACTGAGCGAATTAAATTTTAAAGACACAACTAATGATAAAATTCTAAAAAATTTTAGTGAATCAATACAACTAAAATGTAAGCTATGTCTTGAAAAGCCATCAGTAAAGTTTTTTTTAAAGAAAAATGAGAAATTTAGTTCAATTGAGGAATTATCCACGGGAGAACGATGTGCAACTTTATTAAACTTTGTGTTTTGTCAAGCTGATGAGCCGGTAATAATTGATCAACCAGAAGATAATATCGATTATAATTATATAAGAACCACAATAAACATTCTAAAAGAACAAAAATCAGCTAGACAATTCATAATTGTGTCTCATAATCAAAATCTACCAGTCTTAGCAGATGCTGATCTAATATTAACAATGAATAATGTTGATGATAAGAAAATTGAAATTCAGAACAGAGGAAGCCTTGAAAGTGAAGAGATTCATAAATCTATCTTAAACTTAGAAGGAGGAAGGGATGCTTTTAAGCTTAGAGTGAAGAAATATCAATTAATCGAGATTTAATAAATAATTGAGATGTTATAATTTTATAATCAAGCATAATTTATCCTTAATAATACAGTATAGAGAGGTGAAATAATGAGAATAGAATTTAAGTTTAATTCAAAATCATCAGGTCAAAATGTTCCTGAAGCCATTAGATTGGCAGACAAATGTGGTGGTGTTATCAAAAATAACTATTACAAAATCAATTTTGAGTCACCAGGAGATAAGAATTTAAGGAAATTATTTGAATTAGTGGGAAACCTCAAAGGATCTGTGATATCTATAAATGGTGAGGAACCTGTAGTGGCTCATAAATTTTTTTATGCCATAAATTGTCCCGAAAAACTATTATGTAAAGGACTTTGCAAACATGTTAGATTAGGGTATTATGATATTCAAAGTTTTCTAGAGAATAATTCTGAATACATTGAAAATGGAGTTTTCTCGATTTCCGATGAGAATTTAATTAAATCAATGACAAATTTCTTGGAAGTAAGCGAGGAAGATCAATTCATCATTGATAAAAAACGTTTTCTGGAACATTTTCAAATAGAGACAGAAATGGAAAAAGAATTCTGCGAAAAATATAATATCTTAAGTGTAGAAAAGGAATTAGAAAAGTTTCCTAATAAGATTAAACTTGTCCCATATGAGGAAGTGGATTATGCAGATGAAGATGGACTAGAACGACGAGAATCTTCAAATGAGAAGTTAATTGAGACAATCTTATCATACAGTATTTTAAGTTCCGAATTATCTAACAAAGAAATGATGCAATGTGCAAAAGCAATGACTTTGTTAAATAGTTATACAAGCGGGGTATCTATTGAAGATACAGATATAATAATCTTTGCATTTCCTCGATTGAGTAAATTCATCTTAACGAAATTAATTCTAATTTCTGATTATCCTGAGGAGTCTGATGATGAAGAATTAATATATGTCGTAAAAATAGAAGAAGGATTCTTCTGTGCTTCAAATCCTCATTCTAAATTATATTTTAAGCTCTTTGATGATGATGACTCTAAAATTGAAGAATATTTTAAAATACTTAAGAGAATAAAATAAATCTGTAATAATATTATGACAAAAATCATTACCCATTCGGGTATCTCCCATTTAGATGATTTTCTCTCTGTTTGCTTAATAACCCACAAGGATAAGTCTGTAGATGAAATAATTAGGCAAGCGGAGTTATCTGAATATGAGCTTAACAACTCAAGTATTTGGAAGGTAGATATAGGTAAAACTCACAATTCAGCTATAAAAGCTTTTGATCACCATCAAGAAGAGATGGACGATTGCGCATTTTCTCTGCTATTGAAATATTGGGATATATGGCAGAAGGTCATTGAAGTATATTCATGGGTAACTTCGGTAGCTGAAATAGATACACTTGGCTTAGGTAAATTCTTAGAAGATAGGAGAATTCTTTATGAAAAATATTTTGAACTTGAGTCGTTTATCGAATCTACATTTGTAGAATTGTTTCAAAAGGTAAAAGTTGTTAGTAAAAAGAAAAACAAACTTCTATTTGTAATTATGAGAATGATCGGAAAGCGATTTTTTGAGGGTATTGAAACTTATCAGAGATTGGAACGAAACTTTGAATCTCAATTAAATGTAATTACAATTAGTAAAGAGGGAGTAGAAGAAGATCCTTCTAAGGGTATCCTTGTTTTAATATATCTAACCCAAAAGCCAGAGTATTGCTCACATTTGTTTAGGATTTTTCACAAATATAAGAAAAAATTATTTCCCAATTATAGAGGAAGTTGGGTTATTGCTTTCTCCTATGACCGTCCTGAAAATTCAATACAGCTAAAAAGATATGGAGGTACTTCTCAGATCAACTTATCGAAGACTAGGAGTATGGAAAAAACGCATTTTGCACATGAAAAAGGCTTCGTTGCGACAGTAGAGAGTATGTCTGAGGAAGAGCTTTACACATATATACAGCATGCTCTATTATAGAATTTCTTAAGAATGTTTTAGAAAGTGGCTATCTTTAGACATTCAAGCAACCGAGAACGATTTTATCTCCATAACTGAGGATCCGGTCATAACTCTTTACGACGTAATAAGAAAATTTATTAAATAGAATCTAATCTACACAACTTGTACTCTTAGGTCTTTTTCTCGAGTGAGTATCGTTAGTCTTCGAAGCTCAGATTCTTCTAAATAGTAAAAGTAAGGGATAATCCACGAGAACGAACCCACTAACCACATTACCAAAATTAATGTTATGGAAAGAGATAGAAAGTTATTCTGAACAAACGCTGATACGATCACGTTTTCTGTTATTCCACCGATATTAAGCATTATTCCACTTAATGCATTCACAGTACCTCGCAATTCAGGAACAGTTACATCTGAATAGATGGCAAATTGATTCCCGATGACAAACGAGATAAAGATATACCCAAAGAATCCCAAAATCAATATCGGTTGTGAATAAAAAATTAGCAGCAGTAAAATCCCTAAGACCAAACCCCCATAAGAGATAACGATACGAGCTTTTGGCTTTCCCGAACGGAAATAGATATCCCCTAATTCTCCCCCAATAATTTTTATATTTCTTCAGTTTCTTAATTTTTTGAAATCCCTTTTTAGTAGGACTCGGCTTTGTATTCCATAGTTCTAAATTTACAATCTAACCATAAAGGTTCAGAACCTCTATTTATAAAGATTTAAGTAGGAACTGTGCTTTGATTTGTGAGAAAGATGAAAGCTTAATCCTAGAAAATATTCGTATTAACTGTATAAATTGGTGTTTCTTCCTAATATCTCATCTACGACTCGTCTATTGGCCAGATATGGATTTTTAATTTCTTTTTTTGGAATTTCTAAAGGGGAGGTAAAGATATGCTCTTTTTCTATCAAAAGGTTGTATGCTTGATATAAGAGGAACTCGAGATTGATAACATCCTCATTGTTATAGGCTAATAACGTATCGAGATATTCCTTCTTTTTTGTCTTCTTGAATTTATTCCACAAGAGCACTGCAGAATAGCCATCTAAGTCTTCCAGCTCTCCACGCGAGATTCCAAACCTTTTTTCAATTCTTTTTAATCCTCCCTTAATCATTAATTTCTTGAGTAAGAAGCAT
>JAGXNO010000097.1 GCA_019894975.1 Promethearchaeota archaeon | reverse complement strand
CTCGTACTTTGCGTAAGACTTGCTAACCTTAAATAAGCTCCAAATTTAGTTGTTCCCGCACCAGGTCCGCCTAAAACCCAACCAATCGACTTCCATCCATATTTATCGGTAATTTCTTTAAAGTTTTTTATAATAATATCATACGCCTCATCCCACGAAATTCGTTCAAACTTTCCCTCACCTCGGTTACCAATTCGTTTCATGGGGTATTTTATACGATCTGGATGATAAGTAATATCCAAACTAGTAAGGCCACGTAAGCAAATTCTGTTATCTCTTTTATCAGGAAACTCAGCAGGTTCCAATTTCACAATTCGACTCCCTTTTACATGGGCTAATATGCCACAGGCATCAATTCCGCAGTGAGCAGGACAAGCAGTTCTAATCAGTTTAGTATCTTCAATTTTTTCCATGATATATCATTACAACCTAATTTTTTCAATACGCATTTTTAAATATGAATAAAGATAATGAAAAAATGGTATTAATTATTATTAGAAAACTTTAATAAAATTCACATTGAAATATATAAACTATATAATAAAAGGTAAAAACAATCATGGTTGTAGAAGAAGTAAAATATTTATTTCAGCCGATAACGATAGGGGATGTTGAAATTAAAAATAGAATAATGATGGCTCCTATGAACACCCGTTTTGGTTACGATGGATTTGTAACCGATCAGTTAGTCGATTATTATGTGGAAAGAGCTAAGGGTGGAGCAGGATTCATTTGTGTGGAGATGGGAATTATAGATTACCCTATTGGAAGTACCGCAGGTAAAGGAATGATAGCTACTGATGATGATAAGTATTCCCCAGGATTGAAAAAACTAGCAGTAGCTATTGATAAAAATGGTTCTGTCCCTATGATTGAATTATCACACGGAGGTAGATATTGTCATTCTGGTCTAACAGGTATGCAACCTGTAGCACCATCTCCCATTGCGGGTTATCGAGGAAGAGGTGAGATGCCAAGAGAATTAACTACTGAAGAAGTGGAAGAACTAGTTGAACGATTTGGAGACTCAGCGGTAAGAAGCGCTGAAGCAGAATTTAAAGGTGTATTATTAATGGGATCAACTGGATACTTAATAAGCCAATTTGGCTCACCTCTTACCAACAAACGAACTGATAGATTTGGGGGTAAAACCCCAGCAGAACGAGCAACTTTCATAGTTGAAATCATTAAAAACATCAGAAAAAAGCTTGGTCCCAAATTCCCTGTAATTTATAAAATAAGCGCGGAAGAATACATGGATGGAGGTACAGTGTTAGAAGATTCTCAAATTATGGCAAAACGAGCAGAATCAGCAGGTGTTTCCGTTATACACACATGGGCTGGATGGCATGAATCACCCAAACCTATGTTACCAATGTCAGTTCCTAGGGGTGCGTTTGTGTATTTGGCAGAAGCAATGAAAAAGATAATAAATGTTCCAGTTATGACCGGAGGCAGAATCAATGATCCCCGATTCGCAAGTGAGATAATAAGAGACGGAAGAGCAGACTTAGTACATTTTGGCAGACCATTTTTAACTGACCCTTATTTCCCTAAGAAAGCAATGAAAGGGGATTTCGAGGATATCAATATGTGTATTGCTTGTTGCCGTTGCTTTGATGCAATGACGAGTCCAGGAGCAATTGTATGTTCTGTAAATGCGGGATTGGGTAAGGAAGGGACACCCTTAGAGAAAGTTGAGAAGTTGAAAGATATACTCATTATTGGTGGTGGCCCAGCCGGTATGGAAGCTGCAAGGGTCGCTACGTTAAGAGGTCATAAAGTGACTCTTTGGGAAAAAGATGCGCAACTAGGAGGAAATTTAATTACAGCATCCTTGGCCCCTCATAAAGAGGAAATCAATTGTTTAACGGATTACTTAACTTATCAGATGAAAAAGTTGAAAGTTAATGTTCAGCTTAATAAAAATGCGACTGTGGATTCAATTTTGAACGAAAACGCTCATGAAATTATTGTAGCTACTGGCGCGAAAGCGATAACTCCAGATATTCCAGGTATTAATAGTAAAAATGTAGTAATGGCAATTAATGTGTTAAAAGGAACATCAGGTACAGGGGATAATGTTGTTATAGTAGGAGGAGGAATGATTGGTTGTGAGACAGCTGAATTACTAAAATCTGAAGGAAAGGATGTTTCTATTATTGAAATGTTACCAAAGATTGCACGAGATGTTGGTCCTGCAACGAAATGGTCAGTTACAATGAGAATAGCCAGATGGGGAATTAAGCAATACACATCCTCAAAAGTCATTAGAATATTAGATGAGGGTGTAGAAATAGAAAGAGATGGTAATTCTGAAATTATCAAGGCCGATAATGTAGTAATTGCAGCAGGCATGGAATCCGTAAATAGTTTATTCAATACCCTCAAAGAGAAACGACCAAATGTACATGCTATTGGAGATTGTTTTCAAGCTAGACGGATGTTAAATGCTATTCATGAAGGTTATGAAATAGGTAGCACTCTATAATAAAGACATCTACTAATATTCTAACTTTTTTATTTTTTTCTGGTTACGTTGTCATCCTAATAATATTTATATGTAGTTCGTTCTTACAGCACGTAATATCAGTTAGGATCTATTCAAGATTTGCCTACACAATATCTTAAAAAGTGGAAAAGATTTTAAATAACGAATTCTTACTCTATTAAATTACGGGAGTAATAGGTTTTTATTCCCATTAAATGGGGATTTTTTTTTATGCAAGAAGCTAGGGGAAAAATAACTACAAAAAAATCTGGTAATGGTGGTTATAAAAGTGCTTGGATATATATCCCAAGCAAGATCTATAGAAATGATAATTTCCCATTCGGGGATAATGAAGAAGTTGTTATCGAAATAGAAGATGGGTCTTTAAAGATAACCAAAAATGACGAGCGTTCGAGGATAATAAGGAATTTTGGTATTGAGAACGCCACACTCCCTAAATTATTGGAAATTAAAGCCAAAACAAATAAAAATCAACCCTATCTCTACTTTAAAGACGAGTGTTATTCTTATCAGGAAATTAACCAGAAGTCCAACCAGCTAGCTCATGGGGTACTTCAATTAATAACGGAATTAGATTTGAAAGCACCAAAAATATCAGTGTTAATGGATACTTGTCCAGAATTCCTTTTTTCATGGTTTGGGATAGTGAAAGCTGGATGTGTATTTGTACCAATTGATACCGATTTGAGTGAGCAACATTTAGACCATATTTTAAAAGATAGCGACACAGAAGTTTTGATAATTGACTATAAATTTTTTAGTAAATATATTGAAGTCAGTAATAATCTCCCAAAGATCAAGAAAGTACTCATACGTAATGTTCCTGCCGATTATAGTTTTGTAGACAACTTTTCAGATTTTAAAACAATTATTTCCTCAAACTTTCATAATCCTGAAATTAATGTGTATAGTGATGATCCCACAGAAATTCAATATTCTAGTGGTATGACAGGAACGCCTAAAGGAGTAGTGTATAGGAACACGGTATTAGCAGGTATAGCATTGGGTTTTGAATTAAGGGACATAGGTCTAGGTGATGCGAACAAAATCTATTGCCCTTTGCCTTTATCTAGTAGTACTGCCCATTTTTTTGTAGTATTACCTTCGATAGTGTACGATAAATCTTTAATAATTACTGAAGATTTTACCCCTTCAAACTTCTGGGAAGAGGTTCATAAATTTGAACCTGCTTGTTTTTGTTATTTTAATAGTCATCTAACAACCCTTTTGTATCAAAGACCAAAAGTAAATGATAGAGTTCATTCAATAAAGTTTGCTTACGGTTTTGGGGCAGGGATGGATTTATGGAAAGCTTTTGAAGAACGATTTGGAATTAGCTTGCATGAGTGTTGGTCACATGCAGAAGGAATAGGAGTAACTATTAATAAACTAGGTTCAAAAGGTGGAAAAATAGGATCAATCGGAACATCCTTAGATTTCGTAGAATTGAAAATTGTTGATTCTAACGGAACAACAAAATCCCCAGGACAAAATAATGTGGGAGAGATAGCCGTAAGAAGATCATCGGGATCGATTTTTGAATATTATAGACAACCAGGTAACATTGATGTAAAATTAGGAAAAGATAGTTGGGTATATACTGGTGATTTTGGTTATATGGATTCTGATAGATATGTTTATTATAAGGGGAAAAAATCCGAGATTATATCCAAAGGAAATGAAGTAATCTTCACAAAGGATATTGAACAGGTGGCAAATTCACATCCTAATATCATTGAATCTTCTGTTATACCAGTTCAGAATGGTAACAATTCTACTATTGATTTTAAAATCATAGCTGTGAAAGTGAAAAGTCGAGTAATTACTCATGAAGAACTCAGTGACTTTTTATATCATAACCTTGCATATTTTCATGTACCACGGTATATTGAAATTATTGAAGAATTACCTAAAAATTCGGGAATTGAATTCTTAAAGGAAGTATCAAAACAAGAGTGGGAAGATGGTTCTTCGAAAAATCATACTTGGGACAGTCAAATTAAGGATTTCTTACTAAAATAAATCTTTACTGCCGTAAAATTTCGAAAATTCATTCTCTAAAATGAAAAGACTTTAAATTTATAAAACAATTTTTTAGGTTAATTTTTATTTGATATGAAAAAATTTTAGGGTTTAACATATGGAAACAGAAGAAAAAATTGAAAAAAGTAATATAAGTAGTAATACTGAAGCTAAGGGTCACATTAAAATTGATTGGGGGCGACAAGGAGGAGTTATTTTTCTGTATCTTGTTGCTCTTTTGTGCTACTATGGGATCATTGCTAATATAATGATGTATGATTATTATTACGAAGAATGGATCTCTTTTAATGACATGGACAGGACTATGCTTTTTTGGACGTGGACAACCTATATAACTACCTGGTTCTTGCCTGCTTTATTATTATTTGTGATATGTTTTGCGTTAACTTATAAAGAAGAGATACCTCATTATGGAATTAAAGCATCTATCTGGCTTGTACCTCTTATTATTGCAGAGGGGTTCATATTATATGCAATCATGTTCGGACTTTCAATGGAACCTATAAATCTTAAGTTTTTAGATATTAGAGGGTGGATTGATATTATTGTTATGTTCGCAATTGCTATCTCAGGGGCTATAGCTGGTATGTATCTTAAGCGTTTTAAGATTGGTCGAAGGAGTATCTAACTAATTTTTTATTTGAATCTTATTTTAAACATTTTTAACGTAATAATTTAGGAACTCAACCAAAAATTTCCAACTACTAAAGGAAAAAAATTCTTCTTCAAGACACCTGTTTAGATATAATTATCTTATACAATATGATAAGGAGAAAGAACACCTAACTTATTTTCCCCTCTTATTTTAGAATTAGAATTCTACTTTTATTTATTGTTAAAACTAATTTGAGCTTCAACTACAAGAAAAAAAAATAAAAAAGAGTTATTTATATTATTTATTTTAGTAGAGTTTTTTCTTTCTCATTATCGCATAAACTATACCGATCATAGAAACTGCTGAAATGGCCAAGGTTATAACTAGTGGAGCACCAGGGATTAATGCATAATCCTCGGGAAGACCTACATAATTCATCATGTGGATGTTCAAGCCTTCATAGAATCCATCTTGAAATCCACCTCTATTTGTGAGGGTGAAATAATCCCAGTCTTTCCAAAGTGCCCATCCACCTACTGCTTCATAACACCAGATTTTTGGATACACTACTGTTTGTTCTACTTTAGCTATCCCACTAATCCATTGTTTTCTCTCCATTGGATCGGATGTCCACATTCGATCGTTATAATAATCAGCTTCAGCATTAAAATTGAAGCCAAAATTACCCCAGTAGTGCCAACTCGTAATCCCTCCAGCACCATACGTTCGCCATCTGCCTTTATCAGGATCAACA
>JAGXNO010000096.1 GCA_019894975.1 Promethearchaeota archaeon | reverse complement strand
CCTCGGAGATGTGTATAAGAGACAGCGTACTACTTTTACACCTTTAAAACTTAAAAAAGATGATGTTATAAATTTAAGTGTTATATCTATTGGCCGTTGGGAAAATGAATATATTGGCAAAATAAATGATAATTTTGGGATAAAATTGATTATAAGCAAACGATCACTTGGTTTTAAAAATTTAATAGGAAAGGAAGTTAAGACAAAAATTATAAAAGCAAACTATAAAGATAATATTTTAACGGCAGTCTTTCCAATATAAACTTAAATATCAAAAAAATTATATAAATCAATATAAATAATATATTTCCAAATTTACTTAAGAAAAGAAAAAATTCCCAAGAGTGTTGATCATTATGAGCCCTATTATTACACACGAGGATGAGCTTGAACTTGCAAGGACTGAGAAGGAGCTAGTTTCTCAATTTAAAAAACTAGCAAGAGCACAAAGCGCTTTAATTAGTTCTCAAAAAAAATATGCTGATAATATTTCGAAAGTTAATATTACAAGAGATGTGCTAAACAGAACCTTCAGAGATGTGCTAAAACAAATGCAAACTCTCGCTCGAGAGCATAGATCTAACATTAAAGATGAAGAAGTAAAGTTGTATAAAGAGATAATTCAGCAAAATGACGAATATATTAAAGCAAATAATGCATATTTGAATGCAATTAAAGATGTAGCAACTAAAAAAGAGTATCTAGTAGCAAAGAAAGACGAATTTGTTGAAGCGTTATCTGATGTCGCAAATAGAAGATCTACTGTGATAAAAAAAGCATTGGATGTCGAAAAAGCAAAAAATAAGCTAATTGATGGTGATAAATTAAATATTCTTGACCAGGAATTGAATGATGTTCAACGAGATTTTGATAGAGCCCGCGACATCCTTCTCAAGAAGATTTATCAATTTAAAGAAGTACGAGAAGAAATAGATAACCTTTGGCTTAAATTAAAAGAAACTGTAAAAGGATTTAGCTAGTAAAGCCATTCTCTCCTTTTTTCTAAATTTATAACATTCGACTTATTATGTTTAGACTTAAATTTATTAAATAAAAATATATATAATTAATAAAAAGATTGTAATTGAAATTATAAAATTGTTAGAAATATGTGTGCAGAAGAATTTGCCTCTTTTTTAGATAGTACAAGAAAAGCACCAATGGAAGAAAAATTAAGCGCTTTCGGAGACATAGTTGAAAAAATAATGCAAATTGTGCTAAAAATACCTGATCTAGTGGATAATAGTATTCAAGATGTTAATTCAAAACTGACAAATTTACAAAATCAATTAACTGCGATGAATCAAGACATTACTACACTTAGATCAAGACCCGCAGGAAGCCCAGGCATAGCTGCTCCTGCTCTATCAAGTTCACCTGGCGCACCACCTGGAGGTCCACCAAGAAGTCCACCACCGCCACCTGGCGCACCGCCTGGAGGTGCTAGACCTGCACCGGGACCCGCACCGGGACCCGCTCGACCCGCAAGTCCGGTTTCACTAAGAGGTGCAATAATGGGAGAATTAAAACAACTATTTCAAAAAAGAAAGCAGCAAACAAGCTAATTGGAGAGATTTACTTAGCTTAATCATTGATCTAACCGCGGAACTTTACACCTAACTCTAAAAATCTCTTTTCCACCTCAGAAATATTTTTTAGTGGATTATTGCGAATAGTAACGAATTTTAATGCCGGCAAATTAAAGACTTCCTCAGGGAGTGTTTGAATCTGATTATCCTCCAGCCATAGATATTCTAAAGAACCTAAGCTCCCAATTGATTTAGGAAGCTTAACAATGTTATTATTATTTAACTCCAACACTCGAATCGATTGTAAATTACGTATCGAATCTGGTACTATATCTATTCCGTTACCGCTTAGTTCTAATGTATCTAACCAGTTTAATCTTGTAATTACCTCGGGAAAACTCTTTAATTGATTGTTATTAAGTATAAGAATTCTTAACTCTTTTAAGTCTATAAAAGAATCGGGAATTGTCTGAATTCGGTTATCATGTAAACTTCTCCTTTCTTTAAGGATGTTATTCTAAAGAAATTTATAATGAATTAATAAGTAAAAATAATAGTACATTTTTTAAAATTCAAGAAAGCCAGGATCGTCAAAGATATCATTAATTTTTCTTTCTTTTTTTATCTTTGTTTCACTTTCTGTAAATAAGGATTCTTCATCAGTTCTTACTCCTCGATCTAGTTCCTCAGTATCAAGTTTTAATAAGGCATCCTTTTCAAGTCGTTTAAACTCTTCAGATTTCATTTTCCAATTAGAAACTTCATCTAAATCTACTTCATCTTCCTCTAAAAGTATTCCCGCCTTGACCTTACAGAGATCTGCTAAAATAGAATAGGATAAAGCCAGTTCTCCCCATTCATTATCTATTTTTAATTTTTGGATTCGTTTTTCTAATCTTTGAAGTTCCTGATCAGCATAAAAAATATCTATAAAATCCCCAAATGCATCAACGGGTTCAGAAATTGAATTTACTAACACTTCCTTTTCAAGTTCACAATTTCCACACTTTACAGTCGCAAAAGCTCCCTTTTTCTTAATATCGGTAACTTTAACGCTTTTTTCTCCACATTCAGGACAGGTAAAAATTTTAGGGACTCTTTTTACCCGTTTTGGTGATACTTGTTTACGTTTTCTACGTCCCAATTTACTCACTTAATCTTATTAAAAAACAATTTGGTATCTTTTATTTATTAAATACATACAAGAACTAAAAATTTTTTGCTTTTATACAGAAATATTTCAGATTAGATTTAGAAAAATTTTTTAGGGATGGAAAATTAGCTAAGATACTCTTTTTTACTGAAATGCTTGTGCAGTTTAACAAATGATGAGTGGATTTTAGGTATGGAGCATAAACAATTGACATTGGAAGATGATTCAGAATTAATAGAGAATATTCTGAATGATATAGAAATGAGATATATTGTTCTTTTTCTCTATGTAATAAGAAATGATTTATTTAAAGATTTGAGTGACAAGATGCTCATAGAATCCTATGAAAGAATTCTAGTGATAGACGAAATTTACAAAAATAACATAGTTAGCTTCTGGGGAGAAGATTTTATTGATGTATATATCGATCTGGGATTAATTAAAAATATCCGCAGTAAAAGAGAGTTTAATCAAAAAGATGCTGATTTCATTATCAAATTAGGGGAAGAAACAATAACTATTGAGGAAGACACGATATCCGTTCCTGCTGATACTTTATTTTTAATCATAAATAAGAAATTTAAGGATTTAACAAGGAGAAATTTTAATTTGGCTCTCACACGATTAAAGGGAGTAAGGTGTGAAAAAAGTAGTGTTATTCATTCATTAATATATGAAATTGGTGAACATGATTACACGCTTTCAGAAGATTTATATTATATTTTGGATCAATTTGGGAATATTTATCAAGCCATAAAAATTGAAATTACAATAGAGGGTTTTTATCAAAGGTTTAAAGACATTGAGGAAAAAATAAACGATTTAATCAAGATTTTTGATCCTGTATTAAATACAAAACCCCTTTTAAGAAAAATAAATAGTGCTATTGCAGAAGATAAAGAAATTTTCAATTACTTAAAGGAGGAGAAAACTGAACTTCCAGAAAAATTTAGTTTTGGCAAAGTAAGTAAGGATAATCCTTTATTTAAACAATGGAATTCTCAATTAACCTTATTATTAAAATTACGATATCAGATGATGCAAATAGAAGAAAAAATAATGGAATTAAAAAAGAAATATTCCGGTAAGGAAAAAACATTCAACTACAATGAATTTGTCGAACGGATTACCTATAATGAAGATAATTTATTAGATAATATTCAAAAATCATTAGTTGAGTATAGGAAAGAATTAGTAGAAATAAATGAGCAAGTATCGAAGGTATCAAAGAAAGAAATAAAGTTATTAAATTTAGATTATGAAAGGTTACTAATAACTAGTGATGATGATTAATAGTGAAATGTCCGTCCTGTAATATTGAAATGGAGTCTCTGGTTGCTGGAATTTTTCAGTGTCCTCAATGTAGAAAAATTATTAAGGAGAAAGGCGAAGAAACTGAATCGCAAGATAAGTCAAAAATTGAAACGGGAGATTTTTACGATGGGGCATATTTTCATAAAAATGCAAGCCTAAACAAGCAATTTGAAATTTGTGAAAAAGGAATTATCCTCAATAAAACAGAAAATCGCTTATTTGCTGCACTAATTTGCCATAGTGCTTATTTGAAAGAGGAGAAATATGTAAGATTGTCTTGGTGGAAGAGTTTTCGGCATGCTGGTATGTTTAAAATCTATGATAAAAATGTTCTTTCTAATTTAATTAATGCTTTGGAAAAAATCGAAGAAACTTTTGATGAAATTTGGAATTGGAGTGGAAAATATGAAAAAAAGGGTCCAAAAACGGATGAACAGTTAGAAAAAGAAAAGAATTTAGAAATCATCAAATATAGAATACTAGAAAATAGAACTTGTCCTAAATGTTCAAAAAAAATGGACAAGAAGAAATCTCATTATGAATGTCAACATTGTGGTGAGATAGTTGTCTTAGAAGGATATAATCAACCAATTTTTAATATCAAACCTGAAGACCTTGATTTGCATTTTCATGGAAACTTTCCAATAAATTTTTATTTACCGGTTAGTGGAGTTACCGTGAAATGGTTAATGGGGGAATGGAAAGCAGTAGTAGTTATATATTCAAAAGACAATCCAAATAAAAAATGGTTAAGGTTTTACTGGTGGGTAAGAGATCTTAGTAGTGTTTTAAAATATGGTCAAAGGGAAATGGGAGAAGGTACTCAAATGGGTTGGAAAGCTCAAAGAGGAGTCTCTTCACCAAATATTTATGATAAAAATCAAATTATGAAATTAATAAAAGCTCTTAGAAAAATATCAACAGAATTGAATTGGTCTGTCTCTAAAGAAAATTCATAAAAAACGGAGTTATTAACATGGGGGAAATTAAGGACTCAACATGGGAAACGTTAATGAAGGATTTTGATAATGGACTGGAGGTAGCTACTAATGAATTACAAAAACGGGATGTAGAAAATATCCCTGGAGCAAAAGAAGCCTTAATTCAAAGGTTAGGTAATATGAAGCTTCATTTTCCTAAAAATGATGGAGAAATTTTTAAAAAATCGATAAATGAGACGATTCAAAACTCTTTCTTCCCCAATACAAAAAATTTTGCTGAGACATTTGAAAAGATCTTAAAATCAAGAACTCATGAGCAAGATTTTATTATAAATGAGTTACTTAATGGATTTGTGGCATCAAAAGCAAAAGCAATTGCTTCTGGAACGCAAGGACCAATAATAGATAGAATGGTTGAAGCTTTTAGTAAAAGAAACGATTTTCACATTGTTGATTATCAATTCTTTGCTATGTTTGGAGATCCAAATAAGCCTCGCCATTATATAATAAAGCAGTTAGAGGAACTGGTCAATATGTTTGGACTAGTTTCAAAAGAACTCGTCATTGAGAAAGATGTGAGAAGGAGCGAGGAAAAAGTATACACTTTTTACACTTTCCCGGATGAAATCATAGGAATACTTGAAGAAAAATATTTAACAATTGATCCTGAATTGGGATATGCCTATGTCTCTGAAGGATTCGACAGAAATGTCTTTATTTGCATGTTTCTTGCTAATGTTGCCATACATAGAGATGATTTGGATAAAATTGGAGGTTCTTTTACTATTAATGGAATTTCTGCTATTTTTGCTTTAATTTTATTACTAAGTTTTATGCCAAAGCTTTCGGTGGATGAAACAAATCCAATTTTAAACGATCCTGGTTATGATGCAAATAACATGAGTGTTATTCCAAAATCTTGGATGATGAAACAAGTTTTGGAACCCTTATTTGAACCCCTAATTAAAATCGTTGCCTATAGAGTGGGAGGGGGTCTTTGGTTATCGAAAATTATTGATTCTGAAATTAACAAAAAAATTCATCAACAAATAAGATTTCTTATTAAAGATGTTAATAAGTGGATTTTAGGAAATTTATGTAGGGTTGAAATACCTATATTTGTTGAAATCTCAAATATATTTACTGAAATTCTAGTAGGATATGATGAAGATTAAAATTATGAGGAGTGTCTATTTTACAGATGAGTTATAAAAAAAAAGGCACAAGAACCATTAAACCTGGAAGGAAGAGAGAAAAATGGACGGATATTCTTCCAAGGTATCTCACATTCATTAGCCATATGCGTCCTATATTAAGAGAAACTCGGAGAATCATGATTGAATTAGATGCCGATTTGTTATTCGACACAGAGATTCTAGATAAAATTCGTCAGGAAGAAGAAAAAAGAAATATTCGTAAAGTACGGGCATTATCAGAATTTTCTGCTATGTATCGATCAAATG
>JAGXNO010000095.1 GCA_019894975.1 Promethearchaeota archaeon | reverse complement strand
GTAATACTTCTCTGCATCCTATTTAAAGTAGTGTTTTTACAGATATCAATAACGGTTTCCCAATATTCATCGTTATTGTGATAAAGATCGGTTCCAAGACTGAATTTTACCTTGTTTGGGTCAGCCCCAACACATAACAATCCTGCTTTAAGCCCTTCTTTAAAATATCCCAAAGCAATTTCTCGAATTTGATCCATATCACCCCCTAGCTTATCATTAATCCAGCTATGCCAATCCGCCAAAAATATCGAGCAATTAACTCCAGCATCAACAAAATCTTTAATCTTGGCCATACAAATAAGACCGGTACCTAAATGCACTTTACCTGAGATTTCAAAACCAATATAATGATTTAGTGGAACTCCAGTCTCTATAAGCTGCTTAAGATCCTCTTCCGTTAAAATTTCTTCAGTCCCTTGCTTAATTAAAGCAATTCTGTCTTGGATGTCCATGTACTATCATAACAACCCAAGGTTTAATTATTTTATTAAAAGATAATTTAAACGAAGACAATTAAGAGAGTTAGATACTCTTTAAAGAATATCCTGAAATGTTAAGAGAAATTATAGTTTGTGCGCACTCTTTGCCTTTAAATACCCATTTTTCTTCTTAAACCATACCAAAATAATAAATTCTTATTATATAGATTTGATTAATATGGTAGAGTCAAACAAATTGATCATAAATAATATTTCAAGATCTATTTCATATTCAAACAATGAATTTTTTCGAGATATAAAGAGAGAGATTAGATTGATTGAGAATAAAAAGATTAATTATCGAATTTTATCTACTGAATACCTTTCAAATAGTAATAATAAATGGCATGTGAATGACATAATTTTGCATTCAAAAGGAAATCCAGAGTATTTTATTTCCTTTAGTGAATTGAAAAGGTATGAAAAAAAACTGATAAGAAAATTGGACAAGGATTTTGGCAGAATTCAGAAATATTTTGAGAAATATAGAATACGCAATCCTATAAAACCTCATGCTCTAAATCATCCTAATTTAATTAAAAAATTTTTTGAAAAAGTTGAAAATTTAAAAAAAGCATACTGGCTTGGTTGGTTATACGCAGAAGCACATTTTAGTAAAAAAAACTTAAGAGTTGAAATAAACATTCAAGACGCAATTCTAATTAGGCTTTTTGTTGAAGATCTTCAGTTGAATCCCCAAAAGATTAGATTAAGAAGAAGATATGACTCTAAGACAACAAAATATCAGCAAACTCTAAAAGTAACTATATATAATCAATATTTAAGGGATTGTTTAGAAGATATTGGCTTGAATATAGGCAAAAAAGCAGGTATTATTCGTTTTCCAGACTTTTCAAATTCACAATTTTTTGATGTGTTAAACAAATCCAAACTGGAAATGGCTTTTCTTCTCGGATTTTTTGATGGAGATGGGAGTCATTCAGGAAATACACCTAGAATTTATTCCACAAGTAAAGATTTTTTACATGATATCGTAGAAGTTTTTCATTTACCCGATTATATCTTTCCAAAACCTAAATTTGATTTGGATGGCAATCTTGAAATATATTATTTAAACATTGGGGCTGAATTGTTCATGAAATTATTAGAAAACTATGGTAGAAGCTTACCTAGAAAGCGTATTGAATATTGGAGATTCTGTGGTAGATTTTTGTTTACTCGAAATGAATTGCTAAGAATTGTCAATGAAAATCCAGAATATAATGCTAGAGAAATTGCAGATCTACATTTAAAATTAAAAGGTGTCAAAGTTGCTAAAAGAACTGTAAATATCTATATAAAAGACTGGCATATTGAAAGGATCCCTAAAGATGAATACTATAGAAATACCATAATTAAGTTGCGAAAAAGAGGTTTGGATTTAAAGGAAATATGGATTAATAGTGATGAAGGATTAGGTTTCACTAAAAATAGTTGGGATAAAAATAGGTGGAGATTTTTTAAAAGAATTTTTAAAGATGATATTTTTGTCAAGAAAAAAGAAGGGAGCATAAAAGAGAAAATAGAACAATCGTATGAACCAGTAGAAGCAAAAGAAATCTAAGAGTTAATTAAGTATCAAATTTAGAAGTAGAATTATTCCCTCTGTCTCACATTTTTTTCTCCCTTTTGTAATCCTAATTTTAACGCTTTGATATTTAATTCTGGATCCCGAAGCCATTCGTTTATAACTTCTTCATAGTGCTCTAATTTAATAAAAGGTAATTTTCCCGTTGCTATTGCAAAACCAAGCATGATGATATTCATTTGTTGATTCTGATTAAATTCATTAAGTGATAGCTCTGTCGCATCAATAAAATAAATTTGATCAGAATAACCATAAAGTAGTCCAGATATTCTTTCTATCGAAGGATAAGCTTCTAAATTTGCAGTTATCATAATTCCTGGAATAGTTCTCAAGTTTAATACAAAAGCAGTTTTTTCTGAAGCAAATATTCCGCGTCTTAGTGCTTCAACTGGTTCTAAACAAATAAAAAGATCAGCACCCCCATAATTTATAAGTGGAGATTGTAAGTTCTTTCTTTCATCATTATAAATCGTTTTTTGATATCGTGTATGACTTATAATAGCTCCTTCACGCTGAGCAAGTCCGTGCATGAAATGCTTAATCTCGAGATGAGATATAAGATTCACTTCCAAAGACTCGCTCAATTCCTGCCTTTTGAGCAGCAAATTCTATAAGCCGCTTAAGCGTAATTACGCCTTGCCCTGCGGTTCCTGCTATAACCACGTTAATTATATCTGTTTCTTTAAATTTCACGAAAAGGTACCTCCTCTCCAAATAAATTTATAGTAGACTTTCTAATTGCCCCATTTGGGCAAATTTCATAACACACACCGCACTTTATGCATCTATCTTGATCAATTTGCATTTCTTCAATTCCCTCTGTGTTAACTCTTCTGATAGCCGGACAACTCAATATACGTGCACATTCATAACATAGGCTACACCCGCCTATATAATATGAGATATCCTGAACTTTTTTGCCATCTTCCTGAAGAGTTCTAATTTGAGATGTCCTCCAGCGATGAGCTTGTAGAGCACATTCGCGTTTTATGATAATTACTTTCAATCCTTTCGTTTCTAATGCCTCTTCAATAGTAGTTGTCAACCGTTTAGGGTGATAGGAATCTTCTACTCTTAACCATGGAACTCCTATAGATTTACAGATTTTTTCAATTGAAAAGCCTTGATTAATTAGAAATCGAAGAACATCATCTTGATGTCCTGTCATTGCCGTCCATGAATTTTCAAAAATGATTAGAAGCAAATTAGAATTATATCCCACTGCTTCTGCTAAAGGAGACATGCCAGTGTGAATGAAAGTTGAATCACCGATGAATGCAATTACTTTCTGATCCGTCTTTGTTGCCATTCCAATCGCAGCACTTAATCCTCCCGACATGCATATTACTAAATCTGAGCATTGTTGAGGTGGGAAAAATGACATAACATAACACCCTATATCACCACTGATTATAGTGTTTTCTAATTGATTTGTAGCTTTTAGTATTGAGTACAGTGTAGCTCGCTCAGGGCATCCTGCACAAAAAGTTGGGAATCGACTAGGAATAATTTCCTTATATGAATTAAAATAGTCTACTGCCTTAGCAATATTCTCACGTGGCTTTTTGTTAAAGATTCTTGCCAACGTTGTTGCAACTAATCCTGTAGAAAATTCGTTATGTTTAGGAAAATAGTCCTTACCAACTATTTCGACATCCATTCTATATTTGTGAGCTATTTCAGCAATCTTCACTTCCAGAAAGGGTTCTAATTCTTCAATTATAATTACTTTCTCAAGTTGTTGTAAATAATCAGTTATTTGATTATGATTTAGGGGATATATCATTCCAAGTTTTAAAATTGGAACATCATTCAATTCTAACTGATTCAATGCTTCCATTGTATACCCAAAAGGCATTCCACTCGTTATTATCCCTACTTTATTATCTCCTGGAATAATTTTATTCAATCCTAATTCCGGAATGATATCTCTAAGTTTTTCTATTCTTTCATATAAGCGAACGTGGTTATTGATCGCATGTGGCGGTAGTGAATTAAATTTAGGGATATTTCTTATAAATTCACCTTTTTTTTTTCCGGGAACCAGTGGTCCTACTTCTACAAATCCTCTTGAATGAGCACTTCGGGTTGAGGTTCGAACATTCATTACTAAATCAAATTTTTCAGAAAGCTCAAAAGCAAGTTTAACCCAATCTTTACATTCTTGAGGAGTATGGGGTTCAATTGTTGGAAGATGGAGCATCCATGCATAAAATCGTTCGTTTTGTTCTTGGTGAGAGCCTAAGGAACCAGGATCTGAACCAACTGAAATCACCATACCTCCAGGATTTGGGCCGTTTAAAGCAATAACACTCAGAGCATCGCTTGCTACATTCAATCCAACATGTTTCATAGGATTAAAACTTCGACAACCAGTCCAAGCAGCTCCTGCACAAGCGGAACTTGCAACTGCTTCATTTACAGCCCAGTGATGTACTAAGTATTCTCCAATCTCTGGATTACTCCTAAGAATTTGATGAAAATATTCTCCAATATCACTTGTTGGTGTACCTGGATATTGAGATACATATGAAACACCTGCTTCGAGGCATCCTCTCACAAGGGCTTCATTCCCAAGCATTAAAACTCTTCCTTCACTTGTTGTAAAACGAGTATCTTTAATCATAAAACTACACCTTAGTCAATATGCTTATTAATCTATAATTCAAAATTAAATACCATATATAATATATTGGTATTGAAGGTAAAGGGAGAAAATTACACAGAAAAAAAGTACTTATTAGGTATTTTCAACCATCATTTTCGCAATTAATTCGAAAATTTGCTCAACATTGTCTCCTGTTTTAGAGGAGCATTCATAATTACCTTTTAATTCATAAGTACTTGATAATTCCAATGCTTCTTCGGGAGATACCGATCTCTTATCCTCAAGATCTATCTTACCACCAACCATAATAATTGGGATTTTACTTTTATTCTCAGACCCAAAATACTCAAAAATTGATAACCAGTCTTTGATTTGGCTGAGGCTAGAATAACGGGTCGTATCATACATAAAGATACCTCCATCAGCTCCTTTTGCAAATGCCGGAAGAAGAACTCTAAAACGATCTTCTCCCGCAAAGTCCCAAATCCGTAATGTTACTGTTCTTCCACCTAAATCAATATTTTTAACGCTAAAATCAGCACCTATTGTCATTAAAATATTTTCCTCGAAAACTCCATTAGAAAATCTCCTGATCAAAGTGGTTTTACCTACACCACCGTCTCCGAAAATACATAGCTTAAAAGCAACTTTATGTTCGATTTTTAACACCAAATTTTAGATTTAATAGACTATATATTATATTTTATTTAATAATTTTTAACAAACACAATATAATTTAGAATTACTTAATGATATCCGTTATGAAGCAGGTCTCTACAATTTTAATCCCCTGAATTTGAGAGATCTTTTCTTCAATTAACGGGTTAAACTTATCTATAGTAGATATATCAACCTTCATTAAAAGCCCACAATCACCAGATAATCTCCAGATATGCTTAATTTCTTCGATATCTCTCAGTTGTTTTAGGATCCGTTTAATATCCTTAAAATCGGGGATAGCTTTTATTGTAGCACTTATACTCTGTTTAGAATCAATGTTGAAATCAATGGTAAAACGAGTAATAATACCGTCCTCTCGCAACTTCTTGACTCGTCTTCTCACTGTTGCTTCTGTCTTATCGATCTTCTGACTGATATCACTAAATGAAATTCTACTGTTATTCTTTAACTCTTCAATTATTTTATGATCCAATAAATCTAATTTTTTTGACAACTTTTAACTAATCCGCAAAATTAATACTCAAACCATTTAAACTAGTTAATTATTGTGATAAATGGTTTATTAAATTATTTTTTAATTGCATAAAAATTCATACATTTCGATAATTCTAAGCAAATTATTTTTTGAAACAGTTTAATAAGTTAGAAAATAAGATTTTAGATTATAGGTTTAAATGCTTTTTTAAATCGATATAGATTGTTTTTTCCTCACCATTTTTTTGAGAGAGAGTGACTTTCAAAAGGTCTTCTTCAATTGTAGCATTTATTAATTTTAAATCTTCTATCTTTTCAGTCCCAGACTCAATTTCTTCTTCACTTTTACTTTTAGATTTTAAACAGGTTGCAGTTTTGTCATAGAGAAAACAGTTTTCACAACAAAATCCAATAGGCATATATCCTACTATTGAACACCTGTCGAAGAAATCACAATTACAATTCTGACACATCACAATATGATTAGATTAGATTATATTTAAATCTGAACATTATTTTTGGTAAATTGAACACAATTACTCAAAATAATTATCAAATTATTAAATTTAATCATTTTTTTTAAGAAATTTAATCATTTCCTAAAATGAATAGCATGGTCTGGGGAGTTATTGAAGAAAATCTTAGCCAATATTAAATCAAATCAGCGCAGACATGTCCTTGATTTTTTGGGCGATTTTCATCATTTTCTTGACTTTCTCTTTGTCCTCATAATCTAAATTTTTTAGTAATTCATTAGCTTTATTAAAGAGGCTCTCTTTTTTAATCCACACTTGATAGGCATATTTTTCTTTTTTTTGCAAAAAGGCATCCATAACTTCATTGAAATATTGTTGGAT
>JAGXNO010000094.1 GCA_019894975.1 Promethearchaeota archaeon | reverse complement strand
ACATAATACTGTTTCATATGAAAGGTTGTACTCCTTAATTATTGAAGGGTATAGAGATGCGAAATCCATCACTACTACATTATAATGAATTCCTGGTACCGGAGGTATTACATAAGCCCCCATGAATTTTTCATCATTAGCTTTAGATGATAACATCCCTCCCTTTTTCAGTTCTGAGATCTCGGATCTTCGAGGAATTAGATAACCTTTCCTGCGATGTTCAAAATAAAATATATTTTGAATCCAAGTTGAAATTTGCCTTCGAACCATATCATGAATTGGCATCTTGGTTATTCGACACAACAGTATTATCAAATTCCAAACAAGAGAATTGTTAAACCGTGTTAATTCCAAGGTTAATATTGAATCCTTGAGATTATACCAAGAGAGAATATCAAATTCCATTTCGTGTATTAACTCTTCATGCTGATATTTTTCTTCACCTAGCAAAGCAGCACTAATTGCGTTTAGAGAAGCACTCTCATATACACCACCAAATGCATACCCTGAAATACTTCTATTAAAAAATATATTAAAAACATCAATATGAATCCCGCTTCTTAGATCACATTCTGCTTTTGAAAGGATTCCAAAACCTCTCTTTACATGAATGGGATTTAAATCTATATCGATTTCCATAGCTTCATTTGCTCTATGAAATAAATAATTAAGATCAAAATTATCACCATTAAAAGTAATAATTACTGGATATTCCCAGATAAGTCGAAAAGTTTCGGTTATTAAATCTTTTTCGGATTTAAAGATAACTATTCTTGCATCTGAAGGGAAATCTTTATGAAGCTTGTCAAGAGAATATTCCTCTCGTTCAAGCACATAGACCACCTTCAATCCATCTGTAGCTACAAATGAAATACTGATAACTTCTTGCTTAGCTGAGTGTGGATCGGGGATATTATAATCTTTTTCACCAACTTTAACCTCTATATCTAAGGCTAAGCGTTTAACATCAGGGATAGGTGTGATAAAGATATCTAAAAACTTCTCAGAAAACTCTTGCATTTCGGGAGACTCCCCTTTAAATAGAACTCGAAGTTCATTAGCCATCTTTTTTGAAGTTTCATCAGATTGCTGAAAATCAATTTTTTTAATTTCACCATTTTCTACAGCATAAATTAATCCCGGGATTAGTTGAGTATCGAAAATATAGTTTAAGTGATAACGAATATCTGCTTCCCATGCTTTTTTTTCATTTTCACTTAAAATATTTCGAATATTTATTCCTGAACCTCCAATATTTGTAGGAGTATTACCATAGATCTTAGTCATTTCGATTTCTTTATCTTTTAACAAATCAAATCGTTTGACTTCTTCAAATCGTTTAAATCCTTCATAATCAGTTAAGCTTCTATTCCGTTCTGTTTTATCCTTAAATATTAATGTTTGTAACTCCGATGTTGGCTCTTTACTTAAACAATAGGGCTCGTGTTCTGTTGTATCAATCCAAATCTTTATTTCCTCAGTGTCCAAATCATAGAACTTACAAAATGCCTTGTTTTGTCCCCCATCATAATCAACATCGAGCAATAAACCTCTTTCTAAGTTCTTAACTATTTCTCCTTTCTTAATCAAGTACCGGATATATTTTGATGTTACTCCTTCCCTAAATACCTTTTCTAATGTTACATTTCCCTTTTTTAATCCAAAAGGTTCCATATTTTCTTTAAAGAAGGAAATTTGAGAGATTTTCTTTGTTTGAGATTTCTCCTTAGGTACTGTTTCTGATGTTTTCTCTTCAAGTTTTTTTTCAGGTTGTTTTTTTGGTTTTTCGTCCTTTAATACCTTTATTTCTTCCTTCTTAGGCTTTTCATCTGATTCCTTTTTCTCTTTTTCATCTACAAATGAAAACAAAGAGGTTTGAGATTTCTGCTCTTCTTTCTTATTTCTTCCTTTCTTTGAACCTGGCAAATTACAGACCTATTAGATATGATATTTTAATTTTTAACTATTGATAATTAGTATGATATTCATTATAATACCAACTATTCCTAGGTAAACATGTCTTATACTTCTTTAAAGAGCAAAAGAATATTAAAATGAGTAGACTCAAAGGATTTTCTTTGAGTTCCTAATGATGTTTTCTATTATTGGAAATAATTTCCTTAATTTCGTTTAGTAGAAGAATTTTTTCGCTTATAAACCAATCTAACTCACTTTTTGATGGATTCTCGTTATAAATTATTTCGGCGACTTCCTTTATTTCGTTTTCTGGAGGTTTCAGTAATTCTCCGTTTACATCTTCTCTTATTAATAATACTAAATTATCAGTTTCCAAAGGTTTGATGTCGTATCCGTTTTTAACGTTTTTGTTAATAGTAACACACAGCTCAGCAAGACGCCAAATCGACTTTTCCATCGTTTCTCCTTGTTTATATATCTTGAAAGCCTGTTGGACCACATCGTCTTTTGTAAATGGGCTCACGATTAATCTCCTTCATTTATTGACTTATTAATTTCTGATCTTGTAATTATTTTGTAATTTAAGAACAATAGTTCAAGTTAGCATATAATTATTTGTGTTGATATTTTGTGCCTTCTGAAACCGCAAAATTAAAAATTTAAAAAATTTTATAATATATTAATATGCCTCTGTGGCTCAAATTTAATGATAAACGCATTAGACGGCTAAGTGGTAGAGCATCTGACTTGTAATCAGACGGTCGGGGGTTCAATTCCCCCCAGAGGCTATTTTAGTATTTCTTTATAAACACGGACAAAGTTTTCTCCTTGAATTTTTCCAACTTCTTTATCAGAGTATCCTCTCTTCTGTATTGATTCAAAAAGATTAGGAAATTCTGTAACATCTTTAATCACTTCAAAAATAGCCCCTATATCTAAAGTATCACCAAAAGGATCATCCAATTGCTCATCAAGTGATCTTAAATCTTTAATATAATAATTAAGAAAATCAGGACCAAGTCCTACATGATCTATTCCAACGATTTCTACAATATGATCGATATGGTCAATTAATCTATCGACTGTTGCATTTCTGCCTTCATTATCAATAAATATAGAGAAAAAATTGATACCAATAACACCATTCCGTTCTGCTATGGCTCTAATTTGATCGTCAGTAAGATTTCGAGGGTGATTGCACAAGGATTTTGCATTAGAGTGAGTTGCGACTAGTGGTTTATCTGTTATATCCAAAACATCCCAGAAAGAAGGTTCAGAGATATGGGAGAGATCAATATTAACATTAAGATTATTTAATTCTCTTACATAATCTTTTCCAAGGTCAGTCAAACCTTTAGCAGATTTTACAGCACACCCGTCAGCTAACAGATTTTTCTTATTATGAGTCAAAGCAATCGAACGTACTCCTAAGTTATAATAATTGTGCAATAAGGAGAGATTGCGCCCTATTGAGTTTGATCCCTCTAAAGCCATAATATAACCAATTCTGTTATTTTTTTGTATATTCTCAAAATCTTTTGAATTTTTTATTAGATAAAATAAATCAGGATTTTCGGAAATTTCATTCTTAATTGAATCGATGACTTTTAAAATAGTATTATAATCTTGGGAATCAAATTCGGGAAATAATTCGAAATCACCCCCAACTGTTAATACTTCTATATTTACGCCACCTTTACGGAGAAAAGGTAAGTGCTGTTCTTTAAGAACATTCTTGCTACCCTTTAAATGCTCTCTATATACATGTAATGCATAATCTGAATGGGCGTCTACAATTACCATAAAAAAATCAATTTTTTTATTTTTAAATTTATTATAATCTTCTTGCTTCTAAGAATTTATAATATTACATTTTTTAATTCTTAAATTATTATATTTCCTTATCTTAAGATTTCTGATATTATGAATAAGATAAACAGAGTTATCTACTGTATAATTGACAACGTAAGATCTGACCATCTATTTGATTTAGTAAATAAAGGGATGCTCCCTAATATAAGCAAATTGATGGAAAATGGGATATATTCAAAAAATTGTATTACAGACTTCCCGCCTATCACCTACCCAACTCAAGCATCAATGATTACAGGAACCTATACCGGTGATTATCGTAAAGAATTTTGTCATGGGGTTCCTTTAATGAATTGGATGGGACGTAATACTGCTCCACCATTTTTAAGAGATTATACTGCTAAAAGTCTGCAAATATACAAATTAAACAAAGATCTTGGAAACAAATGCAAAACTATTCTTGAAATGGTTGGGGATGAGAATACTGCTAGTATCTCTCAGTTTATCAATAGAGGAGCTAAATATTTTTTCCCCGAAAGACCAACCAAACTCGCTATGTTCTATCTTACTCTTTATTACTCCCGAAATATAAAAAGTATGATGGCTAGGGCTGATACAGGTTTAGTTCAAAAATTAATCAATACTTTTCAAAAACCTAAGAAGTATTTTAAAAATTCTGAGCCCCCTATAGCATCACTTTTATGGTTTCCAACAACAGATGTCCTTTTACATATTTTTGGGTCTTCCTCGCAAATCTATAAATTGAACATTTTGCATATTGATAAAGTAATTGGTGTTTTAATTGAAAGCTTGGATAATATGGGCTACTTAGAAGACACTGCTATCGCAGTAACTGCGGATCATGGGAATTATAAAGCAGATAAAATAGGGAACCCATTTAACTTTTTTAAAGCAAACAACCTCACCCATTTTCAAGCTCGTAGAAATATCAGAGGGAATATGAGCGTCTCGAAATATGATGGGGTTGGTTTCTTCAATTTCAAGGGTATTATAAATTCTAACCATAAAAATGGTTGGGCTCATCCTACAATAGAAGAAATGGAAAATTATGGACCCAAAAAGGTAAATCTGCTCCAGGACTTGTTCAAAATTGAGGGGAGCCATTTAATGTATTATAGAGAAGAGAACAATACACATGAAAATGGAATTATTCATTTGAAAAGGAAACTAAAGGGAACAAAAAAGGTAATCTCTGGTAAAATAGAATACACGGGCTCAGGAAGTAATTTTAAAACTAAATATATCATGGAAAATGGTGATATTGATATATTTGATTATTTGAATGATGAGACTGCAAGTAAATTAATTGATAACAAATTTCACACAATCGGAGAATGGTTAGGTGCTACATATCACCTTGATTTCCCATTATATCCCGATCTCATACCACGTCATCTTAAAAATCCAAGAAGCTCAGATATTATATTAAGTAACGATGGATCTGTAGTATATAATCTTAAAAATGGCAAAAAGGTGGCAAATAAGAATCTCAATAATCATGATATTGGGACTAGGGATTGTATGAATATTCCATTAATTATTGGAGGTTCCTTAGACATTCCTCATAAACAGGTTCCTTATTGCAAAATAACTGACATAGTTCCGACTCTGTTACAATTGCTAGGGAAGAATCCTCATAAGAGTGTTATTGGACAGAGTCTAATTTAGACGAACTACTCTTTTATATATAGAATATAGAGAGAGTATTTAAAATATATTGCTTAATTTTTTTATATATATATATAAATTAATTTTTGAATTAGGTCACTATTTATGTCATTTCATATAGAAACAAGAAAGGTTCAAAAAACTGGTGGAAGTTCCTTTATTATATCTCTCCCAAAACCGTGGATTGAGCAACACCGTATCGAGAAGAATGATACGTTAGCAATTATAAGTCAGCCAGATGGTAATTTACTAATAACTCCACAATTAGAACGGGAAAAATTAACGAAAACTAAAGAAATCATGACTGATGATTTCCAAGACGAAAATTTTTTATTCCGAGTGTTGATAGGAGCATACATAATGGGTTTTTCGATAATAATCATAAGATCAAGTAAAAAATTTGAACCACATATAAAAGATTGCATTAGAGAGTTCATTCAAGTTGCTATTGGCCCCGAAATTGAGGAAGAATCAGACAATTTCATAAAAATTAGAGATTTGGTAAATCCAAAGGAAATGCCCTTTGAAAAAACAATAAGACGAATGTATATTTTAGCAGGTGGAATGTTTACTGATTCTATAAATGCATTTAAAACCGGAAACATGAAATTAGCAGAAGAGGTTATCAAAAGTGATAATGATGTTGATAGACTACATTATTTAATCATGCGACAAGTAAATATGGCGTTATCTGATATAATTATTTACCAAAAAATGGATGTCACATTAGAGGGTGCTGTAAACTTCCAACAAATAAGTCGTTTCTTGGAAAGGATAGCTGATCACGCAGTTAAAATTTCAAAAAATGTTCTGAATCTTATTAATTATAGCGTAGATGAAAAACTAAAAAATGAAATTGAAGCTGCAAGTAAACTTTCTCTAGATTTACTTAACAGAAGTTTGGATGCATGGCTTCAAAAGAATATTGTCCTAGCGAATGAAAATATAGAAGCTATAGAGAATTTAATTTCAACTACAGAAAAAATTAGTTTTAACACTAATAATGTCGAATCTCCAGTCGCAATTGGATATATCCTTGAAAGTATTCGACGAACTGGTGAATATGCAGGAGATATCTCCGAGATAATTATAAATAACTTGATCTAATTTTATCAAGCAATTACAATCTTTGTGCGCTTGTTAAAAGTACCAGAATATAATCTGCAACGGCTTCAATTGAATCCGATATTGCTTCTAAAATATCAAAAACGTTTCCTGCTGTGAAAATGGTAAAAAAGTTTACTGTATACTCGGTTTCTTGGAGGTTTTTTCTTAGTTTAATATTAAGTAGATC
>JAGXNO010000093.1 GCA_019894975.1 Promethearchaeota archaeon | reverse complement strand
GTTTAAAGACTCTCAATATAATAAATTTAAATTGGCTAATATTCTCATTTGGGTCGCCATCGGAAGCATTATTATATTTTTCTTAGATGATCCAATTTCTTTGGGAGCCCTAATCGTCTTTTTAGCATTTCGGAGTGGAGCTACTCTTAGTATGCGATTTATTTTTGGAATTCATGATGTAAAACTTATGAAACATCAGGTATCGGATAAGAAACTCACTAAAATTATCTCCCTAGTACTTAGAATAGGCATTATCGTCGAATTATTATTCTTATTAGTGTGGGGAATATTATATCGCTATCTTAGTATGTCCGTCAAAACAACTTTCGGTCTCGAAGGAAATATATTAGCACTTTTTCTCTGGATCACTGGTTTTATATATGGAATCATTTTTTCTGTGATTCAAAGCAGTTTATCAAAACAATTCCTACTCAAAAACGAGATCGGGATAGTTTTAGTCCTTTCGGGACAGTTAGTCAGAGAAAAGATAAAAGATAAGACAAACATAGTCAAGAGATTCTTCAAATTATAATCTTCATAGGGCAGCAATTGAATTTTAAAAAACATATACAAAAGAATAATTCTAATATTATTAGCCTGGGGGCTCTCACGGACCCAACTATGATTAAGTAACTATAAATCATCCTATATAGATTTATAAATGTGAGCTTTCGACTATTTTAAATAGATCACGTGCAAGTTTTTTCATAATTGGAACATGCCCATCTACTAAAACATGATCTTCCATTATGACTGTTGGTGGGATTAAATCTCCATACTTTTTTTTGGTATCATCCGAGTAAACATCTTCATAACTCACTTCGATTTTCTCCCTAAATTCTGCTATCGATGCAAACATGCGATCAATAATATTCATTGTTTTGCAACACTTCGCACAATAGTTTTCTTCACTTTTTAACAAAACATGCAAAACTAGCTTTGATATTATATATCACTATATCCCAATTATTTCCTTGAAAGTTAAATTATTTAACATTTTATCTAATAAATGATTTCTCAAAGAATTCAACCTTTTTCTTTCTGACATCTTTCAGTAGACATCTACTAGTTTATCCTAATATTTATGAAATCCCTTTAATTTAAAATCGACAATTTTAATATTTGAAAATTTATTTTTAGACTGTTAAAGAAGAAACTAAAAAACAATGTAATTACTATGGAAAAAAAGGACTCAACTATGTCTAAAAAGAAAAATAGGGTAAACAACGACGATGACAGTCACCATGACGATGGGGATGACTACGACAAAGAAGAATATAATGATGGAAATTGGTATGATGAAGAGAAAGACGATATCGAGGATGATGATAAATATCATACCCACGATTAGTATTAGCACGGTAGAATATTTTAAAAAACGGTGAAAAAATGGAAGTAAAATGTAGCATATGTGAAAATGATAGATATTTTCTTCTAATTCACATTTTATTTCCAATCATATCCACAAATTTTACAGACCAGAAACAGTGGCAGCAATCGATGGGTTAGAAATAGTACTAGGCTAATTTTAATTAATTTGAGAATTTGAGATCTTTATTGTGTTTTGAGAATGCCTTTCAACTAACAGCTTTATCATAATCCCAAACGCCTTTTCTACATTTTCTCCGGTTTTAGAAGATACTTCTAAAAAGGCAGCAAGATTATATTTTTTTGCAGCTAATATTCCTTCACCGTGTGAAATTTCTCTAAATTTATGCAAATCCAACTTGGATCCAATTAACATTATAGGAATATCTCCTGTATTTTCTCTGATTGTTTGAGTCCAATCGGAGAGGTAGTCTATTGATTGTTTTGTAGTAATATCATACATAAAAAAAGCTCCATCAGAACCTTTGCAAAATTTAGGAAGTAAGGATTGAAATCTTTCTTCTCCTCCGAAATTCCATATCTGTAATTTTACTTCTTTATCTTTAAATAATGTAGTTTTTGAATAGTAATCGACGCCTATAGTTAGTCTGAAATCTCCCATAAAAAAACCCGAAATATATCGCTGTACGAAAGAAGTTTTGCAACCTGTAACATCGCCCATGAGTAGTATTTTGAATATGTAATCAGATATACTCATTTTATCAGAAAAGGTTTTATATTTTATTTTGAAACCTCTTATACCCAAATAACAAGAAAAAATACATCAATATATAGTTGACACTTCTGTCACTTCTTCACGTGAAAAAAAGGAATTGAATGTAATATATATGGATGTGGATTTACTCGAACTCAAACCATTGGGAATGGTGATCCAACATGCGACCATCGATTTTTGAAAAACGGCTCCACTCCACGAGCTTGGCCTCCAGAAGATTTACAAGAATTTAAGATGGAATTATAACACCATAAATATCCAAGTTGAACTGTCTAATGAGTGAAAAAAAAGAAGATAAAGTTTTAAATAATTTAAGACAAATGTTTGATGCAGTTTTTAAAAGTGAAAGGAGTCAATCTTTTCTAGATATATTCCGTGAAGTTTATGGAAATGATTATCCTGAAGAAGCCAATCCTTTAAGTTTTGAAACTAATAACATATAAACAGCAAGCACCAAACTTTTATTGTATGTTTTGTAGAGACTAGTCGGAATAGAGATCAAAAAAAATTATTGAGTGATTTTAACGTCTAACTAATGGTTGCTTTAACCCCATTTACAAGGATTACGAGAGATCCATAACTCCTTTATCAAAAAGTTCAGCAGAATACCTTTTTGCTGTATCTGGTTGATCAACTGAGAAATTATACCACTTATTATGACTTGGAGGTCCAAAACAAATATCAAATTTGAAATTTATGATCAGGATAATTTTTTTAACCTTGAAATTCTGACAAACTACCGGTGAAAATAAGAATCTACTAGCTAATTTCGATGTAGTCTTTATATTCGATATTCTATAATTGATACTTGTATAAGACTAAGCTAGATGTATCCTTTAAAGAAAACAAAATAAACGAAGTGAGATTAAAACATGTCTGAAGAAAAAGTATTACTCATTTTTCCCCCAAGTAGTTGGGGTCAAAAAAATCGTTTCGCCCAACCTTTAGGTATTTTAATGCTTGCGACTATACTCAAGCAAGAAGGAATTGATGTTACTGCTCTTGATCTATCCGCTGAGGGTTGGTATCCTAAAAAATTGGCAAACTTTATCACTCGCGGTTTTTTTACTCATGTAGGGGTAACAATCCTAACACGCAGCCGTAAGATTTCCTATAATATTTTGGAAATGGTCAAAAGAATAAACCCAAATATAACAACCCTAGCAGGTGGACCTCATGTAACACAAATGAAAGAAACTATTTTTTCAGAATGCTCAGTTATTGATATTGCAGTGGCTGGAGAGGCAGAACTAAACATAGTTGATATTATTCGAAAACCAACGAAGAAATTTTATGATTTAAATTATATAGAAGATATTAAGAGTTTACCTATCCCTGATCGTAGCTTTATAAGACATATTAAATATAATCGATTACAAAACATTTGGATTGGAGACTCAGCAAGCATGAAGTGGGCACGAGGTTGTTCATGGCGACGATGTCGTTTTTGTAGTCGACCTGCATTAGATATAAATTATCGCCGACGGGATCCTGAAGAAATTATTAAAGAGATAACCATTATTCAAAATGAACTGAAATATAAGAATATAATAATAATTGATGATAACTTCCTAATTAAATCAAAATATACCAAGGAGATTTTACGCTTAAAAATTAAGGAAGGCCTTGATATTCCTTTTTGGGTATTAACTCGTGCCGATCATATAGATGAAGAAGGAATTAGTTTGATGAGACGCGCTGGTGGTGTTGGAATTCAAATCGGTTTGGAATCTGTTGTACCACGCATTGTTGATATGTATCAGAAAGCAAGTGGAGATTCTCATCAATGGCATCAAACTCTTGCCCGAGCATTTGAACTGGCAGATAAATATCAAATAGTTATAATTGCATCATTTATCGTAGGTGGTCCTAGCGAATCTGCTAAAGAAATACAAGCCACAATTGATTATTGTCGTACTGCAAAAGTGGATGTAGTCCAACCATTCCCATTTCGATTTGCTTATGGATCAGAATTATGGCGAGAAGCTATTCAAAAGGGTCAACTTAACCAAGGTCAATACGATACATTCAATGATAAGAGTTATGGAACTACAGTATTCAGTACGGAGGAACTCTTCAAAATTGCTTTAGAGGCTCAACATCTAATTAATTCTCCCATTTTAAATCTAAAACGTTATGTGCGACTTGGTCGAAAATTATTTAAACAGATGTCCCCATTAGGGTATAGAAATGTTATCAGGTTACCTTTATTACTTAGAAATTTTAACAAAGTTCGATATTCTAACCTTGAAAAAAATGGGACTTTACAAAAGTTTTTTGAAAATCCCTACAAAGCTCCAGCTTAAAAGCTAATCGCTAGAGTAATAGTACCAGAAAACCTAAAGAAGTTAGAAGTTACCGAGTTGGATTAATATTCAGCGATATTATAAAAGAAAAATCAAAATTTATGAGTTGAAAATGAATACTCTCAATAAATTTTGGTTTTATTAGAACTACTAAATCCTCTTACTAATGAAGGAAGGTAATTTACCTTCATCCACGAGAATTTTAACCAAATTAGGCATGCTATCCCATTGCGGGATACATAGGTTATATTCTTCTTCTGTAATTTCTTTAAATACTGGTGCTCTAAAAGTTAACATTCCTGCTGTTGTTGCGATAAGATGCTTAACTTTATTACATGGGAACTCATCACATTGAGCACAACTTTCTACGCCTTTTTCTCGAGCACAAGGTCGTGCTTCACATTGTTTATCAGCAATTTTATCTCCTTTACTTCTACATCCTTCACAAGCAACATTCTCTGCAGTATAATGTTCATGACCAAGATATTTTCTCCATGCATTAACCAATTTCTGGCGGATATTAATATCATCTGATCGAGCAGCGCATAAATAACAATTATAACCGCAATAACCAATCATTTTATCTTCTGTTTTAACCATACTATTTACACCTGATAGATATTAATTAATTTTCCTTTTTATTTATTATATATTCTGTATAATTTAAGATTGAGTTATTAAATTCTGTACCTTCTAATTTCTTAACTATTATTTCTAATTGTTCATAATCCCATTCATTTAAATCCACTTTTTTAATCTATAATATAGGATTATTTTTTCTGATCGATTATCTCCTTGAGTTTTATCTCAGGATGATGATATCTTCCCGTTTATAATGTTTTGTCCCCAAATTGAATGGATTTTTCAGGACAAAAATTGATACGGGCTAGACAATGCTGACATTTATGTTGCCATTGAGGGACTCCATCAATTAATACGATGTTTTTAACGGGACATACTCTTTCACATACACCGCAACTAGTGCAATTATCATCAACATGGAAGGATTTATCAAGAATACTAACTTCCGCTTGAAATTCAATGGTTAGACGCATTTACCAAAAATCATGAATTTTTTGCATCATTCCTGCTCCACCACAAGTTAACCTGAATACTATAAGACTTATTTAGTAAAAATAATTTTTAAGAAGAAGTCATAAGATGTTTTTCTTCACCCAGAATACTTATCAATGGCTTTTCGTATCTTCTCTGCCGCGCTATGTGGATCCTTCGCACGAGTAATTCCACCTCCTACAATAATAATATCCAGGGGATAAGTTAATAACTTCGGAATGTCGGTCACACGAATACCACCAGCTATCGCTAATTTTGGGTGTTCTCTTAAGCGCACTACAGATTCTAATTCTAAAAAAGGAGTTCGTCGTGATGCTTGGCGATCTAAACCACTATGTACGAGAGCATAATCCAATTTAGTTTCTTCATATTTAAGGTCTATAAGGGCTGCTAATCTGATAACTTGTGATCGACATGTTATAAGATCTGCCATAATCTCAACGTTAAATTCATGTGCAGCACGTAAAGCCTCTGTGATTGTAATATCGTAAGCATCAGCTAAAATTGAAACAATATCTGCTTTCGCTTTCGCGGCCATCTTTACCTCAAGGTAGCCTGCATCTGCCGTTTTTAAATCTGCACAAACCAACTTGTCTGGGTGGGCATCCTTTAACGCTTGAATAGCTCGTACACCTTCGGATTTTATTAACGGCGTTCCAGCTTCCAAAATGTCTACAAAAGGAGCCACTTCTTTCGATATAGCCAACGCATCATCCAAGGTCTCAAAGTCCAAAGCCACTTGTAACCGAGGCTTTTGCCTTTCTTTTTTATGTGTTTGTACAAAACTCATCATACTTCATTTCTATTGTGTGAAAGTCTTAGTATAAATGAGAAAGTCTTACTATAAATAGATACTACATCATTGCCATTTTTTTAAATAAAATGTTCCTCTTTTTTTCCTATCTTTTATTAAAGATTTTTTGACTTTATTTAATAATCAAATTTCTTGACCTTGAGATTTTCCACATCAGTAAAATGAGTTTCTGTAGTATAGATACATATATTACGAGCTAATGCTTCAGAAATTATTATTGCATCTACCATTGATAGGGATTTATATTTACACTTAAGTTCTCCAGCTAATATTGATATTTTTTCGCTAACAGGTATAAATTTAATTATATTACCTTGACGGAGATTTTCCATAATAATTTGAGCGTTAATTTTTCCTTTTTCTCTACATAAATGATTAAACAATTCGATATAATTTAATTCTGAAGATATGAAATTATATTGATTTTTTTTATTAGTTTTAATC
>JAGXNO010000092.1 GCA_019894975.1 Promethearchaeota archaeon | reverse complement strand
CTTTCAGATCGCTCAGGAGTGCTATAATGCATTTAATTATATTGGAAGGATGAGAGGAAGGCCTGATCAAGGGACTCTCTTCAAAGATTTCACTAATTTTCTAAAAACCGCAGCATACTCTGCAAGTGAAGTACAAACGGCACTAAAAATCCCTAAAAAAGCAATTGATATTATGAGTGCCTATTGGTGTTATATTGGATTGCCTCTTAGTCGCATAAATTTTACTATATTTGCCATGATGCTCAATAGTTATTTAAATCGTAGCGGTTATATCCCTAAACTTCGTTCAAATGGATACACAACCGCGTTAGACAAAAAAATTAGAGAATTTGGTGGTACAATTGAATATAATACACGTGTAGAAAAGATTTTAGTTGAAAACGGCAATGTGGTTGGAGTAGAAACCTCTAAAGGAGATCATATCAATACAAACCATGTAATAGCAAATGTCTCACCTACACTTGTTTATAATAAATTAATTTACCCAAAAACAGAAGTACCAGAAATCGCATATAAAGATATTAACGCTAGAATCCAAGGCCTTAGTACTTTTGTAGTCTATATGGGATTAGACGCATCACCAGAAGAATTAGGGCTCAAAGAATATAGTTATTTCATAATGGATAGTATGAGTACAGAAGAAATTTATGATTCTTGGAGTAAACTACAAACTCCAAAGGGACAAGCTTCAATTTGTTTAAATAATGCAATACCAGATTGTTCCCCTCCAGGAACGAGTATAGTATCTATAACCACATTGTTTAGACCTGAAATATGGTATGATGTAAGACCCGAAGATTATGTAGAGATAAAAAACAAGATAGCAGACGGTTTAATAGCTCATTTTGAGTTGGCAACTGGTGCAAAAATTCGAGAGCATATTGAAGAATTAGAGATTGCAACACCCATTACCTGTGCTAGATACACTAGAAGCTATAACGGGATTGTTTATGGATATGAATTAGAGTCATGGGACTCTGTTTTAACTAGATTTATGTCAATGTTTAATGATATCTATATCGAAGGATTAGAGTTTTGTGGAGGATTTTGGAGAAGGGGCCACGGTTATAGTTCCACATTAGTTTCAGGGAATCTAGCTGCAGCAATGACATTTGCGAAACTAAATAAGGGAGGGAATGATAATGAGTAAAGATGAAAAGTTTATCATAACAGTAAAAAGCAACACCAAAGATTTATACGCATTTACGAAACTAGTTTCAGAAAGAAAAAAAAGGATAGAAAAAGCGTCAACTGAACCAATAACCTCTGATCCTATAAATGACCTTGCTAGAAGATTACATCCAGAGAGACAATTCTTAGTGATAAATGAGATTCGAGATGAGACAAAATCTACAAAAACTTTTCGATTAATACCTGATCCTGATTCTAGTACTAAAGAATTAGCCTACTTTAGAGCAGGACAATATGTAAGTTTAAAAGTAGAAGTTAATGGAGTAAATATCACAAGACCATATTCAATTTCTTCAAGTCCGGATGATGCACTTAGGGGATTCTATGAAATAACCATAAAAAAAGAAAAGAGTGGATTTTTGACCAATTTCATATGGGATAACTGGAAAATTGGAACAAAAATAGAAAGTTCGGGACCAGAAGGATATTTCTATTATGAACCTCTTAGAGATTTTAAAAAAATAGTAGGGATTGCAGGAGGATCAGGCATAACTCCTTTTCGTTCATTGATAAAACATATAATTGACAAGAAATTGGATATCAATTTAACTCTTCTATATGGAAGTTCAGAAGAAGACGATATCATTTTTTATCAGGAATTTAAAGGCTTTGAAAAAAAACTTCTGAATCAAATAAAAATTGTGCATATCTTAAGTTGTGAAACAATATCTTTAAAAGGATGCGAACAAGGTTTTATTACAGCAGATATAATTAAAAAATACTGTGAGGCTGATAACTCCTCGTTCTTTATCTGTGGACCTCAAGTAATGTATAACTTCATTGAGAAAGAATTAAAGAAATTTAATCTTCCTCAGAAAAGAATTAGAAGAGAAGCTTTCGGAGAGATTAAAGATATTGCAAAGTTTCCTGATTTTCCTCAAGGAATTGCTAACTCTACATTAAAAATAAAAGTTCAAATCGGAGGTATAGTAAAAGAAATTCCTGCGATCTCTACGGAATCAGTTCTCGTTGCTCTAGAAAGAGCTAACATAGCACCTCCTTCTAAATGTCGCTCAGGAGAATGTGGCTTCTGTAGATCACTCCTAGTATCTGGAAGCATTTACGTTAGTCCTATATCAGATTGGCGACGTGAAGCAGATAGAAAATACAATTTCTTCCATCCTTGTGGGTCATATCCGGTTTCAGATCTTGAAATGAGTGTTCCAAGGAAAGTTAATTAATAATCTTTATTATTAGATATTCTTAAAAATTATAAAAAAAGAGAAATAAAATAAAATACATTATTCAGATTCATAATCAATTCCATATGGAATTTGTTCCATTAAAATATCTCTTAATCTAGGTGTAATGGGACGTCCTTTTTTATGAATGGATCGCCCTACAATAGCTTCTGCTGCTTCTAACACCATTTCTGAGAGAGTAGGGTGACTATGTATTGTTGCTGTGATATCTTCAATGCTTAATCCATTTTGCATCGCTAAGGTAATCTCAGCAATCAATTCTGGAGCACTTTCTCCAATACAGGAAGCCCCAATAATTTGAGTTGTATGTTTATCTGCTAATATTATTAAAAGTCCTTCCTCTCCCATACATTTTGCCTTTCCTAAACTGCTATATGAAAATTGTCCAACCAAAACATCTATACCAAGATTTTTAGCTTGGTTTATCTTTAATCCTACTGAGCCTATATTAGGGCTCGTAAAAATTGTTGAGGGTACAACTCTATAATTTGCTCTTTTAGAATGGTTTTTATATATTCCAAGACTCGAAAGAGCATTTGCTACAGCTATATCTCCTTCGTAACTAGCTACATGTGCAAGCATAATTCCCCCTATCACATCTCCTATTGCATATATTCCATTTACAGAAGTTTCTAATGTTCCAGGATCAACTTCAATTGCTCCTCTTCTTGTTCCAATTCCTATCTCTTCTAACCCTAAATCATTTGATACTTTATTTCTACCAATCGAAACTAGGCATAAATCTGCTTCATAAACAGATGTTTCTGCATTTTCTATTTCATCTCTCGGAACTGAAGCAGAACAAGTTGTAGCTTTTATACCGGATCCTGTGTTTTCAACGGATAAAACATTTTGTGAAGTAAAAATCTTTAAACCCATCGAATCAAATTTCTTTTGTAAGTGCTTTATGATGATTGGCTCCTCTGTCGCTATTGGTGAGGGAAGATATTCTAATAGAGTTACTTCACTCCCAAAAGTCGCAAAGATGTCCGCAAACTCACATCCGATTACACCTGCACCGATAATTAACAATCGTTTTGGTATAGTCTTAAAATTTGGATTTAAGATATCATCACTAGTTAATATTCTCTCGTGATCAACATTAAAATTAGGAATCAAAGCAGGAGTTGAACCTGTAGCTAATATAACTCTTTTGCCAAGAATGATTTCTTCATTGGTTTCTCCTTTTATTAAAACTTTAAAACCTTCTTCTGTATTCCCTCCAAGTATCTTACCATGTCCGATATACACATCATTCTTCCAAGATTTTTGAAGATTAGCTATACCTGTTCCAAGCTCATTTACTATTTTATTCTTCCGCTCAACTACTTTACTAAAATCGGTAGTATATCCTTTGAGCTCAACCCCAAATTCTTCTGCTCTTTGAAGTTTTTCAATAAAATGGGCAGAGGCAAGTAAAGCTTTAGTAGGAATGCATCCTCTATTTAAACATGTTCCACCTAATTTGTTTTTCTCGATTAATGCAACTTTAGCACCATATTGCGCAGCTCTAACGGCAGAATGATAACCCCCTGGACCTGCTCCTATAATTACTAAATCATATTGCTTTTCTATTGTTTCTTCTTTAGGCATTTTTTAACTCCGCGATTTGTAAAAAAGATTTTAAATTATTTTTATAACAAAAATTTCGATTTTTGGATAAACAAAATATTGGATTTTACGTCGTGCTCTTTTAATTGTTTCATAATTTCGACTAGTGTATTTTCCTCACCAACATGTACAAAAGTCAAATCTCTACTGTCTCGATCTTTTATAACACTTAGAATTTTTTTAGTAATAGATTCTACTCGAATCTGCTGATTAATGTAATGATTTAATTCTCTCAACTCATTTGAGTAATAATCGATCAAATAACTTAGCTCTTGAGCACCAGGAGTATTTTTATCTTTCAATAAATCATAAGACACTTTTAATTCATTATACTTATTTTGGATTTGACTAATTTGGCCTGAAAAATGCCCTTTTACAAAATGTGGTAATTCAACTGTAAAATATGGTATTTCAAAGTTATTAAACATTTTTGCTAAATGAGTTTCATTGAATTCTCTTAAGCTCATATACCCTAAATCTATTGTAGCGAATTTTACCGGGATTTCCTTGAATTTTTGTATTAAAGTCTCAACATCTTTTTCTGTTATATCCTCATCCATATTTCTTAAGAGATAAACGGAAAAATTATTATCCATTAAAGTTTCAAACATTATACTATTCATTTTTTTTTACCCCTTTTGTTTGATTTATTTTTTTTTGATTTTTTTTATTATTTTTTTTTTGAAAAGATCAGTTCTCGAACTATCCATGTCATTTGAATTATGCATCTCCCCCATTCGAAGCATCGATTTTTAACCTAAAAGACACTCGGAATACATGACCAATGTTATTCGGAAAAACTGTTCTTTTCCAAGATATGTATGTAATTTTTCGTATATAAAGTTACGGTTTTCATTAATTATGTGAGTGTGATACGTAATTCCTTTTGATCAACATTGATCGTGAATATAAAATTAAAGCAAAAATCAATTAGGAATTTGTACATTTACTTTTTAAAATCTATAATTTGATGTTATTAATCAATATTTTTCTATCGAATTATAAAAATTATCACTATTGGATTTCCAAAATATACTTTTTATGCAAAATGAATATTTTTCGATATATGAAGTAGTACTTTCAAATAATATGGTTTTCCGTATATATTACAATTATCAAATTTGCTAATTAATAATCTTTTTATTATAATTTTTAGAATTACCAGTAATTTTACTTTTTTTCTGCTAGGAATAATGTTCTTTAAAACGACTAGCATATTTTTTAATTATTGAGGGTGGAAGGTTTCGATAGAATTTTGATTGTTTTTCTTTAGGTAATGTAAAAAAATCTCCTACAACTAATCCTCTGCAATTTTCACTTCCACATTTACAATCCATTGACCAAAAACCCATGCCTGCAAACTGATCCACAGATGTTAAAGTGTAATCAAGAGTCAATTCTTCCCCTTTTTTAATATCTTTTAATGCATAAACATCTTTTATTGTTATTGTCTTCATTCGGACATAACAATTTGGATTGCAGGAATGATTCATATAAGATGAGGGAGAAAGATCAATTGCATACCTTCCATTACCCACATAATCAGAATGATCTCCATTAGCTTTTAATTTTGGGTCTTTATCAATTTCTTTTAGTGAATAGCTTGGAAGTAAATCAAGATCGATATGGAAAAGATGTTCATTCTTCTTTACATTTCGTATGGCAAAAACTCCTTTACCTTGTATTCCACTTCTTTTAATTTCATACATTTTGGATTATAATTCTACTTTAGATTTAATTATTGATTAAGTTTTAATTTTTTTTTACTTTTTTTTTCTCATGAGAAATAGCACCCAAGTTAACTTACCAAGGCCAGAATATCCTAGACCTCAGTTTGTTAGGGAAAATAATTGGATAAATCTTAATGGGGAATGGGAGTTTGCTTTCGATGATGCTAATAGAGGATTGAAAGAAAAATGGTATAAGGATGAATCAAACACACACTTAGACAAAAAAATTTTAGTCCCTTTTTGCTTCCAAAGTAAATTAAGTGGAATTGAGGATCTTTCTTTTCATGATATAATATGGTATAGAAGAAAGTTTGAAATATCTAAAGAATTCCAAGATAAAAAGGTAGTACTCCATTTCGGAGCTGTTGATTATACATGTATTGTTTATTTAAATGGAGAACGAGTAGGTATCCATGAAGGAGGATATATCGGATTTTCATTAGATATTACAAATTTTATTCAAGAAACTAATGTGTTGATTCTAAGGGTCGAAGATCCGAGCCAAGATCTTAGTATCCCGAGAGGTAAACAATATTGGCAAGAAAATCTTGAGACTATTTTCTATCCAAGAGTATCTGGTATTTGGCAAACTGTTTGGTTAGAGTTTTTATCTTCAGAGTGTCATTTAAATAGTGTAAAGATGATTCCTGATATTGACTTATCAGAGTTAATGATTGAATTCCATGTCAACGGTACTAATTTTTCAGATATCTTCCTACTTTTTCAGATTTTAACTGATGGTAGGGAAGTCGCAAAGGAAGAGATACAATTAGATTTTTTGGGTAAAAATGTATTGAAAAGGAATAACAAAGAACATAAAAATAAGTTGTTTCCAAAAACACCAGATTGCTTTAAATTTAAGGTTTCAATCCCAAAGGATTCCTTATATCTATGGGATATGAATAATCCAATTTTATATAATATTAATTTTAAAATCTATAATAAAAAAACCAACAAGCAATATGACTCAGTAAGAAGTTATTTTGGTATGAGAAAAATATCTATTTCAGAAAAAAAAGCTTCGTTTACCAAACAAGTTTTACTAAACAATAATCCTATTT
>JAGXNO010000091.1 GCA_019894975.1 Promethearchaeota archaeon | reverse complement strand
TCAATGGTCCGACCTTCTCTTAGGGCCTCTTCAACGGAATTTTCTATCTCTTTCCCAATATCGGGAGATTGAAATGATTCCTGCATCATAAGTTTGACACTAAGAATAGCCCCAATTGGATTTGCTATTCCTTTACCTGAGATATCTGGAGCAGAACCATGAATGGGTTCATACATGGAAACTTTCCCAGGATGAATATTTCCACTTGAGGCCATTCCTAAACTTCCAATGAGAAATGCTCCTTCATCACTTATTATATCACCAAACATATTGCCTGTTACGACAGTTTGAAATTTATCTGGTGCTCTAATTAACCATTGACAATAGGCATCAATATAGAAATCTTCCTTTTGAAGACTCGGATAATCATTCCCAATTTCATGGAAAATTTTTCGCCATAATTGACTTGTTTTTAAGATATTTGCCTTATCTACAGAGGTAACTTTTATGTGTCCCATTTTTTTAGCAAATTCATAGGCATATCGGATGATACGTTCACATCCTTTTCGAGTGTAGACCATGAGGTTTTCCGCTCTATCTTCAGAAATATCCCCAATATTGGCATATAATCCTTCAGTATTTTCTCGAACGAAAGTGATATCAATACCATCACCAATAAACTCATCTTTAAGGGGACATCTATCTCTTAATGGCTCATAGAGTTTCACAGGTCTTAAATTAATGTACAAATCTAATTCTTGCCTTATTCTAAGAATGGCTGTCTCAGCAATACCTGGAGCCAGATCTGGAAGGCCAACAGCTCCGAATAAAAGAGCGTCAGCACTTTTTATTATGTCAAAAGATTTCTCAGGAAGATTATTACCGTATTTCTTAAATACTTCTCCTCCTGCAGGTGCATCTTTAAATTCAAAACTAAAATTAGTGAACTCAGTTATAACTTCTAATATTTTAAGTCCCTCATTAACAACTTCGGGACCTACTCCATCTCCTCTTGTAACTGCTATAATCTTCTCTTCCATGAAATATCATCAATACCTATTATATAATTAATTATCTTCTGGATTTGATACAATATTAAATTTTCTGAGAATTTGTTTGACCGAAGAAATTTTCTAAGAAATCGTAATTGTTTCAATTTCAAATTTTAATTATTTTATATCGCTAAGAATGAATAATCCGATTATTTCCATCCATATAATGTGAAATGCAAAACATTTTAGGTTATCATTAATGTTATTAGATGTATAATGAATAGAAGACAGGTTTTATTATTTGTTCCAAGTATTGCTTATGTAGTCGTCTTAAGTGCCATCGTGCCAATATTAATAGATTATTTCAATCTATTTGGATTAATTTATAACTATTTTGCCGAATTAGCGGGAGATGGAGTATTTTTTGTTATATATCTCCTAGGAACTGTCTTCTTCTTTCCGTTTATCTATTCTACTCATGTAAGAGAAAAATTAAGTATTAACCTCGATAAAGCCAAAAAAGCAAAGAGAAAACCCCGGTATTATGCTACTATATTGTTTCTTATTGGATTACCCATTATGGTTTGGTTAATTCTTGGGAATTTAGGATATTACTCAATAACGGATAATATTGGTGGTTTAGGTGTTTTTATACAAAATGGATTCCTAGTAAGCTTAATCACCCTCACATATTTTTGCATTGCGCCTGCGATAGTTTTAGGACTGAAAAAAAATAGACATTAAGAAAATCAGAGTTGAAATCCTTACTCATTTTGACCGGAAAATAAAATTTTTTATTATACTTTACATATGTAATTTTATCATTTGGTTCAATAAGTAATCCTGAATTGATAAAATGATAATTTAGAATTAAAAAAAGGAATATAAAATGAAGTTAACAATCAAATCCTTAACTGCTGAAATATTAGACGATTTTCTCTTCTATTTTGATAATATTGGATTTAAGGATAATCCGGAATGGGATGGCTGCTATTGCTATTTCCATCATTGCCCCGGTGGAATCAAAGAATTCGAAAAGCAAACAAAAGAGGAAAATAGGAGTGCCTCGATTGAATTAATAAAATCCGGTAAACTCAATGGATTCCTCGCTTATTCAAATGATAAACCTGTAGGATGGTGTAAAGCCGATTTAAAAGAAAATTTTGTAAATTTACCTTCTAAAGATGATGAAATTTTACCTGAAAATATCAAAATTGCCGCAGTAGCATGTTTTTTAATCTCACCCACACAACGAAGGCAAGGTATTGCTCGAAAACTCCTTCAATATGTATGTTCAAGCTTCAGCAACGATGGTTATACAACGGTTGAGGGCTATCCAAGGAAGGGAAAACTTTCTGATGCTCATAGTTATAATGGACCAATCTCGTTATATCAATCTGATGGGTTTACAATCTATAAGGAATTGGAGAATTTTTATGTAATGCGTAAAAATCTTTAACTAATTCGTTTACCTCATTAAGAATTTTGTAAAGAAACTTGTAGATATAAAAAATTAAGATATATTATATCAATCCAATCTATTTATTCTTTATCTCCAAGAAATTGTAGAACTGTTTTATAGATTTACTTTTTTTAATCACAGATTTAATAATCAAAAAAGATCTTAGATCTAATGGCTCAGAATTATCTTTCCCGATATTCTTCTAAGACATCAGTATTTTGTCGATCGGATGATATTATTAACCCAAACATATTCTATCGATTATCTACCGTAATCTTTATATATTTAAAATAAGTATTATAACTTAAAGAAGTAATTTGTTAGAATAAAAAACATAATATCATATTTTAAAAAATAAAGTGGAGGAATAAAAAATGGCAAAGAAAGTTTTTGCTTGGAGTCCAGTTCGAAAGTTAATGAAAGATAATGGCGCTGAAATGGTTGCTCGAGATGCTGTTGATGCCTTAATAGACTATTTAGAGAAATTAGCTAAAGGCATGACAAATAAAGCTCTTGAAATGACCCGACACGCTGGTAGAAAAAAATTAACTCTTAATGATATGGACCTGGCAATGAAAATAATATAGAAAATGAATTATTAGAAGATAATTTAAAATTAATTTTCCTAATTTTTTTTTTAATCTTTTTTAAGTTCATTAAAACTTCAGAGAGAGTTCTATTAATATCATCAAATATTTGAGATATTATATCTAATATCAAAAAATTTGGCAAGATATTAAGTTTCAATGGAAACAACAATACATCAAAAGAATTATAAGACGAACATCTACAAATTTTATATTTTCAGTTTCATTCTTGGTATCCACACAGTTCGAGCTGTGTATATACCATACATGATGGGGTGGGGTGGTCTTTCTTTTTTTCAAGTTATGATTTTACAAAGTTATTTTATGTTCATGATCTTTTTACTTGAAATTCCTTCAGGTGCGATTGCGGATCATATAGGAAGAAATGTCGCATTAATGTTATCCGGTCTTTCAGTTGTTGGCGCTGCTTTTACATACAGTATCATTCCAAATATTTTCTTGTTTTTTTTAGCTGAAACACTATGGGCTTTTAGTTCCGCGTTATTTTCAGGTACTGATCAAGCGTTCCTTTTCAATACATTGAAGACAATGAAAAAAGAAGAGAACCTACCAAATATTTTAGGTAGAATTCAAACCATTCGTTTAATCGCTTTAACTTTATCAGCACCCCTTGGTTCCATTATCGCGGAATATGTTTCCCTACAATTTTCAATGATTTGCTTAGGTTTTGTCTATATTGGGGCGTTTTTCATATCATTGACCTTCAAAGAACCAAGAGTAGAAAATGAAAAAATTTCCCAGAAATATCTAACAATCCTGAAAGAGGGATTTCGGGAACTAAGGGAAAACAAGATAATGAGAATTTTATGTTTTGATAGAGTATTTATTGGAGTTTTAACATATTTTCTATTTTGGACCTATCAAATCTATCTTGGAGTAGTAGGTATCCCCATCCTTTGGTTTGGATTTATAACAGCATCAATGAATATTATCAATATGATTTTCACAATTTTAATTCCAATGTTTGTAAAACATTTTAAAAAGAAGTTATTATTTTTAATCTTTGTTGATTCTTTAATCGGTATAGCATATATATTATTGGGATTCGCAACAAATACCATTATGGGTATTCTGTTATTACTGGTAATTGTAGCGTTTGGGTATCCTAGATTTTTGATTTATGTAAACGGTATTAATCGGCAAATCGCCTCAGAAAATCGAGCAACTGTTCTGAGCACCATCAATATGTTTGGAAGTCTGCTCATGGCAATATCCTATCCATTTATAGGACTACTAGTTGAGTGGAATCCATTTGTTGTTTTCATTCTTATTGGAGTATTGATTCTCTTCTTTACAACTTTAACACGAGTTAAAAATGAATATCTTTAGATTTCTACATTAAATTTTCATCTCAATTAGTATTAAAACTTCGTCTCTATAAATCCAATATAAAATAAAAAGAAAAACTTTAATCATTTCTTTCAATTATACTATAATATTAATCTAAAGAATTGATATATTGATTTTGGTTGTTCAAAATTGACAGAAGAAGAAATTAATGATGTTTTTCCTTTTATTAAGGGGGAAAGAATCGATTTAATAGCAGGTAATTCTAAGTGGATTAGTTTAATCTGCCAATGGCATAATGATCCTCAAGTACGTAGATATTCGCGGGGAGTCATGCCAAAAACAATTGAAGAAATAAAGAAGTGGTTTGAACCACCTCCCGAAAGAAGTCAGAGAGATCATATCAACTTTGTAATTTACCATAAAATAGATAAACGTCCAATAGGTGAAACTGGATTTGGTCGAATAGACTGGATTAATCGTAATGCAAATATATATGGGACTATAGGGGAACCTGAATACTGGGGAAGAGGTATTATTGGGGGGGCTGCTAAACTGTTGATAAATTATGGGTTTACAGAATTAAATTTTCACAAAATCTACGCAGGGATTTTTAATCCAAACAGTAGGTCACTTCGGGCAGCAGAAAAATTAGGATTTCATAAGGAAGGTATTCTCAAGGAGCAGATGTACGTTGACGGTGAATATGTTGATGAACATAAATTTGCTCTATTTAAAAAGGATTGGATTGAGCAGAAAAAATAATTATGAAAACAAAGAAATCTGAAGGAGAGATTGTTAAAGAGACACAGTCTCCTAACACTATTACTACATTAAAAAAAGATTTTAAATCCCTTGGTATTACTGCGGGATCAGTAATTATAATGCATAGTTCTTTGAGTAAAATAGGCTGGACTGCTGGCGGTTCTGTTTCTGTTATACAAGCTTTAATGGAAATTCTTACCCCATGCGGCACGTTGATAATGCCTACTTTCTCTTCGGGGAACTCAGATCCAACTAAATGGGAAAACCCACCTGTACCTCAAAGTTGGTGGGATCTTATTAAAAACGAAACACCTGCCTATCAACCAAAAATAACACCTACACGTGAAATGGGGTCAGTGGTCGAAACTTTTAGAAAATGGCCTAAAGTTATACGAAGTGCTCATCCTTCTTTATCTTTTGCTGCCTGGGGAAAGCATGCAAAATTTATTATTAAGGATCATAAAATAACATCGGGGTTAGGAGAACATTCTCCTCTTGCTCGAATTTATGATTTGGATGGAAAAATTTTATTGATGGGCGTTAATCATTATAATGATACGTCTTTACATCTTGCAGAATGTCGAAGTGAATTCTCAGGTAAAACCTATGTAATAAATGGATCTTCGATGATGATAAAAAAGAAAAGACAATGGGTAGAATATGAAGATCTAGACAATAATAGTGATGATTTTGAACGACTCGGAATAGATTTTGAATCAGAAACGAACTTTAAACCGGGTAAAGTTGGTATAGCAGAAGCCCGATTAATTTCCCAACGAGAAATTGTCGATTTTGCCATAGAGTGGTTTAAAAAAAATCGTTAATATGTAATTAATCTGATGAAAGCTTGGGAGGGAAAGAAGAAATAAGTTATTATATTTCTGGTAGTATTATAATGAAATTACTTCCCTTACTATAATCTCCTTTGATTTTATCTTCTACCCAAATTTTACCTTTGAATATTTGGAGAATTTTACTAACTAATGAAAGACCTAGCCCCATACCTTTTGATCCCTTAAGTTCTCGGTTTCCACTCATAAATATTACCTCTTTTCTATTGTCAACAACCCCTATACCGTTATCAATAAATTCTAATTTGAGAAATTGGTTTCCCTCTACTTTTTGCCTACTTATTTTAATTGTAATCTGAATCAATGAATTTTCATTATATTTTATTGCATTAATTAACACATTTTCAAAAACATCTTGTAGAAGTTCATTAGCGTCTGTAAAATGTTCCATACCACTACTTTTATATGATATGTTTATATTTCTTCAGATTCTTTAAGCTTCTTTTCTATTGAAGTCATATAATAATTCACTTTTTTTTCTATAAACTATATCTATCTTAATAAGTAGTATCACAATCTATATTTTAGGTTTTATATAATAATCCATAAAATGATTCCTATTTTTCGTAATCACCGCGTCTACAACATTAAAAACTAGATAATATATGAGTTTTTAACTAAATAGGTAGTTAAACCCGTGAAGAACACGTTCTAAATATTATATAACTGTAGATAACTTATTTTTCATAAATAAAGGAAATAAAAAAAAAAGAAAATTAGAATATTTGAAGAATTATCCCCCACCTATTGGTGGGAAGATAGATACAATATCTCCATCTATAAGAACAGTTTCCAGTTCTTTATGTGGCTTACCATTGACAAGAATTATTGTTTTCCATGCTTCCTTAGGAATCTGGTATTTCTTAAATAATAGCTTGATGGTGCTATTCTTAGGAACACTTATTATCTCCTTTGCTGGACCATAATCCCTTAGCATCGCAAAAAATTTAACTGTAATTGTAATATTATTATTACTCATCTTCTTCTCTGTTAAAATACCATTTATAT
>JAGXNO010000090.1 GCA_019894975.1 Promethearchaeota archaeon | reverse complement strand
ATGCAAGAAAATCATGGGAAGGTTCCGTATGACTGCATCATAGGTTATTCTGGGGGGAAGGATTCGACAGCACTTTTAGATCATTTGGTAAACGACTTGGGGTTAACCCCGCTAGCGGTCACCTCGGATACGGGATTCATGACGAAAGTTGCCAAAGATAATATGAATGAAACTCTGGAACAAATCGACGTTGACCATATTTCTATCGAGGACTCGGTTCCTACCTTCACCAAGCTATATAAATACCATTTTCTAAACCATAATTCAAACGAGACGTTTTTAGCTCGTTATATCTGTGATTATTGCTCGGATTTGATTCATAGTATTGTGGTAAAAGAAGCTATTAAACACCAAATCCCCTACGTATTTTTTGGGTACTCTCCCGACCAGATTTTCCGTTATTTCTATGAAATGCCCCCTGAAGAAGTTATGAAAGAATGGAAGCCACAACTACTCAATGATCCCTTTTTCGATGAGAATGATAGCCGGTGGTACTTAAGTGATGATGAAATTGAAAATGGAGTTCTCCCCCGAGTGCTGCTTCCATACCACGTAATTCCCTATAAAGAACAAGATATCATAGAATTAGTGGAATCAAAAAACTACATAAAGAAAGGACATGCTGATCCGCTTTTAACTAACTGCAATGTAGTACATGCTGCAACTTTCTACGATTTCAACCGATACGGTGGAATTCTCTATGCCTATCAATACGCGGAGTTAGTGCGACAGAATCCAGAATCACGGAAGAAATGGTTAAGAACACTTAAGATATCAGCGCCTTTAATTCTTGAAAATAAGTTCAAGCAAAAAGAAGTCAATGCCTTTTTCGAGCAAATTGGCGTCTCTCAAGAAGAGATGCTAACTCACATACAAGTACAGTTAAACCAAGATCCGAATAAAGAACAGATTACCCGGATAATTGATAAATTTCGAAAAAAACGGAGGAAAACACATTCGGTTCTGGTCTCCGCCTAATTTCATACTTTTTTATTTTTTTTATATCATCCTTCCTTCGTTAAACCTTCTGTTTTGCTGGGTTCCGTTTAAATAAGTTCTATTTCTATTTTTTATATAAACCCAAGAAAATTATCATAAAAATAATAATATCGACAATCTCAACCACTATTATGTAACTTGCAGTTTCTCCAAGAATGTTTTGCATTATAGGCCTAAAAATATTTGACAACATATATAAAAAGAAACTAATTGTCAATATTCCAGGTTTAACTATTGTTAATCGATTAAGACTATAAGCCATGTAAAAAATGTAGACTATACCTAATAATGAAGGGATTAAAATAAGTGGTAAAATAATGCCCATCATCGTCAAATTAGGACCAGTAATTATAGCAATTAATTCAATTAGAATAATCACACTAATTAAAATGTTTCTTAACCTATTCATATAACCCTTATCTTTTAATTTATTAAAGCGGTCTTCCAATCTAAAGAATATAATCTCCATACCGAGATATATTAAAGGTGCTACTTCGAAAATGATGATAAAAAATCTGAATTTTAAAAATAATAATACTATATCATCATTGAAGGTAAAAAAAGTAAGATCCCAAAGAAGATCAATTGCTTTCCCAAAAATGAGGATAAGGAAGAACAATCCTAATAAAAACGGGATATCAGATAGATACTGAGCTTCTTGTTTAAACCATTTATGAAATAAATAGAAAGCAATTATAGATAAGATCAGAATTCTTATTGATATTACCAAAAGGACTTCAAATGCGCCTTCATAGGACTGAAAGGCTTGGATAATAAGTGACCAATTAATAACAAATAAAACAGCAACCCCAATTATCGCTAAGACTAAACTTATGAGTAATGTTAGTTTATAGCGTCCTCTTTTTGATAATCCCATATCTATGGATATAAGATCCACCTTTTAAATTAAACTAAAAAAAAATTATAAAAACCATTTAAAATTTTATAAAAAAGTTGCATAGTGTTGATTATTTCGAAGGGACTGCAATCTGGTCTAATAATTCACGTGCAATTGATACGATTTTTCCATATTGCTCACCATTGAGAAAACACTATATAACACAAAAAAGGGTGTAGCTAAATAGGAGATCTATTTAGCAATTTTCAAATTCAACTAGTATAAGAGCTTGAAATATTGGATGCCTTTCCCTAAAAGGAATTTTTTCTCCCCCTGAATAGATATAATCATCTGGTGGTTGACTGGAAATATCAGAAAAAGGTATGAATATCTGACTTACCATCGATTTCAGATCAAAATTTTCTATACCAATATCTTTTTTTTCTATTAATTCTACTGTCATATCTATCACTCTCGTAAAATTCCTTATTCTATATAGTAGCAGAATGTTATATTTAGTTTCACTACGTATACTTCTAGCGAAGTTCGTACGATAATAAAAGTTTATTGAATTTTCTTACACAACTTAATTTTTCTTTAAATACTCTCACCATGGTATTATTATAAAAATTGGAGTTTAGTAATGAAAATGTTGCGAATAACTAATAAAAACAGGATAAAGAGGATTTTAGACTCTCGACGGAATTTACATGCCACCTTTAAGAAATTGTATTGGTTAGAATTTGAAAATGAAAGCATTCTGAAGTTCCTAGCAAAATATGATATAATTATGAGTAAAAATGGATATTCGGAGCGCGTTCCTACTGAAATTAAAACAAAAGAGTTCATTGATGTTACTGTTGAAGAAGAATTTCCTCTCATAATGTAATGGTTGATTAACTAGAATTACATTTCAGGTACAATAAAGTGTTTTCTCTTAAATTCATTGATATTTAACTCTTTAGGCTTAATATCCTTGCCCTAAATAAGAAAAAATAAGTTTTCTTCCAAGTAAAAGTAAATAAGAAAGGTAAAAAGAAAGATTTTTTGTATTTATTTAACGGTTTGTACTAGCAAATTATTTTTTTCTAAAAACCATGAATCTACCACGAATGATTGTTTTGATTTTGTTTCTACATCATACTGAGATTTAATTATTGATTTTGGGATCCAAATATCTTCGCCATTTTCAATTGTTACCCGTAAAGCTTTATCAGTTTCACCTACTATACTACCTTCCATTTTTTTTAAGTTCTTTCCTAAGTTTAATTCTTCTTGAATTGTTAATCCGTCATCACTGTTTTTGTTTTGCTCCAGGATTCCAGTATTACCTTTGGAACCACTATTGGGATAGGATTTATTTGTGTCTGGAACCGTAGAAAAGATAATTTTCTCCTCTAATATATGATTTAATAACAATTTTAAAATCTCGATCTGAGTGAAGCTTAACATTTTAGGATAATCTCCTACATTAAACCATACTTTAGAGTCTCCTTCCCAATTAATAGAAATGGGTGTTTTCTCTTCTTTAAAACTGTGAACAGTAGACCAGGTCTTTTTTTTTTTGTTCAAGACTTCCAACATCATAACAATTTCTTCTAAACCACATTTAATCGTTTTACCCTCCCCATTAGACATTTTTTCCCATGTGCCATTATTTTTCTTTTTAATAAACTTTAGAAATATAAACGGTTCACTTTTTGATGGTGTTTGTATGAACATTCCTGTACTTTGGCCAAAAAAGCTTTGACTATGAGCGTCTACGATTTTATTTCACCTTTAACTATTATTTTATTATCAATAAAGAGTTAAAACTATTTAAAGAAAAAGAGGAAACTGATTTTTTGAAAAAGCAAATGTTATGTAAAAGCAATTTACAAATTTACCATTCTCTCTTCATTTAAATCGTTGTTTCATTTCATGATTCGTAAATTTTACGCCAAATGAAGAAAACTTTAAATCTCTCATTGCCAATCTAATGAGAGAATAATATCTGAGCCATGAAATCTAAGATTTTGAATCATTTAATTCCAGAAGTAGAATCGAAATCGGAATCATTTGCTCATAAGGTAATAAAAAACTTATTTTACCGTAAGATTCTAGAAAATGATTCTAATATAATCGAAGCTTCATTAGAAAAATACTTTGAAACGAGACGAGCAGATGTGTATTTTAAGTTTAAATCAGGAGAGGAAGTCGCTGTGGAGATCCAAAACTCTCCAATAACTTCAAAAGAAATAACAGCTCGTACAAAGGATTATAATAATAGGGGAATTTATGTATTATGGGTATTTTATGGAGATGGAAAATGTCTAGGTTCACCTAAAAGCCCGAACCATATCAAAAATTTGAAGATATCACCTGCTGAGATGCGATTACATCAGCTTTATCGAGGGAGAGTTTATTATGTAAACATCACTTACCAACACGAAGAATTCAAGACCACTCCTCCCTACGCTTTACATTTCTCCTTTTCAGATAATTTTTCACCAATCTTATTTAGAAAACGATTTGACTCCTTTTTTATTCGAAATGTGAATTATTCTGCTATATCAAATTGGAATTTACTTTGTACAACTTATGGTAATTATAAGATCGCAAGATTTTATGATAGAAGTGTTAAAAATACTTTAATTGAATCATTACGAAGATTTGCTATAAGAAATAATGTTTTTCGTGATAAATCATATTCTAAATTAAAAAATACTAAGAATTTTTTGAAATTAGTCTTTAATATATTCGGAGATGAATATGGGAAAACAATTATTATCGAATCCTTACTGCGTTTAGTTAATCCAAAGAAATTCATATTAAGTGAAAAATATCTTAAAAATTATAGAAAAAAACTATCTCGCAGAGCCAAAACAAAACTCAGTAAATATCCCTTCTAGCTTTTAACTCTGACTTCAATAGTCAAGGTTTAACAAAAGTAAACACGTTCTTGAATAGCTTTTACGTACTTATTTTAGAATTGTAAACTATTCAGTAAGCAATAAATTTGTATAAAGCATTATTAGGGTTATAATTAAAATTTTAAAAAACAAGGTTAATAAAATAATGATAATAGAACAGAAATCGTTTCCAGATGCCATTATATTAGATGTTGATCTTACAACTAGAAATGTGTCGAAAAGATCATTATCAGGTGATATTTATAAATTATATCCTGGAGGATCTGCTTTAGGAGTATATTTGATGCTACAAGAGATAAAACCAAAAATTGATCCTCTATCACCGGATAATCTGTTAATATTCTCTGTATCCCCATTTACAGGTCTCCCTATAAGCGGTACAAGCCGTTTAACAATTACAACCAAAAGTCCACTTACGGGGGGTTGTGGTGACAGCCAATCAGGCGGTGATTTTCCCGCTTACTTAAAAGCTAATGGGTATGATGCCATAATTTTTCGTGGAAAATCAGATAAACCTTCCTATATCTATATAGACGAAGATAAAGTTGAAATTAAAAATGCCAAAAACATTTGGGGGAAGATTACAGGAGATTCTGAGAAAATAATAAAAAAAGAATTAGGTGAAGATAAAATTGAAGTTGCACAAATTGGTCCCGCTGGGGAGAATTTGGTTAAATTTGCATGCGTTATAAATATGTTAACAAGAGCAAATGGTAGAAATGGTACTGGTGCGGTAATGGGGTCTAAAAACTTAAAAGCGGTTGTAGTAAAAAGGAATAAAACAGTTAAACCACATGATAAAGAAGGATTAAGCACCTCCTTACTCACATCTCCAGAGATGAAAGCTAGAATCCCCGGATTTGCTAATGGTTTTGGGAAATACGGTACAAGTGGAACTGTTATTCCTATGAATACAAGTGGTTTTCTTGCTACCAAAAATAACTCGACGGGATTTTTAGAAGGAGCTGAGAAAATCGATGGAAAAGCAATGGATGAAACTGGAATCTTAAAAGGAAGAGAAACATGTTATGCATGTGCTGTAAGATGTAAAAGAGTAATCGATATACCAGGCAAAGTTGATCCACAATATGGTGGTCCTGAATATGAAACCTTAGCAACTTTTGGATCCTACTGCGGAGCGTTAGACTTAGAAACTATTTGCATTTGTAACCAATTATGTAATATGCATGGTCTAGATACAATCTCAACGGGAGCAACTATAGCTTTTGCAATGGAATGTTATGAAAAAGGAATATTGACTAAAGATCAGACTGATAACTTAGAACTCAACTTTGGAAATCATAAGGTTTTGCCAATATTGGTTGAAAAAATAGCAAAACGAGAAGGATTAGGAGATTTTCTGGCAGAAGGGAGCAAAAGATGTGCGGATAAGTTAGGTAAAGAAGCACAATCTTTCTTTATGGGGGTAAAAGGGCAGGAATTTCCTGCTCATATGGCACAACAAAAACCAGGGTTAGGAGTCATTTATTCTGTAAATCCTTACGGAGCAGATCATCAAACAACAGAACATGACACAATGATCGCAATTCCTGGGGCTCCGTTTAAAAGGAGGACAGACATGGTAGGAGATTATAAGCATTATGAAGTTTCAACGATCTTAGATGAAAATAAAATACAATACGTATTTGATGGTCAATGCTTTTATTCTATGCAAAACTCACTTAGTCTTTGTACTTTTGCCTGGGGTATTGCTTGGCAGCTTTATGGGCCTAATCATCTATTAGACTTATGTAAATATGGAATAGGATGGGAAACTGATATGAAACAACTTCTTGAAATCGGTGAGCGATGCCTTAATATGATGAGAGTCTTTAATGCTCGAGAAGGGTTTTCTAAAGAGGATGATAAATTACCTGAACGCGTATTTAAACCTATTCCTGAAGGACCGGGCAAAGGTACTGGGATTAACAAAGAAGAATTTGATAATGCTCAGGAAATGTATTATAAAATTGCAGGATGGGATGGAAACACGGGAAATCCAACTGAAGAAACCCTTAAAAGATTAAGTTTAGAATGGCTCCTTGATTAAAATATTAGGAATAATCTATTCTTTTTTTTCTATCTATTTTTATTTCAAAAGATCAAAGTACAACTGAGACCAACTTCTGTTTGAAATACTTTTTTAACACAAGTTGCAAAATATCTTCGAAGCATTCTAG
>JAGXNO010000008.1 GCA_019894975.1 Promethearchaeota archaeon | reverse complement strand
ACCGTAGAATATTGTTCTAATTTAACCTTTGTCTGTTCTGGAAATAGGTTATCACTGATTAAATCTCCTATGATACGTTGCGTCTGTGAATAGATCTCTACTGATTCTTCGTTAGGTTCGGGTATTATTGCTAGCAATTGTATCTGAGCGACGGCGATTCCTAGCTTAAATACGTTTTGAGAGGTTTGGTTATCTAATTCAAGTAAGAATAATATAAGACATTCAAAGGATTTGAGCCTTCAACATTTAGTTACAAAAGATTATGAACATAAGATTAACCATCTTTATGATAACCTTTATACGACATTGTCTGGGAATTATGAGAATAATCAAGAAATTAAAGTAACTTTCCATGTTGAGAAAAGTCTAGGTTTAGGCCAAAAAACCAAAATAAGTAATTCTTTAACTTCAGGGATTCTGGATAAGTTTGGAGATTTAATAGCAGAAAATCATAACTCAATGACTTTTACTATTAGGAAACAAGACGGCAATGTTGTGAATGATGCTGAATTCAGAGAATTTGTGTTAAATATCGCCTTCTATTTGGTAATGTTTAACGCATTTGGAATCATCGGTGACGAGATTTCGGGCTATAAACTCTTTGCAACGCAGAGGAAGATATATAATAATGATTATATCACCGGATTGTATTCAAGGGACAACACTAAATCAAGATTGGATAATGACGGGCAACAAATTTATAATGCAATGCAAGATGCATGGAATCAAGAAGGCGGAAATCCTGTTTGGGCTCTCGAAGACTGTTGGCCGATCTACTTGCTTGATGATGCTAGAGAACTTATTCGATTCTTTGAAAACAAATTTAGAATCAGAATAAGACCATTAGAAAATTAACTTCACTACTAAGACTAAAACCTTGATTTAATTCTCAATTTTTTTATTTTTTCTAATAATTCTTGACTTTCTGTAAGAGGATTTTTGCTAATATCTAAATATTCAAGCGATTTGAGATTTAAAAAGCATTCAGGCAGTCTACTTAATTTATTGTTTGATAGAGACAGCCATTTAAGAGATGCTAAATTACAGAATGTCTCAGGGAGATCGTTTAATTTGTTATCTGCAAGTGAGAGTGTTTCAAGCGATTCCAATTTATAGAATGGATCGGGGAGGTTTGTTATCTCATTACTTCCCAGACCTAAGGATCTTAAAAGTTTCAAATCCCCAATATTTTTGGGTAAAGCGTGAATTTTATTTCCACCTACCTCCAATCTCTCGAGCGACGTAATGTGACAAATTGAGTCTGGTAGATGAGAGATTTCATTACCATTTAACCATAATTCTTTGAGAATGTTTAGTTCACTAATGTTTTCGGGGATTTCCCTAAAATAATTCCCCCTTAAAACTAATTTTTTTAAACTCTTCAATTTTAGTACAGATTCTGGAAACTTTTCCAATTCCAGATCTATACCTGATAGGTCTAGCTCAGTCACTTTTCTATTTTCCAGTTTGACTTCTTCTTCACTCATTAACGCAAAAATTATTTTATAAGGATCCTCTTTAACCCAGACTTCTTCAGCAAATTCTGTCAAAGCTATGAGATCCTCTGTCTTTAGCATTAAATTCAGTATCTCTTCTTTCGATAAATATCCTAAAGCTTTACTATCCCTTATATACTCTCGAGTTTTGTCAGTACCGTTTTCATAACGATTTATTAACTCTGTCTTAAATATTCCTTTAGCAAGAGTATCTCCGACCTCCGTAAGCTTGCCAAGCAGCGAGAATGCAAGATTTGAGTGAAGTAGCCGTGTGTCATAATCATGTTCATACCAGGTTTGTAAATTCGAGCAATGGCCCCAAAACTCTACTTCAGGGGAGATTCTTGTTCTATTCATATTTCTCTGCGAGAAGTTTTCAATCTCTTGTACAGCTTCATCAATCGAGTCAATCATTTCAAGACTACTTATCTCTGCCACCGGAATATCTAACAGCAGAGACTTGCATTGTATGAACTCCTCTCCTGCCACATATATCATAGTTTGACCACACTCTAATCGTAATGATAGAAACTGATTGATGCGAAACTCCTTAGTCATAATACTGCAAGATTTTTTCTTTTTGCTATATATGACTACATTCCTATTTAAAACTTGTGTTAGGATTAAGATTATGATTATTTCGATTTGTTTAGAACCTATAAACATTATTGTATATAAAGTTTAGACTCTATAAACACTACTATATAGCGGTTAGAGACATATTTTAGGAAACATAATTTGTAGAGTATATGGAATAAATGATTAAAATTAGATTTGTTAGGCACTTATTTAAGTACTGTCAACTAAAATGTTATAGAAATGTCCTTAGGAAAAAAAGGCTCTGAAAAAGGCTTAAAATTGAGGTTTTTGTAAAATGATCAAAATGGTCAAATAGCAGCAAGAAGAACAGGATACCAAAATTAAATCTTTTTTTACAAATAGATATTTTCATAGAGTACCTTTTAATTTTCAGCTATATCCAGATTAATTTAATTCTTACGATAATATATAAACATAAACCAGTTGTATTTCTTTTCCGAAACTTGATTTGCTAATTCTTTCAGGTTAATTGGAAATTCATAATCTTTTCCAAATAGGCTAGATTCTACAAATATTCTGTTATCTTTTATATTTACCGTATTGTTTGCTATGTAATTTCTTATATAGTCATCATAAAATTCTTGGTTGTAATTTTTCGTTAAATCGATAAAGATTTGAAGCATACTCGTTAATTGTTTGAATGAATTAATGATATCTGTCTTATACTCGTTTAAAACAAAATTAGAAAGATCAGAATATCTTTTTTGTAATCTTTGAAAAAGCTCCATTTCAAAGATATATAGAGTATCTACAAACCCACCAGCTACATTTAATTTAAATAAGAACTTTCTAATCAATGGATAACTATTTGACTTTGAGTTTTGTATCTTTTTTTTTATTATTGAAAATTTCTCATCATTACTTATTTCGAGGAAATCGTTATATTTTCGAAATAGACTCAAGATATTCTCTGCTAATGCATTTTCCTCGATGTGAATTTCTTGAATTTCCCCTGTTAATTTATTTTTAATTCGTTCTTGAGATTTTTCTAATTCTCTATTCGACAAAGTGTCCCCAAATAAACTTAACTGCTTTAGACTTCCTATTGGTTTTTTTTCAATTATTGGTTTTTTCTCTTTTTCTTTTAAATCTCTTCTTAGGACAGATTTTTCATAGAGTAAAGAATGAGATCTTTGATATGGATATTTTGAACTTGTTTGAGTCTTTATTGGTTTTAAGGTCCCCTGTTGCTTAAGGAGTTCATGTAATTCTTGAAACAACCAATCGTTATATTCAGCATCACTCTCAATACGTAAATCTCCATTTTCAGTTACCCTCAGGGTTGGGATTAAAATGCTATAACATTCTTCCTCACTTCTCATTCCAGCTGGGGTGTCTTGAATCTGACTAGATAACTCCCCAATATAATAATAGAGTTTTTCGAGATCTTTAAAAAAGGAGTAAATTAGGTTTATTAGATAACCAGGATTTTGAGAAAAATCTTTTTGAAATATCATTTGTAGATAAACCTTGATAAACTCCTCGCTCAAGATGTATTCTAGAAGATAATCATCATTTGTTAGAGTAATTAGAAGGGAGGATAATTGCTCTGCTAATAGGGTTAACCTATTGAGATTAATCTGTTTAAGGACTTGTTCTAAAGTCTCTCTCATATCATTTGTAAAATAAGAGCCTATAGGGTCAAATCCAAATAAGTATCTAAATGATAACAATATATCCTCTCTCTCTACTTCTACCACGACTTTCATACCCCGAATTTTTTTTAATATATGAAGTATTATAAATTTTTATCTCTTATAATTAAATAAGAGAGACTTCAATTTTTAAGATTTAAGATTCATGATGGGTCTTTAAATACCAACATCTAAAATTTATAATGATTTTTTTCTAGAATTGCTCATAGAGAATAAGCTTTTTTTATTTCAAACCACTATATATTTTTAAAATCTTCGACTTTTAATTCCCCAGAATCTATTATAACCAGTAGGATTGGATATCAGAATTAAATTAACTAATATTTAGATATCTTATGTTCAATTCTTAAAGAAATAATTACTTAAATCTCATTAAGAAATAATAATAAGATGAGGAGATAAATCTCCTCTACCCTAGTGGAAATAGAAAAAATTAATTTGTATGAAAATTAAAACTAATATGTTGTAAAAATTCCTTATACCTCGAGCGTAGGGTTACCTCTGTCACCCCTATAACTCGTGAAATATCCTTTTGGCTTACCTTTTTATTTTTTAGCTTTGCTACTAAATAAATCGATCCTGCACATAAGCCTTTTGGATCTTTACCGCAGATTGAATTAGTTGCAATAAAATTTGTTAATACTTTTATTGCTTCTTTCTCTACATTGATGCCTAATCCTAAATCAGCACAATACCTAGGAATGAGCGCAACTGGATCGATATGTGGTGATTTTAGATTCAACTCTCGTACGAGAATCTTATAACATTTTTTAACGATATTATTATTAATTGATGCCTCATCTAAGATTTCCTGAAGTGTAATAGGTACTCTTTCTTGTTTGCAGACATAATAAGCACATGCCGCAATCATTCCATTTATTGACCTTCCTCTCAATAAATTCTTTTTGAATACCTGTTTATAAAGACGAACTGCTGCCTTTTTCACACGCTCTGGAAAGTTTAAATTGCCGCCAATTCTCTTTAATTCAGTTATGGCAATAAGCATATTTCTTTTTTCCCATGATAAATGCGTGTTCCATTTCGTCGCCCTTCTCAAATCAGGATTTTTAATCTTAGTTCTATCGATAACAGTACTTAACCCTATATCTGGCATTAAAATGGACATAGGGCAACCAGTCCGTTCTTTTTTATCCTTCTCCTGTTTTGAATAAGCTCTTATTCCGCTATGAGAAACATCAACTTCTTTCTCACCAACCACTAAACCACATTGCTGGCACACTGTCTCCCCTCTCTGTTGGATAGAGATTGTTCCCCCGCCACATTCAGGACAAAAATTTGCCTGAGGTGTAATTTCAACAACCATGATATTTTTACCTTAACCCAAATCTTTTGATAATGAATTTTTTTAAGTTTTTTTTGAACACACAACCAATATTATTTGGTGTAAAAAACTTTTTTGTTATAATAATAAACGATAATCGAATATTTAAATGTATTTGTTGTACAAAATCATTTATATATGAACATACTTTTGCTTAAAAAAATATCTAGACAAAAAATTTGTTATACTATTTAATGTAAAAAACTTAGAACTCATTGTTTTTGAAACAATATATTATCAATGTGATACTTTTTATTATAAAAAATAGTTTATTTTGTCGGTACAATCATTAACTTCCTACAAAACTGTCAAAAAATAGATAAAAATTGGTGTTAAAAAACTTTTTCACATTATTCGTGTACAAAATAAATCGTGAATAATTAGAATACAATTTTTCTTGAGTGTCCTTTTTCAGGAAGATTCTTCTTTTTCCAGTTTTCCACAAACTTTTCAAACTGATAATCTTCGATTCCAAGGGAATTTTTCTTTTTTTCTCTTTTTGTACTTTTCCCTTTTTTCTTTGAATTATACCGTAACTGCCATTCATAATAGGATTGTGGTTTTTCCATCATGGATGAAACATAAACATTAAAATTTAAGTCTAAAGACTCCGACAAATTATTAATTTAGGATGGTGGTGAGATACAAACACTTAGGTCCCACTCTATTTCATAATTGTGATATACAATCAGAGAACCTTCGATAAAGTACTCATAAACAATCAATTCACATAATTTTTCTAAATTATTACATATTTTTGTAGAGGTCCATTGAACAGGACTTCCATATAAGTCCTTATCCAAACAAGCTTTAAGAGCCTTAAAAGCTTCTAATCCTTCTGCTTCATCTGTGAAGGGAACAAACCTTAAACTATAAAGAAGTATATGAATATCTAAAACAGGAAAAATATCTTTTTTTAATTCTTCTAGCACTTCAACAAACAATTTTGATAAAGGAAGATTATAAACTAAATAAGTTTCTTTTAGTCTTATATTGTTAAAATTCTCAATTCGTTCAAGACTGACTAATTCTTCAAGACTCATTTTTTATCATCTATTTATTTGTATTAATTGTTCGGACCAGTTATTTATAAAGAAAAAATTGAGGTTTTAGAATGCATTGAATTGCAAATATATATATCAGTACTGTGCTAAATAACCTTAGATGGGTTATACTTAGGAAATATTCAGATTTGGGGAGCTCGAATATTATTTACTCGAAAAAATTTGTGTGCAAAAATTATCTTTTGCTATGTGAATTTTAATCCAAAAAGTTTTCCTACGATCGATCTTCAAAATTTAACTAATAAAAAAACATTAAATATAAGTTCTAATATTAGGTTTTCAAGTAAAACTATCGATAGCAGTTAGTGGTCAAAAAATTCCGCCTTCAAATAGCATAGGAGATCCTACCAACATTGATGATGGCACCTCAGAAAATGAGGAATTAATAAAAATTGATAATAATTCCATTGAGAAAACTGAGGATATGAAAAGGTACGAAAAAGAAACAAATCGATATGCGGTATGGCGAGGAATAATTACTGAGGGCTATAAAAAATGGCAAAAAGGAGAGAAAATATATCAACGAGATAAGGAGCGAATTTCTCTATATGTTTCTGAAGATACAAAAAAGAAATGGTTGGATTATACCCAAAATGATGGGACTTTAACCATTTCAAAATTAATTAGGGAAGCGGTGGATGCATTCATTGAAAGCCAAGAGCTTTTACAAGGCACAAATTTAGGTAAATTAAATCCTCAGACTATATCTAATATTTCTCATACATTAAAAGAACCACTCACTTCGATTAAAGGATATTCACAATTACTTATCGAGAATTATAGAGAAAAGTTGAATGATCAAGTATTGGAAACTGTCAAGAATATATTTGAGCAGAGTGTACTCCTGGAAAAGAAAATTATTAATATTCTTGACAACATTAAAGTTGAATCCGAATATGATGTGTTATTAATCGAAGATGATTTAGCAACTATTCGCTTAATAAAGAGCTATTTCGAAAGTAAAGGTTTTAAATGTAAAGGAGTCGTAAGTGGTTCCAAAGGATTGGAGGAACTTGGAAACGCGATTCCAAAACTCATTTTGTTAGATATTATTCTACCAGATTTAAGTGGTTATGATATTTGCAAAACAATTAAGTCCGATAAAGAATATAAGAACATACCCGTCTATTTCTTAACAGCTATATCAGGATCTGAAGTGAAAAAGAATTTGGATAAGACCAATGCTAATGGTTATATCTTAAAACCCTTTGATTTTTCTGATTTTGAAATTATATTTAATATCTTAAAAGGAAAAGAAGGCAAATAGAATCCTTACAAAGTATTTCTCCCTTCTGATACTCTCAATTTATTATTAAAGTTGTATTAGACTCATACTCACGTATCATATTAATATTTATAATAAAAAAGAATTATTAAATGATAAAAATTTAAAGATTATTGTAAACAAACACAATTTTGTTAAAAATTTTTATAAAAAAAAAAAGAAAACATAAGAATAGATACAAATTTCAAGCAGAGTATACAAAATTATTAATAGTTTATTTTTTACAATTTTATAAAAATAGAAATCTTAAAACTTAACGAGTTGGGAAGAAAATTTCGGGCGAGAACAAGAAAACTAAAAATAAGAAAGATGAAAATCACGAAAAAGATCCTGAAAGAGTGAGTTTGACTGATGAGGAAATAGAAAACTTGGATTTAGAGGGTGAACGTGCCAAAAAATTAATGAAAATCTATGAGGACCAAACAGATAAATATGCTAAATGGCGTGGAACTATAACTGAAGGATTTAAAAAGTGGTTAAAAGGGGAAAAAATTTACGATAGGGATAAAGAAAGAATTTCTTTATATGTGTCAGACGAAACTAAATCTAAATGGCAAGACTTTAAGGAATCTCATAAATATTCAACGATATCGGCATTAATCCGAGATAGTGTAGATTATTACATTGAAAAAAAGTCAGATTTACTTAGCGGTGGACTAAAGGGAATAAATGAAAAAACTTTATCCAACGTTTCGCATGCCCTAAAAGAACCATTAACTACTATCAAGGGATTTAGTCAACTCCTTTTAGAAAATTATAAAGATGAACTAGACGAAGATGTATTATCGACAATTAAAAATATCTTTGATCAAAGTATGCTTCTTGAAAATAAGATAATTAATATTTTAGACGATATTAATACTGAAGAAACCCCGCCTCAATATGATATTTTACTGATAGAAGATGATTTAGCAACTATAAGGTTACTTACTAGCTATTTTGAAAGTAAAGGTTATAAATGTAAAGGTGTAGTGAGTGGAAATAAAGGTATTGATGAATTAAGAGGCGGAGTTCCCAAATTAATATTATTAGATATTATCTTGCCAGATATTTCGGGGTATGAAATCTGTAAAATGATTAAAGATAACAAAAAATATAAAGAGATTCCTGTGTTTTTATTAACTGCGATTCCTGGTTCAGAGGTAGAAAAGAACATGGCTGAAACGAAAGCTAATGGTTATATATTAAAACCTTTCGACTTTTCTGATTTCGAAATATTGTTCCAGTATATTTAATCCCACCTTCAAAGAATCAAAGTTGGTCAATTTTATTTTTAAGGTTCTTCCATTGTGTAAATATACTCTGATATTCTTTTGAAATGGATTGATCAGCGCTGAATATCTCAAATTTCATGAGATCATCATAAATTTTTTTATAATCCGAGTATAGATTCAACCCTAATAGAGTATTTATTGCATTTCCTATAAAAGCTGACTCTTTAGTATAGGGTACTGTTAGTTCTGTGTTTAAAATATTTGCCAAGATTTTACAAAATTCTTTAGATTTAGACATTCCTCCCCCACAAAATGTTATTGGTTTTGATGGTGAAAATTGTTGTAAAGCAAGATAATTTTCAAGAATTCCAAAACAAATACCTTCAATTACACTTCTCGCAAAGTGTTCAAGCTTAGGTAATTCTTCCCCAATCATGCTAGGTGGTTGAAAAACAAAAACACCTCTTTTAATAGAGGTTTGATCTTTTACTGCCATGAGTTCTGGTCCTAAATATGCAAAAGTTGATCCTGCTCCGGGCTCAATATTAGATAAATAATTATTTATAATCTCATTTACATCCCCTTGAGAATCCCTAACAAACGTATCCTTAAACCAATCATATGCTCTACCAGTACCACCAGCATTAGCTTCAATTAACCAAGTACCCTTTTTCACGTGGCACTCCGTCCAAAAATTCAGGTTAGGATCAATTAAGGGTTTATTCACAACTAAATTTACAGGGGCTGTTGTACCTAAGCTTATCCCAATTACACCAGGTTCCACAGCCCCCATACCTAGTAAATTAGCTTGTGTATCACCACATCCTTTTATAATAGGAATCTTTTCCTGTTTTAAGTTAAATTCTCTTCTTAAATCAGATTTTAGATCACCAATTATCATACCTGAATCAGTTATTTCCGGGAGAATTTGTGGATTAATATTAAAATTTTCAATTATTTCCATGCTCCATTTGTTTTTTTTTATGTCAAATAGTTGAGATGCTCCTATTGATGTATAGTCAGTAAAACTTAATCCACTAAGCTTATAACCAATCCAATCATCTAACATTAAAATTTTGCCTATATCATCATATTTGTTTTTTTCCTCCTCCCGAAACCATAATAATCGTGCTAATGTAAACATTAAAGAGGGGCTATGAGCAGTAATGGTAAATAGTTCTTCTTCTGAGTATTCATCTTCAATAAGATATGCTGAATCGATACCCCTAAGATCTGTGTTAGGCCCACCATAAATCTCCATTCCTTTTTTATCTAAAAAAACGGTAGCTATTCTTTGAGCACACGAGGAGATCCCTATAATCCTATCTGGTTTATTCTCTTTTATAACATTTTTTATCCCTACTTTAATTTTATTCCAAATTTTATCCATTTCAAATCGTTTAGCAAAACCATCAATATCTTCGTCAATAATTTCATATTCTTGGGTTGATACCGATTCCAGTTCTAATTTATCAGAGACAATAGCAACTTTTACTTTTCTTGAAGAAAAATCAATGGATAGTATTTTATCAGAATATACCATTTCTCCCTATCTTTTTTGTATTTAAATGCTGGATTAAAAATACTAATATAAATTATATAAAATAAGATCTTGTTAAAGATACTTTCTAACGATTTCTCCTCTCGGTGATTCTTCTTCAAACAGTATTGCTTGAAAAGAATAGATTTTCGTATCAAAATTTTTCCAAGCGTCTTCTGGAAGCATAGCTTTTTGACATGTATGTTTTAAAAAAGTATCAACATCCCAATTCCTATCTTGATCAACAGGAACTTGAGGAAGAAGTAATCCTCTTTGCCATCCTCTCTCCGCGATGAGTCCATCTCTTCCAATTACGATTTTATCACCATAATCTTTGGGATTGTTAACCATGAGTAACTCAGGGGGTGTTAATATAGATAATTCAATAACTATTATATCCATTTCCTCAAGAGTTACAGAAGGGAATCTAGGATCTTCAATAGCAGATTGAATTGAAACTCTATGGATGACATCATAAAGGGAAAATTTAGGTTCAATATATCCGATGCACCCTCGTAATGGATTACCGGAAATATTATGTCTATTTAAGGTAACAAATGCCCCATATTTGTCATTAAACTTGTCTTTCATATATTCAGGAACTGGTATTTTTCTGTCATTCTTAAGAAAAAATTCTATATTTTCTCTAGCAAAATGAATTAAGGTTTTTCCATCTTCTAAACTAAATTTATCTTCATAGGACATAATAAGCTTTCATTCGTGGTGGTGAGTGTTATTTATTATATACTGTTTACACATTTATACTTTATAGCTTGTCTTTATGATATTTCCAACAGCTTTAACATTTTCATTATTAATTTCTTTTCCCTTTAAGAATACCTTCCAAATCTGAACTGTACTCTTAAAATTTTCATAGGGTGAATATTGTGCCTTTGTTTTAAAATTATGAGATTTAATTGGGAATTCTTGTACTTTGTCAACAATTATTAAATCAGCATCAAAACCTTCTTTTATAAACCCTTTTTTGTTTAAATTGAAAATTCTTGCGGGATTTTCGGAGGAAGCCTTCACAAAATTCTCCAAGGAAAGTTTAAAGTTAAAAACTTTATGAAGTAGCGTTAATGGGTAAGTTTCAAAACCGGGGAATCCAGATGGTGCTGCTAAATAATCTTGAACCTTTTCTTCTCGAGTATGAGGGGCATGATCAGTTCCAATTAAAGGTACATTCCCTTCCATATATTGCTTAAATAAGAAAGCTACATTATCAAGACTTCTTAAAGGTGGTAGTACTTTTCCATATGTATCTTTTTCTAGTTTAATGTCATGAGATAATTGTAGATGATGAGGAGTTATTTCAAAAGAAATCTTTAAATTTTTATCTGATTGTAAAGCCTTTTGAATAATTGAATATCCCTTCTCACAACTAACGTGGCAAAAATGCACAATTGGATAGTTTGCTGGATTTAAATTATTGTTGTAAATATGTTTTTCATAATTACTAATTAAAAATTGAATGTACTTTTCCTCCATTTTTACAGGATTTAATCGATTATGAAGGTCCAATATAGAATATTTCTGAATCCGAAAATCATTAAGAATTTCTTCTTTTTGAGTCTCAGATATAGGAAATCCCGCATGAAAGAATAATGGGATCTGGTATTTAGAAGAAAGATTCAAGATTTTTTGTATGCAATCGGGATTTTTCCAGTCAATATCATTCAAAGGGCTAAGAGGATAAATCTTAAATCCGATAACGCCTAGTTCTATAATTTTTTTTATTTCAACTTCATTAATCTCTTTAGGAACACCTGCAATAAATCCTACATTCACATAAATATTATTTTGAGCTTTTTCCATCCATTTTTTTACATTTTCATAGGTAATCGCAGGGGGATTTGTATTTGGCATATCAAAAACAGTTGTAATTCCAGAAAAAGCAGCGGCTCTAGTTCCTGTCTTAAAAGTCTCCTTATCACATTGTCCCATATCACGTAAATGAGAATGGATATCGATTATCCCTGGTAGAATTAATCTATTTTTACAATCAATTTCCTTACCATCTTGATTTTTACTTTTTAATGTTTTATAATCTCTTTCATTAGGATTGTACTTTATTTCTGCAATACTTTCTTTAATAACAAGAATAGCTCCATTATGTACTAGACCTTTAGAAAAGATTTTAGCATTTTTTAGAATCATAAAAATATTTACTCTTATGGAGTCTCTAGATGATCCTTTCGAAAATTTATATATAAAATTTTATTTTCTATTGATTTAATTTTAGAAAGAGATACAAAATTTATATTTTTCATTTCTCTAAACCCATCGATAAATCCAGATTTTTGAGCTGAAATTGTGTAAGTTGGAATAATATAGAGATCATTGTTGATTATACGTTCAACTTTTTTATCCAAAAACTGAGATCCTAGCTCTTGGTTTATAGATTCTATATCATCTATTACGAGGTAAACATTTCCATTGAAAAAATTATTAAAATAATTAAACGGTAATGAATCTTCTATAAATTTCGTAGAGTAAATGCCTGGTGTAGATTTTATCATTTCAGGTTCAACTTTAGGAACAACATTTTTCCCTAATTCTAAAGCTTTTAGAAGCAATAGGGCTTGAGATCGTTCATCAGGACCAAGGTATCTTAATTTAGTTCCTATAAAACTTAAAAGAAGATTTTCTTCATAGGAGTATATAAATAAATTATTGCCTTTTCTGATAGAATAGGATAAACAAAAAGCTTCCCTTATACAAGAACATACTTCGTAAATCTTTTGAGGAGTATTCCCCTCATCAATATCTTTTTTTGAGTATTCAATAATATTTTCCTGAAGTAATAAGAAATTTACCAATGTTCTCCAACGTTATTTAAGTAAGAAATAGATTTTAAAATTTCCCTAACTTCTTCATGAAATCAGCACCCGCTTTTCCTCCAGGTAAACCGGGAATTCCTGGCATTCCCTTACCTTTTTTCTGCATCTGGAGGAATCTTTTCATAAATTTTTTCATTTGGTTATATTGGTCGAGCATTTTATTTATGACTGAATAATCTGAACCCGATCCAATGGCAATCCTTCTTTTTCTTGTCTTTTTAATTAATTTTGGTTCCATTTTTTCTTCATGTGTCATGGAATCTAATACAATTCTCCATCTTTCAAGGTTTCTCTCAGCATCATCTTTTAATGCATCAGGTATGTTTCCTCCACCCATCATGGATATAATTTGCTGAAATTTTCCTACCTTCTTAATTTGAGATAATTGGACATACAAATCTTCAAGAGTGAATTTACCATGCATCATGCGTCTTACAGTTTCATCATCCGGCATGATTTCTGCTTCTTCAACTTTCTGAATTAATGATTCAATATCGGGAACACCAAGTAGAGTCCCTACAAATTTAGATGGCTCGAAATCTTCGAGATCATCAATTCTTTCCCCAACTCCGATGAAGCGAATGCCTGCATTTGTAGCTGCGCACGCTGATAAAGCCCCTCCGCCTTTAGCTGTTCCATCTAATTTAGTAACAATTATACTTCCAATATTAGTTGTTTTATCGAATTCTCCTGCTTGAGCAAAAGCTTGTTGACCAAGAGTTCCATCAATTACTAAACATACCTCGTTAGGCTTCAATTTTTGTTCGAGAATTTCCATTTCTTTCATTAATTCTTTTTCTTCTTTATGTCTCCCTGCGGTATCAGCAATTATTAAGTCATTTCCGTCATTTATTGCTTTTTTTGTTTCTTGAAGTGCAATTTTAATCGCATTTTTTTCATTAGGATTTCCATAACATTTAACACCAATCTGCTTAGTCAATTGAACTAATTGTTCGTAGGCACCAGGTCTCCATGTATCTGTTGTTAAAACTGCTACTTTATATCCCTTACTTTTATAATACTTAGCTAACTTACCAACAGTGGTTGTTTTACCTGAACCTTGGATTCCAACAAGTAAAATCACATTCTTTTTACCGGGCTTTATTCTGATAGGTGCGGGTCTTCCCCCTAATAAATGAATTAATTCATCATGTACTAGTTTTATGATAAAATCCTTCCGTTTTGCCTTTTGAAGATTAGTATTCGTTGCTTCTTTCTTAATATTTTCCGTCATTTGGAAAACCAGTTCAACTTTTACGTCCGCACTAAGAAGACTTCGTTGAAGATCCTGAATAAGGGCGCTGATAGCGTCTTTATCTACCATTGGAAGCCGTCTAATTCTTCGGATTGCATTATCCAACTGTCTTCCAAGATTCTCTAAAACCATTAGAAACTAGCTCTTTTTTTTTTAATATAGGTGGTATAATTCTTAAAACCTAATATTTTTTTTTGAAAAATATAATATATTTTGAATTAAAAGAAATCTCAGGGTTAAATACATTTGGGTAGAAACACCCTAAACCAAATCAAAGATTGTATCCTGATACTCTATTTTAAAATTTTTATGTAAATCTTAAAATTCATTCGAAAAATGAATTAATTTTTTTAGTTAGACACATTATATAATTATAATTTAATAGTTAATAATAAGGTGAAAATATAATTGTCTATTAGAAGAACAGAGATACAAAAGTTAAAAACTGGGCAATACATGATGGATGGGGAAGAACCTTGTATTATCAAAAGTACTGAACGCTCTAAAAGCGGTAAACATGGTCACGCAAAAGTAAGAATCGTATGTGTTGGTCTTTTTGATGATAACAAGCGCTCACTCACCATACCCTCAGGACACATGGTCGAAATACCCGAAATCATTAAAGGTAGTGCTCAAATCAATTTTATAGAAGATACATCAGTCAATATTATGGATTTAGAATCTTATGAATCCCTTGATGTTGCTTGGCCAAAAGATGAGGAATTATCAAAGAAATTAAAAGAACTTCAGGGAAAACCGGATATTATTGCAACTGCTCAAGTGGATTATTGGACACTCGCAAATAAGACATTGATAAATCGGGTTTATACCAACTAGACAATCAATTAAATAGAAGTCTTTCCAACAGTCTTTTATTTCTTTGATAGGTATCTAAATTGAGAAGATTTCATTATAGAAAAGGGTGAAATCATGGAAAAAAAACCTATAGCTATTGCCTGTAGATTAGATTCAGAAAGAGCAGTCAAATTAGCAAAGAGAATTTTTGAGTTCCTAGTTCAAAAAGGGGAAGTAGTACATCTTGAAACTAGAATTGCTCCCAAAATCTTTCCACATAATGGCATGGATTTAGCTGAAATGACCGCTGATAATACTAAATTTATAGTAATAATAGGCGGGGATGGATCAATTTTACGAGTTGCAAGTGGTTTATCACAAAAAGCCCCTCCTCCTATTTTGGGCGTAAATGTTGGCTCAATTGGTTTTCTAGATGAATCTAATGAAAGGACAGTATTTAAAGATTTAATACAAGCAATTAATGGGGAATATAATTGTGAGAAATGTTCAAAGATCACCCCTTACATTGTTAAAAACTCAGAAGAAATAAGATTGAATAATGCTTTAAATGAGATTTTAATAGTATCTTCAAAAAGTTCCAAAGTGTTGCAAATATCGATTAAAATTAATGATGTATTCCTAAATCGTAGCTATTTAGATGGCGTGATAATTTCTACATCCACAGGATCTACTGCTTATAATTTAAGTGCTGGAGGAGCTATAGTTAATCCCACCATGGACGTAATGCAAATAACCCCTTTAAATAGCTTTGCCGGCTCTGGATTAAAACCAATGGTGATACCGATTGACTCTATAATTGAAGTTCAACTTCTAAGACCTAGATTAAATGCGAAAATAGTAATAGACGGACAACGTACTATTAAAAAAATTGCGCCTAATACTATAATTAGAATTCGTAAAGCTAATTCTCATAATAAGTTTATTCGGTTTAATAAAAGCTATTACAAGCGTTTAAGGAAGAAAATTCTTTCTACAGTAAGAACTCCTATTGATGATTCACCAGAAGAATAATAATATGAAGGAAACATCCCCAGTTCATATTTTTGATGCGAATATTTTCCTCACTGGAATCGATTTTAATATAATTGAAGGTATGGTTTATACCACACCGTCGATAATTGAGGAAGTAAAAGCCCTTAGATATGAAGAAAAAAACCGTATTATCTTGAATAGAATTTTTGTAGCAATTGAGAGTAAAAAATTACTCATCAAAACCCCAAATGAAGAATTTATAGAAACTGTAAAAAAAACTTCTAAAAAAACAGGAGATTTTAAAGCATTATCCGCTGCAGATAAAGAGTTGATTGCTCTTTCATTAGAGTTGATACAAAACCAAGTAAGAAATGTAATTGTTTATTCTAACGATTATTCAGTAGAAAATGTATGTTCGGAGTTAAATATTCCTTATTCTCCTTTGTTTAAAGAAGGTATTGAGAAGAAGATTAAATGGGAAGTTTATTGTCCTTCTTGTTATACCATTCAAAGTCCTGAAGACTTGTATAAAGTGTGTGAGAATTGTGGATCCAAATTGAAAAGAAGACCAAAAAAGTAATAGATTATATTAGTGGTAGTTATATAAATTGTATCATATATAATTATCGAAGGTGCAAAAATAGGATTAATTGGCAAAATGGGCGTTAAAATAAATGAACTTGTAAATGAAGTTAAGAGAACCATAACATTTGAGAATCTTTTTAAAAAAGACATTGCCATTGATGCGTTTAATACAATTTATCAATTTTTAGCTATAATTCGCCAACGAGACGGAACGCCTTTAAAAGATTATGAAGGAAATGTAACATCACATCTATCTGGATTGTTTTATAGAAGTATTAACTTTTTAGAACATACTATTAGACCAATATACGTCTTTGATGGTAAACCTTCTGACTTAAAGCTCAATACAATAAAAGAACGGAGAAAAGTTAAGGAAGAAGCTCAAAAGAAGATGGTTGCTGCACAAGATGCAGAAGATTTCAAGGAAGCTAAAAAATTTGCTCAACTAACTTCTAAACTCGATGAAGGAATGATTGAGGAGAGTAAGAAATTGATCGAATCTATGGGTATACCATTGATTCAGGCAAGTTCCGAAGGAGAAGCTCAATCCGCTTATATGGTTGAAGTGGGAGATGCTTGGGCATGTGCTTCTCAGGATTATGATACATTATTATTCGGGGGCGAACGCTTAATCCGTAATTTTGCTGTCAGTCGAAGCAGGAAATTAAAGGATACTACTGTTACTTTAGATATCGAGTATGTTTCGTTATCAAAATTCCTAAATAATTTAGGAATAAACCGTGAACAGCTCGTAGAAATGGGTATTTTAATAGGGACTGATTTTTTCCCAGGTGTAAAAGGAATTGGACAAAAAACCGGTTTAGAGTTGATAAAAAAACATGAATCTATAGAAACCATCTTAAAGAGAAATATAAAAGTTGGCGGAAAAGACATTGAACTTGACCTAGAATTAGTGGAGCAGACAAAGAAAATATTTTTAAATCCTGATGTTAGAAAGGATTACACCATACCAAAGCCCAAAAAGATCAACTTTGAAAGAATAGAAGAACTATTAATTGAACAACATAATTTTTCAAAGCAAAGGGTAGAAAATGCTCTAGATCGGTTGAGAAAATTAGATGCCAAGAAAACTCAAGTTTCTTTAGATGATTTTGTTAAGATTTAATATCGTACGAAAACGAAAAATTTTTACAAAATTATTGTTTTATAAATATTATATAAATAACATATTCTTAAAAATGGAATAATATGTCTGATCAGAATGAAAAGGATGACAGTCCCAGTGTAGTGTTGCGAGTTCAAAAAGCAAAAATGAGGGATATTAATCGCAACATCGTAAGAATCGATCAAAAGACGATGGAAAAATTAAACATCCAAACAGGTGACGTAATCGAGGTTATTGGCAAGAAAAATAGTGCTGGAATTGCCTGGCCAAGTTATCCTCAAGATAATGGTTTGGGAATTGTTCGCATTGATTCTAGGTTACAAAAAAATACAGGAACGAGGATCGATGATACATTGGAAATTCGTAAAGTGAAAGAAGAACCCGCTCAAAATATTGTCTTAGCACCATCTAGTGTTAAAATTAGGAATAACCCCCGGTTCGAGAGTTTCGTGAAAAGAAAGCTAAACAATCTACCTGTTACAGTAGATGATTATATTTTCATATCCATAGGAATCAGCAGAGAGATTACCTTTAAAGTTATCAGTATGAGACCTAATGCAGTTTGTATAATAAGACAAGACACTATCCTTAACATTAGTGAAAAAATTACTGAAGATGTTGAAGCTGGAGTCGGTTATATAACTTATGAGGATGTAGGTGGTTTAGACAGGGAAATCCAAAGAGTACGAGAAATGGTTGAGTTACCTTTACGCCATCCTTCTCTTTTTAAACGATTAGGTATCGATCCCCCGAAGGGTATACTCTTAAGAGGGCCACCAGGGTGCGGAAAAACATTACTTGCAAAAGCGGTTGCTAATGAAAGTGAAGCACATTTTATTTCTATCAATGGCCCAGAAATAATGAGTAAATTTTACGGAGAGTCTGAGAAGAAGTTACGCAAACTTTTTATTGAGGCTGAAGAAAAGAGCCCTTCAATTATATTCATAGATGAAATAGATGCAATTGCTCCAAAAAGGGAAACAGTTACAGGAGAAGTAGAACGAAGAGTCGTTGCCCAGCTACTAGCATTGATGGATGGGTTACATGGGAGAGGAAAAGTAATAGTCATCGGTGCAACTAACAGACCAAATAGTTTAGATCCTGCTCTAAGAAGACCAGGTAGATTTGATCGTGAAATAGAAATAAAAGTTCCTAATGAAAAAGGAAGATTAGAGGTTTTTCAAATTCACACACGTAACATGCCTCTCGACAAACTAATTTCATTAAAAGAGTTCGCTCAAATCACACATGGGTTTGTTGGAGCGGATATTTCTGCCGTAGCTCGAGAAGCTGCTATGTCAGCTTTAAGAAGATATTTGCCTAAGATAGATTTAGAATCAGAAATAATCGATCCAGAATTATTAGAGCAAATAGAGGTTACCAAAAGTGATTTTGAAGAAGCTTTGAAAGAGGTATTACCCTCTGCTATAAGAGAAGTCTTTGTAGAAGTGCCAAATGTAACATGGGATCAGGTAGGTGGTTTAGAAAAGCTAAAACAACAGCTAGTGGAAGCAGTTGAATGGCCCTTATCTAATCCAACTATATTTACACGAATGGGAATAAGACCCCCTAGAGGAATTTTACTTTACGGGCCGCCTGGTTGTGGTAAAACTTTGTTGGCTAGAGCTGTTGCAACTGAAAGCAAAGCTAATTTTATTTCAATAAAGGGCCCAGAACTATTATCAAAATGGGTCGGAGAAAGTGAGAAAGCGATAAGAGAAGTATTTAGAAAAGCGAAAATGGCAGCCCCTTGTATTATCTTTTTTGATGAATTCGATTCGATAGCTCCAAGTCGAGGTAGGCATACTTCTGATTCTGGAGTATCCGAAAAAGTATTATCACAATTCTTAACAGAATTAGATGGATTGGAAATTATGAAAGATATTGTGGTGATTGCTGCGACAAATCGTCCTGATATATTAGATCCAGCACTAATTAGACCTGGAAGAATTGACCGTATTTTATTAGTTACTGCTCCAGAAAAAGAAGCAAGACTAGAAATATTATCAATATTTACCAAAGGCATGCCACTTGCAGCAAATATGGATTTGAAAAAGTTGATAGAATTGACTGAGGGTTTTTCAGGTGCTGATATAGAAACATGGTGTCGTGAGGCAGCTATGATCGCTCTTCGAGAAAATATCAGAGCAAGAAAAGTTACGATGGAACATTTTAAGGAAGCAAGGAAAGATCTCCATCCCAGTATTACTACAGAAGTTCTTGATTGGTATGAAAAATTTGGTGAAAAATTAAAAAGCAGAAGAATTGAGGAATCAAAAGAAGATAGGTTGTTTGTATAATTTTCACAAAATTAATTAGAAAGTAATCGTTATCAATCATATTACTCTATTTTTTATTATTATTAAAAAATTGAAATAATTATAAAATTTAAAAAACAAAATATTTACTCCTTATGTTAGACTCGCATAGATGGAATCAAAAACCAATAATTAACTCATTAATGGATATCCTCATTAAAAATAAGGGAGAAATTTTAGATAAACGTCTTGAAGAACTTCTTAGGAAAGAATTTCCTTATGTCAACTCTTTACTTCTAGAAGAAATATTCATGAAGCTAGAAAGTATGAATATTATCAATGTTTTTCGTGTTTCAAAAAATAAGAAAATGATCGTTTTTAATAAAAATAACACTGCTATAAGAGAAGGCATAACAAAGGATTTACTTTAATTGTTTACTTTCCCACTTTAAACAGACTTGAGCTAAAGTACTTTCTTCAGATACAGATTTATATAACCTTTCTCTAATATCTATAAAAACAGGATAATTAATAGCTGATCCCATCAATAACATTTCACCTACACCTAAACTTGAGATCATATTCCCATATTCTTTTGTAATTGATTCAGAACTATCCATAAGATGTTTTATATCATATGGATTTTTTATATTCAGTACCATTTTTGAATTGCATTGAGAAAGGGCAGTTGTACTCAATCTTTTTGGTCTCTGGCTGATTAAACATAAACAAGACATAAACTTTCTCCCTTCTCTTGCAATCGTTTCAATTATGGGTTTAGATATTGCCTTAGAATGAGCTGCTTCTGGACAGAACTGGTGTGCCTCCTCAATAATCAGTAAAAAAGGAGGAATTTTGTTTAATCTTCTTAGATTAAATAAGCGAGTACAAATATAATCAACCATAATTTGCTTCTTTCTAATGCTTACTTCCTTTTGAAGATTAAAAATTATCAATTTTTGTTTTTCAATGATGTTATCCAAAATCGGGTTCTCTTGGGATCCGAAAATAGTTAACCTTTCTAAATTAGACAACCATCCTATTAACGCTTGTCGAGAGTTTTTATTCCCTTCCAATTCATTTTCGAGAGCTTCAATGATATCGCCTATAGTATATCCCTTTTTCTTTGATTCATCTTTCTTGAGTTTTTTAATAAATTTTGCTAATTCTCTTATTTGAACATTTGAAATATCTTCTTGGTATTTCTTGAAGGTGTATAAGGGCATTTTAGGAACAGAAATTTGAAAATAGGAGATATCTTGAACACTTACCTTATCTTTTAATTCTGGGATCTCCTTTAAATAAGAATATTCCCCATGAACGTCAAATAAAATAATTGCGGGAGTGCCATATTCTGCATCTCTCTTTAATAATTCTTCAATAAGTATAGAAGTAAGATAGCTCTTTCCACCCCCCGAAATTGAGAGAATTGCAAAATGCTTGTTTAACAATCTACTCATGTTAATTTTTGCCATTGTGTGAGTGACTTTAACTCTTCCAACCTCTAATCCATTTTTTTGTTCAAATCCTATAAATTCGTTGAGAATGTCCTCCTCTACAATATACACATCTCTTCCCGGACTTGCGGGATAGGTCATTCTTAGAATCTTTTCTATTTTATTGCTTGATTTACCCTTAAATTTTATTATTCCCAGACTTTTTACAATCGCTATCGCAAATTCAAAATCTTCGCTTGGAAAAAGACCTTTTAATATATTTGGATTAGTATTGGTATTATATGCTTTAATTGTTAAAGCATCAGTAAAGTATTCATTTAGTAAGATTATTCGCTCAATAATCCCAATTAAAAATCCTTCATTAGATTTGGTAAATACAAATAATCCCTTTCGGATAAATACATTATCTACTCTTTTACTTATTACAAAAGGGAACTGAGACACATCTGGTAATTGTAAATAATTAAAAACTGTTCCGGCTTTTGTTACCATTTTCTAAACAGGAAGTGTTGTAAATATAAAAGAAACTAATTTAATCTTATAAGAGAATAAAAGGAAATAAAAGAAATATAAGAGCAAGAATTTTCTGATTTAAAAAAAAGATTTGAAACTATTCTTCTTTTTCTAGACCGCCTAAAAGTCTTAAAATTAGATAATATCCATTTTTCCAAAAATAAATCATAAAGAGCGATGCACCAATAACTAGAAAAGTACCAACCCCTACTAAAAGCACCCATGGTCCCATACTTCCTAGAAATGTAAAAATTGACTCTGAATCTTCTGAAGCTCCTGTGATTAGATCCCAAATAGGACCTAACACAAATCCAACAATAATCACTATTAAACTTATTAATAGCCCCCCCACAACAATTTTCACACCCCTTCGATTTTGATATCTTTCCTCAAGTTCTCTTTTTTTATAAATGAATACCATCAATGACTTTGAAGTTTTTTTGAATAATCCATAGAAGAAAACTAATAAGAAGAATAGTCCGGCTAAAAGACCTCCAATTATCGCTATTTTATAACCTAAATTTAGAGCTAAGAACATTTCAAATTTACCTGTTGTTCCAAGGAATATATCCGCAAAAGTCCATACCACCCCTCCTATTGAAACCAGACTAGCTATTACAATTAGTGCATAAAAAATTCCTGAGACAATCCTTTGTGTTTTATTATACTCTTTAATCGGGGTTGAAGATTCACTTTCCATATATTTCACATCCATTTTGTTAGAGTTTTTGTAAGAGAAGAAAATCGCTTCCAAACAACACTAGGTATTTATGATTAAAGAAAAAATAACAATTAAGCTATATAAAATTGATGATTAAGATGTTGATTTAGATATAAATTAAATTTAGAGAATTATTTTATCTCTAGTTTAGTGGATATATCGTTTAACTTCTTATACAGACTGTTATTTTCTAAAATAGTATACAATTCACAGGAGTATCTATATAACTCTTCATAGGATTGTTGACGATCTCCATTAGGATTCCATTTTTTATCTGTCTTACACAGATTTTCTGCGGCTTTTGAAATATCTGGAAATATCCCTGCCCCTGAGGCAGCAAGAATGGCCGCACCTAGCGATGTCGCTTCTTCAATGATGTTTCTTACACAAGTTATTCCTAAAATGTCACTATATATTTGATTCCATAAATCTGAACGTGATCCACCTCCAGTTAATTTCAATTCTTTTGGTTCGATTCCAAGCTCTTTGAAAACTTCAATATTTTTACGAAGTTCAAAACCAACTCCTTCTAGTACTGCCCTATATAAATCTTTACGCTGATGCCCTAAAGCTAATCCAAATAATACTCCTCTAGCATGAGGATTCCAGTGTGGAGCGCCAGCACCCACTAAATGTGGAATTAGAATCAACCCATTTGCCCCTATTGGAGATTCTGCAGCTTGAGCTATCATAACATCATAAGGATTTTGCCCTTTTTCTTCAGCAATCTCACTTTCAGCTAACCCAATCTGATCTCTAAGCCATCTTAAAGTTGCCCCAGATGTAAAAATACTTGCCTCTTGAACCCATGTATTTGGAACCGCATGGCAACTGCATAAAACTCGTTTTTGGGGATCGAAATTTGGTTTTGTTAGAAATGCTAGAATAAAACTCCCCGTTCCTGTAGTACATTTAATTTCACCAGGTCTGACAACTCCAACTCCCAAAGCAGCAGATTGTTGATCTCCTGCCCCTGTTACCACTAATGTTTTCTTGTCGAATAAAGTTTCATCGGTTACTATTTCTCCAATATCTAAACCACTTTTGAGTGTTTCTGGCATTTTATCTAAATCAATTTCTAATTCAGAAGCAATATTTTCTGAATATTTCATATTAATTATATCAAATAGCATCGTACGGGAGGCATTTGAGAAGTCAGTACAAAATTTACCTGTTAATTTATGAATTATAAAATCTGCAACAAGTAGGAATTTATGGGTTTTTTGATAAATTTCAGGTTTTTTGTCTTTAAACCAAAGAATTTTGGTGGCAGAAAAATAAGGATCGATGGTTAATCCCGTAGTATTATACACTGTATCTGTACCCACCTGTTTCTCAATATAATTTACTTGATCTATTGTTCTTCTATCTTGCCACACTAACGCATTATGAAGAGGGTTTCCTTCTTTATCAACGGGTACAATAGTTTCTCTTTGATTAGTGACTGAAAGACTTACAATATCAGTTTTATCAATCCCACTTTTCTTAATCGCTCCTTCTATGGTTTTTTTAAGAGAATCCCACCATACATTAGCATCTTGTTCTACAAATGAGGGAGAAGGGTAAAAACTTTGCCATTCCTGATAATCACTAGCAATAATAGTCCCTACTAAATCAAAAATATAAGTTCTACAACCTGTTGTACCTAAATCTAATGCAGCTACAAACAAAATTGAATTACCTTCGATTATTCTTATTTATATTAATAAGATATATATCGAATTATTTAATAAAATCGTTATTAATGATCTTGAGAAATTAGGTTTTATTGCTATATTTTTTCATATCCACAATAAGGACACTTAAATTTAAGAAGACCCACGTTAAAACCCTTTATCTGTGTGACTAATTTATTACAATTAGGACAACATGGAGAATATTCAGGGAACCACTGTCCTTGAATATTCGGCATTTGTTTGAGTATATTATTAAACTTTAATTTTTCCAAATTATTCCTATTTACTTGGAGCAATTGTTGTTCTTCGGCAACTGATTTTCCCTTAGGTGCTAAAACCATTAAGAATTTCATTTTTTTAGGATTTGCAAGTAAAGATAATGTTCTTAATATAGCATCTGATTTATGATCTTTAAATAATAGCCCTAATTCAGGGGGTGCTATAGCTACCAATGTGGCTTGTGAGTCTTTAAATTCGTTTTTTACTTTTTGAAACAGAAATTGAAAAATTCTTCTTTCATTATCCATTCCCCATAATAGATTCCATGGCTTTATGTCATAATCTTCACCGCCAGGCCCTACAATTCTTTTAATGCTTTCAACCCATGAATAATGTTTGAATTTATAGAGATTCGAGAGTATATCATCAAAGAATCCTGGTTCAACTACAGGAAATCTTTTAAAAATATTTTTCAAGGAATATAATTTCACTTCTGTTAAGGTTTTTAGATTAAGTGAATCCCATGGGGTTAAAGTAAAAATACTAAAGATATCCATTTTTTTCAGTTTTTCGTGTTTTAAGTTATATTATCAATAGATTCTAAGTTTAAAAATTAATTTTATATTTTAAATTAACAATTTTTAAAAACTACATTCAATATACTATCTCGTATGACCACAATTTGGGATATTAAAGCCGATGCTGTTCAAAAAGGAGATAAATTAAGAGATGTCTCTCCTTTACCTGGAAAAACTAAAGTGGATGAGCAAGATTTCACACATTATGTATTCAGTAAATTATTATTCAATAATCCTTGGTATAAAATACCAGTTAATGATTTAGTTTTATTTAAAAACTTTTTAGATGGGGGATCTAGGTCATATCCTTCTGATGGGAGTATACCATGTGATGTAGTGGCAGGAGAAGCGCGAAAGGTCATTAACAGAATTGTAAAAATTTCAAATGAGCCAGAAAATGTGTATTACAAAAATGCTTACGAGACATTGAAAGATGGAAAGTTCGAATTAGTACGTGGAACTCTGAAATTATATTTAGGAAAATACACAACCAGAGATTGGAGAAGAAAACGTTTCACGGACGATATAGATTTTTGGTCTTTTCAGGTTCATTTATTAGATCATGTATTAAGGGAAATGGGCTGGATAAAAAACAAAGAGACAGGAGAATGGGAAAAACGTGTAGAATGGGTTAACCCTGATACCGGTGAAACAAGACATGAAGCTCTTTGCGCGGCTAATAACCTCAATCAATTGCTCGATTTTGGCGCCGGAAGTTATTTAGAAGGTACCAGGCTCAAAGAGATATTTAATAAGAAACTTAAGAGGGGACACGATGTTGATCTTAGCGATATAATCAATGTTGCTCTTTTTAATGATGGATCAGCTGGGAGAAATAAAAATGAATGGAATGAAGTATGGGTCTCATTCGAAGCCGCGACTAATACTAGAAGCACTAGAATTACTTCAAATATAATTAGTTTATGTAGATATTCCTTTGGTATTGCTGATCACTTAGAAAGACTTAGTAATGCTTTAGCGAAATATCATGATAAAATTTTCGATAAAATTGAATATCCTGATGAAGTTTTAAAAAGAATTTGTAGAACTTCAATTCATTGGACGAACTATTTAGAAGAAAATGGCCCAGACAATACTAGAAATATGTTACATGAATTTTTACTTGAACAAGTTGATGAAAAACCAACTCAGGTCTCTAATTTAAGATCCTTTGTTGAAAAGATCCTAAAATTACTTAATTCTAAATATGAATATCTCAAAATTATATTTGAGGTTGAGAATTAATCTTATCCTATTATGACTTCTTCTTCTAAAGGCAACTCTTCTTTTAAAAACCGATGTTTAGCTATGCCATGAAGCAGCCAAAATCCAAGTATTGCGAACATACTCAAGATCCCTGCAAAATACCAAACCCAGTTTGGTCCAAGGCTTTCCATCACTATTCCGGCGAGTATTACTCCAAAAAGGTTTGGGATAGCCCATTGAAAACTAAAAACGGCCATGTATCTTCCTCGCTTATCTTCTGGAGCAAAGGAAGCCGCCGCTGCCTGCGATACTGGGCTCACAATCATTTCACCAATTGTAATGATGATCATTGCAATAAAAAACATGTATGTTGCAGAAATAAAACCATACATAGCAAATCCAATCATATAGAATAACGTTCCGAACGCCATCATCTTCATTGGAGCATACTTTGATACCTTCCTTGTTATCCAAAATTGAAAGAAAACAACTATGAGTGCATTCATACTGAGTAAGAAACCAAAATTCTGCGCTGAAAACCCATGTTCGTCCCGTAAAAATACCGAAAGAGTACTGTTCATTTGCATGTATACTAACACCGTTATAGCAGAGATTAAGAGAAACAATACAAATAAACCGTCCTTTAAAACCACTTTGTATCCTTTTAGGGTTTTTATTATACTTTCTTCCTGTTTTCCCTCTAAATTTTGTGGTTTAGTTTCTGGAATGACAAGATATACTATCCCCGCAGTAACCAAACTACTTATAGCATCTGCTATGAATAAAAGCATGAATGACCTCGTTGCTAAAAAACCGCCGAGAATAGGACCCACCGATGCAGAAACGTTGAATGCTATTCTCAGAATTCCAAATCCTTCTGCTTGTTTTTCTTTTGGAAGTAAATCTACTACCATCGCTTGCCTTGCAGGACCTCCAAAATTGCCAACTAATCCTAAAAATCCGGCAATTACATAAAATAATACTAAATCGTCAACTAAACCCATGAATATACTTCCTGTTCCGCTTACCACCAACCCAATTATAACCATCACACGACGACCATACTTATCTGCTAAGGCTCCTCCGATAATACCCCCAAATATATTTCCTGCTGAGAAGATCGAAAATAGAATCCCTACCTCGGTCATCCCTACACCAAAATGGGCAGTTATATAGAGAGCATAAAAGGGATATAACAAAAAGGAGCCTAGCATATCAATGAATGTAGCTAGAGTCAGCACTTTAAATGCACTAGGGTATTCATTATATACACGTTTGATTTTTGTAAACATAAGTAAATTTTCTTTTAAAATTTTGAATTTATAAAGATTTACAAGAAATATATCCTAATAGAGTAAAAAATTAATGATATTTATAGTTTAGATTGTTGAACTACAATTGAACTTGGAGTTTGTGGTGAATGATTCCTAATTATTTTACACAAAAATCTTCGTGAAAGATGCGTTTCACGAACTTTTTCACAAGTATTTCCTCAAAGCACATCTATTTGTCCTTTCAGGAATCCAAAAAAACAACTTTAATTAATAATCTTTAATCCTTCAAAGAATTTTAAAAATTACGTTGATAAAAAACTACTGATTAGTTATAACTTTATGTAAGATTGAGAGAATTCTGACTGAATAATCGATTTTTCTGTTTATTTTATATCGAGTGTTTTCTGAGAGAGGTAATTCAATCTTTTCAGCTCCTTTAGGTCCGAAATCCCATAAACCATCTTCTTCCCGGTTGTTCCATAACCACTGAATGAAATCTTGGCATATAGATGACGTGCTGGAAAAACCTGCTAACAATTCTAAGGCTTTTAGTTTTGATCTTATTGATTTATAGGTTACCTCCACAGGTAGATCTGCTAAACGATTCTGCGATACATAACCCATTCCTGATTCTCGAGTCCATAACCACTTGAGATAAACTTTTTCAAAATCACGGGAGAATTGCTTTTCTTTCTCATTTTTTCCCGTACTTAAAAGCCTAACGGCATATAGGGATCCTATATAGTAAAAATCTGATGAAATGTGATGATATTTTTGCTGTGCTGCTACTTCAAGAGATGGATTGTATTGAGAATTTTCAAATGATTCTTTTACAATATCTTGCCACATCATTCGTATTGGTAACACCAGAGAATGATTCGGACACCATTCTGCTAATGTACTTGCAGTTATTACTGCTACACCCGCATCCCATGCTTCCGATTTTTCACGCCCATCTTCCCATACAATATTTCCTTGTAAAACTTTCTCCATGTAGTCTATAGCTTTTTGGATTGGGAGATCCTGTTTAGCTAATCCCATCACTGCGCAACGGTGGAGAGCAACTTCGGTAGTAACATATTTTTGCTTTAACTTAGTATTTTGGCTATGAAATCGTCCCCATGAGCCATTCTCTCGCTGTTCGTCTAAAATATCGATTACCCACTTAGACTGTAGAACCTGTTTTTTCAACTCAGTCAGTTGCTTGGGATCTTTTTCTAAGATATCTCGTAATATTAAATATTTTGGAATAGGTTCGGGATTTAACTCTAAAATTTTGTGAGCTAAATTCTGAATTTGCTTATGCAATTGAGTATTTCCACCTTTTATTAGATTTTTTCTAATGATGATTTATTCTAATGCTTTCACATTCGAATAGTCAATTGTAATTGTGCTCTTGGTCTCGATTATATCCCCAGATATCAACACTTCTTTATCGAGATACTTATGCAATTCAGGATCATTCTCCCACATATGCGTCTTTTTCCTAACGAGGATTTCTGACCATCTGTTTTTATAATCATCTAATGGTTTAATAAAATATTTAGGTCCTTCCGATCTTGACCCTTTTCCTACAGTAATAGCAAAAAGAATCCCTTTTATTTCACCCATAAGCTAAATCACTTTAGTTAATTATTTTTGTTTGCTAAGATATCTTATTTTTACAAGTAAATCACGTAATTCCATTTTATCGTTTTCTGGGGTAATATGTTTCTTTTTTACTCCTTCTGAAAGAGGAATTGTTTCTATTTTGTTTCCCTGGAGTGATACCATATTCCCAAATTTACCCTCCAACACAAGTTTCATAGCTGCTAACCCAAATCTTAAGCCTAATATCCTGTCAAATGAATTTGGTGTTCCCGCACGCATAGTATGGCCAAGTACTACGTTCCGACATTCAAATACCACCCCGTTCCTCTGAAACTCTTGTTTTAAGTCATCTCTCAAATTCAATTCATCAACAATTATTTTAGACATACTTAATTTTGCCAATAAAGGATTACCGAAAGTGTCTTTAGGCAACTTATCTATTTTTTTTTTTGATATAGTCTTAAAATCTCTATCTAAAGACTCTGCATTTGGGTAAGCGCCTTCAGATGTAGCTATAATATGATAGCTATATCCCGCATTAACTCTTTTTTTTAGAACGTCAATAACATCCTTTTCTAAATCAAACGGAGTTTCGGGGATTAAAATAATATCTGCTCCCGCAGAAATGCCACTATACATAGCCAAAAAACCGGCATCTCTTCCCATAACCTCTACTACAAATACTCTCTGATGTGAACGGGCTGTTGTTGTTAGATTATCCATTGCATTAGAAGCTAATTGAACAGCACTCCAGAACCCAAATGTATAATGGGTTCCTGCCAGATCGTTATCAATTGTTTTTGGGCACCCAACTACTTTTGCATCCGCAAATTGATAGAGCATACTAGCTACCCCAAGACTATCGTCACCTCCTATAGCAATTAAAGCATCTATTCCCAAATCCTCAAATTTCTTTGTAAGTTCTTTAGCCCTCTCTTCTTTTGAATCTGCACCTTCAAAAGGGTTTGTCCTACTGGTATATAAAATAGTTCCCCCAACAGTATGCAAATCATCATGATCTGCGATGTCAAGTTTAATGAACTCATTGTCTATAAATCCTTTCCATCCTTTAAGGATACCAATACACTCAATCCCTGCATCATAAGCCTTTAACATAATTCCATAGAGCACGGAATTTAATCCAGGGCAATCTCCCCCTCCAGTTAAAATTCCAATTTTTTTAATTTGGTTTCCCATGCCTATCACTAATTTTAGAATATGACTTTGTTTAATAATAAACTATTATGATAAAATTATATTTTATCTTTATTCTGATTCTTCAGTCTCAAGTTTTTCAAATTTATATTTTGATTTATCCTTAGGGATTATATAACTCCCTCCACCAAAATCAGTTATTTTCAATGTAAATTCAAACTTGCCTACTAATGCTTTGCTTAAATTATTTAGTATTTCTTCAATTCCAGGAATTTCTGGGTCACCTTCTTCGAGACTATTTCTATATATTAAAACTGCACTTTCAAATCTATATAATATGCCTTCTACATTAGTATAATAAAAATCTGCTCTAGGTCCTGGTTCAACCATTACTTCAAGCTCAGGAATTTCTAATTTTCCTACAGGAGAACGATAAATCTTTGATTTAAGATCTTCCTCATTAGTCACTTTTAAGGTTTTTAATCCTGGCTCTGTATTAGTTGTCAAAGGAATCACATCATTTTTGTGAAAGCTGCAATGATCGCATTCGAATTTTATTATGAGCATTTGATCCCCATCAGATAGATCATATATACTCTTTACTACATTAATCGTACCTAATTCACATGAAGGGCATTTAAATGAATATACAGTTTCGCTATTCCTGTTTTCTTCAGTCATAAGAATGATATAAAAAATAATTAAGCATAAAATTAATCTTATACTATTTTAATGTTTCTCTACATTAATTCAAATTAACGGAATTTAGAAAATAAACTATTTATTAGAACCTTATTTTTAGATATAATAATTATAATTAAAAACTCTATATTATTGTTTAATATTGCAATTATTAGAGAAAAATCATAAGAATTCTAGTTCATTTGTAATAGAAGAAATCAAAATTAATAAGTTGGTTAAATTTGTCTCAAGAACAAAAAATTGTAGAAATCTCGATGCACTGTAGAGGTGGTCAAACATGCATAACCGCGAGTCAATTACTCTCTGAAATGGCATTTGAAGAAGGTTTTCAGGATACAATAGCAATCCCTATAATCGGTGCCGAGAGAAGAGGTGCCCCCATACAAGCATTTTCGAAAATATCAAGAAGTAAAACTATTAAAACATATGATAGTGTTGTAAATCCGGATTATATTTTAATGTTTGATACCTCATTATTGGATATACCAAAAATAAAAGATTCTATAAAGGAAGGCACGACTTTAATTGCTAATAGTGCAGAACCTATCGATAACTCAAACCTTCCTCAAAATATTAAAATTTACATTGTTGATGCAACAGGAATTTGTATCCGAAAAGATTTTATGCATTCTAGTGGGCCCATTCTAAATATTCCTATGTTAGGAGCATTTGGAAAGATTACAGGTTATTACAATCTTGAAACTATGGAAAAAGTCATAAAAAAGGAATTTGGAGAGGGGAGATTAGAAAAAAATATGAGTGTGGCAAAGGAAGCATTTGAAACGGTAAAGGAGGTATAATAATGACAAAATCTAAAAAATGGGAGAAAATTAATAAGTCTGTTGAAGAACGTCCAAAACTCCAAGAATATAAAAATTGGGAAGAACTACCCCCTATTCCTATATCTTTGCCAATTGATGGAAGTATCGGTACAACAGGTGACTGGAGAACATTTAGACCCATAATCTTGGAAGGATGTAATCAATGTGGCATCTGTTGGATGTATTGTCCTGAAGGAGTAATTAAAAAGAAAGAAGACGGTTCTTTTGAGATAAATTTAGATTATTGTAAAGGTTGTGGTATTTGTGCCAAAGAATGCCCTTCAAATAATATTGAAATGAAAAGAGAGAGTGATGTAGATGGTTGAAGCTCAAAATGACTTTATACAGGAACGCGAAACTATTATTATTAAAGGGAATGTCGCAGCTGCGTATGCTGCAAAATCATCCCGGGTGCAAGTAATTAGCGCATATCCAATAACCCCTCAAACAACAGTCGTGGAGAAGCTATCGGAATTTGCAGATAAAGGAGAAATGCCAGGAACTCAATATATTAAAATGGAATCAGAGCATAGTGTTTTTGCTGCAGTAATTGGTGCTAGTAAAGCGGGTACCAGAACTTTTACCGCAACATCCGGTCAAGGTATATTTTATGCACATGAAATGATTCATTGGGCCGCAGGCGCCAGACTCCCAATTGTCGTTGCGATTGCTTCTAGAGCTCCAGCGCCTCCTTGGAATATTTGGGCAGACTTTACTGATGTGCTAAGTCAAAGGGACACAGGATGGATGAGTTCATTTTGTGCTTCTCATCAAGAAATTTATGACGAAATTTTAATGTCTTATAAAGTGTGTGAAGATTACGATATATTGCTTCCAAAATTTGTCGCATATGGTGGTTTTATTCTATCTCACACTTCAAAACCAGTTATAATCGAGGACCAAGATCGTGTAGATGAATTTTTGCCCCCTTTGCCAGGTGAAGAGGGATGGCCTCATATATGGATGGATCCTAAAAGACCTATGATGTTTGGAAATCTTATAATGCCCTCGGGATTTTATTATGAATTTAGGATGAAAATTCAGGAAGCCTTCATAAGAGCAAAGGAAAAAATTAAGGAAGTTGCCGTTGAGTTTGAAAAGAAATTTGGGAGAAATTATGGAAACGGGTTAATTCAAGAATATCATATGAATGATGCTAAAGCTGGCGTGGTAATTTATGGAGATTTAGCCTTGCAAATGGAGCAAGCTATTGATGATTTGAGGGAAGAAGGATATAAGGTAGGTATGGTAAAGTTGAGGCATTTTCGACCGTTTCCAGTAGAAGATATAATAGAATCTGTCAAAAAAGTTAATGTCATTGGAGTTATTGACAGAGCAACAGCATTTGGTTCTCAAACTGGAGGTCCTGTCAGTTGTGAGGTAAAGTCAGCTTTGCATGGTACAGAAGTGAAAACTAAAATTTTACCAATCATCAATGGATTAGGAGGAAGAGAGGTTTCTCTCGAACAACAAAAAAATCAATTAAAATTTTTGATAAAATTAGAAGAAACCGGGGAGTTACCAAAGGATATTATACATGGGACTTTCTGGGATGGTTTATTGGAGGTTGAATAAGAGATGGTAAAACTAAAAGAAGCGTTAGAATCATGTCAGGAAGAGTTTTTCCTCCCGGGAAATTCTTGCTGTGCTGGTTGTGGTCTTGAAATTGCACTTAGATGGGCAATGAAAGCTTTAGGCCCTAATACAGCACTTGTAACTCCTGCTTCATGTTTAAATGTTGTTATTGGGTTATGGCCTAAAACGGCACCAAATTTTCCATTTACTAATATGGCATTTGCGGCCGGAGCAGCAGCAGCAACAGGTATGAAAGCTGCGTTCGATGCAAAAGCTCATAAGTTCCCAAATAGAGGATGGGACGAAATAACATCATTGGTATTTGCAGGAGATGGAGGTACAGCAGACATAGGTATTCAAGGTCTAAGTGGTGCTGCAGAAAGGAATACAAATATCATATATTGTTGTTATGATAACGAGGCATATATGAATACCGGAATTCAACGTTCTTCAAGCACACCTCATGGGGCGTTCACTACAACCACAACTCTTGGAAAAGAAAGGTTTAAGAAAAACCTCCCAGCTATTTTAGCGGCACATGATATACCTTATGTTGCAACCTGTAGTATAAGCGAACCCCTTGATTTATATGATAAATTTAAAAAAGCTCAATCAATTAAAGGTTGTAAATATATCCATATTTTAGCTCCTTGCCCTCCTGGTTGGGGATATCAAAGCGAAGAATCAATAGAAGTGGCACGTTTAGCTGTAAAATCAGGTTCGTGGATATTATTTGAGGTTGAAAACGGTATTATGACATTATCTAAAAAGAGTAAAGCCTTAATAGATGCTTCAAAGAGAGCTCCATTAGTTGATTATCTTTCCAAACAAAAACGATTCTCACAAGTCTCTGAAAAAGAAATAATAGAGCTTCAAGAACAATTAGATCATAATTGGGAACGAATTAATGTTGAATTAAGCTGTCAAGACCAATACCCAAAATAATCTTTAAATTTATTCAATACTCTTTTTGTATTATACGCTTAAATTTTTATTCAATATCAAATGGGATTCTTAGTAAAGTTAGGTGGGAAAACACTAGAAGAAATTGAACTATATCTAAAAATTGCAGTGGAAACTATAATCGAGGGAAAAATTATTGCTTTTCCAACTAATTCGGTTTATGGGATTGGAGGAAATCCCTTAAATTTAGATGTGATTAACAGAATATATGATATTAAATACCGGGATAGAGACAAAGGTTTTCTACTACTCGCTTCGGATTTTGAAGAAGTTCTCAAGATAGCAGAATTTAATGACTTAGCGATAAAATTAGCAAACCGGTATTGGCCGGGACAAGTAACTCTAATACTAAAAAAAAAGGACCATAGTGTCATACCACCGGAAATAACTGCTTTTAAAAATACAATAGGTGTCCGGGTTCCTGAGAACGAAATTATCTTAAGTATTTTGAACCTATTAAAAAATGAGGGACATCTTGGGATTTTAATTGGAACTTCAGCAAATTATTCCGGTGAACCTCCCTGTATTAGTGGAGAGGAAGTCGCTAAGAAAATTTTAAGTCCCATCGATTTAATTCTTGATAGTGGCAAATCTAAATCACGACTTTCAACGACTATAGTTGACTGCACTTCTCAAGAACCAAAATTTTTAAGAATTGGCAGCATATCAGAAGAACAGATTGTAGAGTTTTTATCTATTAAATAAAGGTGATCACACGAAAAACTTAAATTTATTAATTTCGACTTCTCGATTTAATGAAACGAATGCTTCCACAGAGTTGTGGTTTACTCTATTAATGTGTGGTGATAACTATCCAATTATTTCCAAGTTATCGTTTTCTGGGTTAATTGGTGCTTTAAGTAATATAGAGGCTAAAAAAATAATCCATAAGATTCAACAAATATTGAAAAAAAATCCCAATTTTTTTCAGTTTATCCTAAAAATTATCCCGATTGATTATATTTGTGAAACCAAAATTAAAGTAATGTCTAATCTAATACATGAAAATCATAAGAAATTTATGAATGAAGGAGATTCTTTTAAAATAGTGCTAAAAAGAAGAAGGCATGAAGGCATAGAAAGAGATAACTTAATTGATCGGATCGCAAGTGGCCTAGATTATAAAGTCGATCTTGAAAACCCTGATATAGTTATTAGGATTGAGGTATTAGGAAATTATTGCGGTATTTCTTTTCTTGCTCCAAATGATACTATTCGATTAGGAAATTAAAAAAAAGAACATTAACGCGACTTTATTTTTTCTAAATTCAGAAGTGCCATTTTTTCGCAAATTAAATCAAACACAGCAGAAGATAAGATTTCTACTTCATTATCTACATCATTTTTACTCTTTTCTTTGTTAAGATATGAGTTTAAAACCGGTTTTATTTGAGAATCTAAAATGTTATAGTTCTCAATGATTTTTTTAATTTTTTCACTCGTCATGTTATTTAGTGTTAACTCCGTCTCATTGGCATTAAGAATCTGTAAGATCTCCTCGTTAATTTTGGGGGTATTATCAATTGGAGAGATGATACAGATTATTATATTTCCTGCTTTTAGATCATGGGAATTAATACCAACGGTTTCAATAGCTTTGCTAATTTGCCTATAAGTTGATAAATAGAGCATTAGTTCAATGTTTTTCGTATTAGATATATTTGTTTTACGAAAAAATGCTTTTTGCATATAATAACAGGCAATATAAATATGATCCTGGTTTAGAATAAATTTATCACAGATTATCTGTATTACTGATTCTTTATTGTTATCTTGGATTTCTTGTAATGTTTTAAATAGATGATCTAAAACTTTTTCTTCACTAGTTATTTTATTTCTTTCTAATAGATGATTTAAATCAAGGTTAAATTGATTTATAGCCACAAAATATCTTAGTTCCAATTGTTTAATATAGAATTCTCTTGTAATCATACTGGGAGTCTCCATAAAAACCAATCTGGCATTGAATTGAATTGAATTCTTATCAAGATTAGTGTTATAAGAAATAAAATTAGATAAATCGTAAAAATCCAATCTTTTTTTGAGAATTTGATGGTATAATAATATGAACGTTCTTTATTGCTTCCAAAGGCTCTTGATTCTAAAGCTTCTGCTACATTAAAGGCTCTCTTTATTGAACATATGATTAATGGGATTAATAAAGGAAAGAGGTTTTTAATTTGACTAATGATTCCTTTTTTTTGCATCTCGTAACCTCTACTTTGTTGAGCATCCATTATATTTTGGGCTTCAGTAGCAATTGTTGGTACGAACCTAAATGCTAATGAGAAGGAAAAAGCAAATTCATAAGGAACCTTCATAGAGATCAAAGAAAGGGCTAAGTCATTTGGATCTACAGTTAAAAAAAAGATTGAAAAAGCTGAAACCATTATACAAATTCTCAATACCATTGCTATAGCAAATGATAATGAAATGAATAAAGTGTTTAATATTATGATAAAAATTACTAAGAATGATAAACCACGAATGCTCTTTACCCATTGTTTTAAAATTTTACCAAATACAACTATTGGAAGTAAACTCAAGAAAATAAAGAGTAATGGCATAATTTGATTGTATAGTAATGCACCTATCGTATAAATCAATGCAAGTACTAACTTGGTTCTTGGATCTAGATTATGTAGAAAAGATTCTTTTTTCATAAATTTAAAAGCATTGAGAAATTCTAAAGACATTTAATTTTACTCCTCCTTGATTGAAGTAATTTTATTCTCCAAAATTTTCATTAGATATTCTGTGATTTCATGTCTTGAAGTTATATTGGTGAGTTCTTGGAATCCTGCCTTGGATAATGCTAAAGATAATTGCCGAGTTTGGGGAAGGACTAATGATGATCTTTCTGTTAAAAAATTACTACTTAAAATATTTAGAGTAGGACCATCAGCAATAATTTGTCCTTCTGCCATTAAAATTGTTCTAGGGATAAATTCAAATGCAAATTCAACATTATGGGTTATTATTATTACAGTTTTTTCTTTTTTCTTTTCTTTATCAATTAATTTAATGAATGATTCAATCTCATTAGCGTCCTGACCTAGAGTAGGCTCATCAAATACTAGAACCTCCGGATCTCTGCACATAATAGAAGCAATGGCTAACTTTTTTGATTCCCCTCCCGATAAGTTTAAGGGAGATCTCTCTCGATATTTTTCAAGATTAAAACTCTTTAAGACATAATCTGTCTTTAATTGAAGTTCTTCATTGTCTTGATATAAGTTTTTTAAGGAAAACTTAATTTCTTCTTCTACAGAATTAGCAAATAATTGATGAGAGGGATTTTGAAAAATTAAACCGACCCTCTGCGATAATTCTGCTATACTTTTCATATTAATATTTTCATAATTGATAAAAATATCACCTGCTGTCGGTCTAATTAAACCATTCAAAGTTCGGATTAGAGTTGTCTTACCTGCTCCATTTTTACCCATAATTGCTATCATCTCCCCCTTATGGATAGTTAAACTAATATTTTTTAAAGCAGCAGTACCATTTGGATAAATGTAATCAACACCATCTATAATAATTAATGGTAATTCTTTCATCATATAAGCAACCTTATTCGTGTTGGAATTTTTTAATCAAATCTAAAGCAGCAGGAATCGAAGCAGGTATATTTCCCTTAATCAAGTTTCTTTTCCTAAGTTCATTAAATATTGTATATAATACGGGTTTGTTTAACTTTAAGTTTTGAAATTTTAATCCGTTGAGAACGTTATCACGAGAATCATGTTCTATAATTCTCCCATCTTTCATTAAGACTATCTCTTCTGCAAAAGGGATGACTAGATCTAATCGATGTTCACTTATCATAATCGAAAGATTTCTATCTAGTTGTATTTCCTTCAATAATGTTATAATTTTCTTAGCCATATAAGGATCTAATAATGCTGTAGGTTCATCCAAAATGAGAAATTTGGGTTTTAAAACTAAGATTGAAGCAATAGCAACTCGTTGTTGTTCCCCCCCACTTAATTCAAAGGGTGCTTTATCTAAAATATGTTCAATTTCGGTTAGTGAAGCACTTTCTTGTATTCTTTTTGATATTTCTTTTGGTGGAACTCCTAGATTTTCTAATCCAAACGCAATCTCATGCTCTACATTCATTGCAATTAACTGATTCTCTGGATTTTGGAAAACTATTCCAACTTCAGTAGATAAATTTGCTATTGATGTATTTGTCGTGTCCATTCCATGCACATAAACTTTACCTTTATAAAAACCCGAATAAAATTGAGGAATTAATCCATTCATACATCTAATTAACGTAGTTTTTCCTGAACCTGTTTCTCCGCACAATAAAATAAATTTATTTTCTTCTATCCTTAAATTAATGTTATCTAAAGCATAAACTTCATTTCCTTTATAACGAAAAGAAAAACCTTCAAACCTTACTAAATCCATTCTTATTTTGAATCCTACATTCAGTTTTGAAGTATAATAATGTTTAATTATTTAAAATTTAGATTATAAAAAATGTTTTATTTTCTCGATAAACTTAGAAAGAACCTGTTTTAACTCAGCATTAAATGCTATAGAAGCTGCTCCATCATGACCTCCACCACTTCCGTCAGCGTATTTTGATAATTCTTCTAAAATTTTACCTAAATGTAATCCTGTATTTAAACAGACGCTTTTTTTTGCTCTACTATTAATATTCTTCCTATTTTTTTCCACAGAATAGACAATCCCTACATCAAAACCATTTTTTATCAACATCGAAGCAACATTGGCACCAAAACTACTTACATTGCTGACTCCAATTAAATAATCTCCTTTACGTATTAACTCTACTCTCTGTAAGCCTTTAATTTTGGCGATTTTCTCGGAGATGTCCGTTTCATTTTGCAACATATTTAGAAGATGTTGGTAGTTTACCTTTTCATCTAGTAATCTACTAAATTTTCTAATCGTACCATTATTTCCATATCTAAAGAATCCTGAATCTACTAAAATAGCAGCAGCCATCAGATATCTGTATCTAGTTGGCAAATCTTGGTTTTGAGATTCAATTAAGTCTAAAATTATTTCTGCTGATGAAGAAATATCGTCATTTATTAAATTTAATGAAGAAATATTGCGGTTTTCAAGCTCAGTTTTGCCATAATGGTGATGATCAATTAAGATATATGGTATATCTAATTTAGAGCTTTTACTACTATTAAAATGTATTTGACTCAAATCATTTGTATCAATTATTAAGCATACATCATAGTTGGCAAGATTTACCTCAGTTTCATAATCGAATTTAAATTCTGGAAATTTAATTAAAAACTTATTCATAAAATTTTTAGTTGCTTTTGAGAGTTCTGAAAAAAAGATTGAGGGTGATTTGTTAAAACGTTCACATAAAAAGAATTTTAGAGCAAAACATGAAGCAAATCCATCAATATCGACTAAATCATGAGTGGTGATAAGAATCTTTTTATACTGTAAAAAAGATAAAAAATCTTCATATTTAGAATATAACATGAATTCGTCTAGATATTTTGATTTTTGAGATCCTCTTGAATTGAAGTACTTAATGTAGTAATTTGATTTTCTAATCTTGATTTCTTCTGATCTAATGTTTTCAATCTCATTTCGAGAGTAACTTTTAAACTTTTTTTCTCATCAAGCAGTTTATTTCGCTCACTTTTTACTAAGATTCCTCCTATTGATTTATAAACGGCATTTTCTTCGCTAGTTTTTTCCAATTCTTCAATAGCAAACTCTGTTTCTCTTAAATGAGACTCCATCTGATTTCTTTGAGTATTTATTATTTCATAGGTTTGCTGTAAATTTGCAAGGTTTTGAATTTTATTTCTTTGTTCTTCATCAAGATTATTTAAATTAATTGACATTCTTCGACCTTCTTCCTTTTCTATAATTTATTTTTTAATTGAATTATTATAATTTTATATTATTTTAAGAAATTTTATGTAGTTGTACAGTATTTTCAATTATTTTACCAAAACTAACAATTTCATTCATAGAGGCTCGAAAAGCGGTGATATCATTACTTTCAATCTGAAAGACTAGTTGATGTTGATTTTTTTTCTCAACAAAAATCTTTGATCTATTTGTTTGCAGCTTTTTAATTTCAGGGATAAAAGAGTTATACGAAATATCTCTCAGGTGAGAATTCTCAAAAAGTAATTCTATAGTTGATTCAATAGTAAAAAGAGTTGTTTGGTTCATTATTCTTCAACTGTTTCAACTTCTCTTTGCTTACGTTTTGCAATCCGGAAGGATTCAGCTCCCCTAGGAGTTTCAAGAAAATACGCCCCTCCAGTAAAACGAGCATCACATTTTTTACAATGCCAAATCCCCGTTGATATCCTATGTATAGATCCTCTAGTTTCACACCTAGGGCATTTCGCGTCTCCTTTCATTTTTTCCAAAATTAAACGAGTTCTTTTACGTAATGTGCTCCCATAACGAGCACCGTATTTACCGGTAATTCCAGTTCGCTTTCCCATTTTATCTCAAAAATAGTTTTTAATAATTGATGATATATTAAAACTTAGGATAAACTATAAATTTTTCTAAATAGCGATAGAAAATTACATTGGATTTTTCATTTTTACTAGAGTGAAATTACAAAAGAAATTATCTGTTTATAATAAGAAAACCTAAACAAAATAATAAAAAATGATTTAAAAAAATTTATTTATTTGAACTTTTATACTGCAAAAGATTTAACTCTTTTCTTAGTTTTTGACCAATTTCTAAAGATTTCTTTCCTAACATTTTAATATCGTCAATCGAAAATGTAGCCGCTCCACTTTTTTGAATAGATGTAATATTTTTCTCTGTCACTGAGATTGAGATTTTACCTTCACAGATTAATTCTTCGGGTAAATTAGGATCTAAGAAAATAATATCATCAATTTTTCCATAAGTTATAACAAACGGCAATTCTTTGATTAAATCGTCTCCTGTCAAATATTTTCCTGTCCATTCAAGACCATTATCTCCAATTCTCCCTTCAGGAAGATGTGCTGAAAGTAAAGTGGTTAAAGCACTTACTCCCCCGGCATCAATCAAATTACCATCATGGTTTATAACATACATATCAACGAATAGAATATAGACTGCTTCTTTTTCTTTAATACATAGTTTCTTGGTTTGAATGCAATCTGCATGTCTAATTCCACGATCTACGACTCTCGCTAATTCGATAGATTGTTCATCGGGAGGACCTCTTTCAAACAAAGGAGATGCTAACGGAAGTAGCTCTGCCATAACAGTGCAGACTCCTTCATCGGGTAAATCATCAAAAGGGGGTCCGATATCATATTTTAATCCTGTAATTAACCTTGTGTCTCCTAATGATACATCGGCAGAACCTTCGGCTGATGCAACAACGTCACTTGTTATACTAAAATCTCGATAATCCCATAAACCTCTACCGTCAACACGCTCTTCTTTTTTCAAGTTTGATAAAATGTAATTTTTTTCTATGCGTGAAATTATTCTTTTTACGTCCATCATCTTTATTTTTCACCCTCCTCGTTTGTTGGAGTAATATATTTCCTTTTTAAAGCTTCTAATTGCATTTGATAGACTTTACCTAATGACTCTTTTGCCATATCTAAAAATTCATTCATTTCATCTAAAGTCATATCTCCATCAAATTGAAGTAATGATAATTCTTCATTATACCATGTGATTGCAATCGGTAAATCCGCATCACCAGCTTTATCTTCAATCCCTGAAAGGTCTACCACTAGTTTACCGTCAATCTTACCTACTGCGATCGCAGAAACTAAGCTTTTCATAGGAATTCCAGCATCTGCTAAGGCTAAAGCTGCTACTGTAGTACTAGCGCATCTAGTACCTCCATCTGCATCTATTACCTCAATAAAAACTTCAAAACTCGTACCTGGATACAGTTCAAGAAAGAGGATTGGCTCTAAACAATCTGATACAATCATCGATATTTCTTTTTCTCTGCGTCCGGGAGCTGGTCTTTTTCTATCAAAAACAGAATAAGTAGCCATTCTATAAAATACTCTTAGAATCCCTCGATCTGGTTTTGCTAAATGATGTGGATGAACTTCTCTTGGCCCATAGACCGCAGCAAAGATTTTATTATTACCCCATTCTAAATAAGCAGAACCATCAGCACTCTTAATAACTCCAACTTCCATTTTAATTGGTCTTACTTCATTTGCATCCCTTCCATCAAGACGCTTACCGTCTTCACGGAATAACTTTTCAGGATACTCATCTTTAATAATCAATGGCATTTAATCTATACCTCTTTTTTTTTTTTCTTTAATTACATATTCCTGCATTCGGTCAGTTAAACCTACTGTATGTGCTTCCATCGCTATTTTTTGTATTGATTCGATAAGTAGCCGTTCATGAGCGATATCTTCACCTTTTATCCATATGCGTCCATTTTGAGTTACAAAAATATTAGTCTTCGTTAAGTCTTTTAACATTTTAATCATTGAGCCATCGCGACCGATAACGCGAGGAATTTTAGGGGGATCAATTGTAATTACAACACCGTTATTTCTTTTACCCAAATATTTTCCTACAGTTGTTAGTTCAGGTTTATTTAAACGATCAGCTGACAAAATCTTTACAATCAAGATATCCCCAATATCGAATACTTCCGCGTTGCTATCATCTCGAGAATAACCTCCACCACGACTGCCACCACGATCACCACCACGACTACCACCACGATCACCACCACGACTACCACCACGATCACCACCGCCTCTGAATGATCCCATTCTTCCTCTTTTTATTGTATTTTTTGGCTTCAATGTACCAAAATCTTTCGCATTAATATCACATCTATATTTCACAGGATTCTTATCAACAACAAGAGCTATAACTTTATCTCCAGGTCGAGGAGTATAAAAACCTCTAAGAGGGATCACATTTATATAATTCTTTTTTATCTGTTTTAATCCTATATTTAAAGAAATTATCTGCGTCCTCTTCTTATTATAAATCGTACCTCGTCCTGGCAGAAAATTCTTCGTATCTTCAGTCAATACCTCTCCAGGTACAACTACTTCTCTTGTATCTTCGACATCTTCAAAATCTTCGAACTCACCATCAATTTTTTCTTCTCTCTCTTCGGTATTGTCGAAATTCTCATTATTTGTTTCATTCTCCAAAATTACTCACACTCTTTTATTAATTTTATTATATTACCTAACCATTGCCAAAAAAATAACATAAATCAGAATTAATTAAAATTATACTGGTTAGGATTTTAAAAGTTTGGTTTGAACTCTTCCATGAGTTAATTTATTCAATTTATCAATCATTTCCATTTGTAAACCTGCAGGTAAACTAACAACAGACACCCAAGAACCATCAGATTGCCATTCTTCATTCTTGATTTGGGCAAGTTGAGCTACGATATTGTACCCTTTAGCTGTAAAAGCCGAAGGTATTTTTATTGCCATTTCTACTTGTTCCATACGAATTGGAATGATAACTCGAATACTTTTTACTACATCGTCAACCTGTTCTTCAGCGTTCCTCATTAAATCGATCTTAACATTTGCTTCTTCAATTGCTTTCTCTATTCTCTGAGAAGGATGTGGTTTCTTATTCTGGGGATTAATCGCATTTTTACTGATAATAGTTATTATTTGCTTTAATCTCTTTGTTCTTTCCTCTTCTCTTTGCGTTTTTGTCCAGTGTATTTCTCCTTCAAGTAGAACGTGTCCAGCTATTCTCATACCTTCTGTCGTATCAAAAACCGCTTCCATATCACCGTCTGTCGCCTTTTTGCCTCTTCTCAAATCTTCAAAAACTGTAAATGTTTCAAAAATGAGCTCTAGATCTATTTTATTACTATTAATAATATCGTCTACGGTGAGTCGCGATTTTTCTGCTCCTTCTTTGAGACGGTTATCAATTTCTTCTCTAATCGTTTTCTTGGCTTCCCAAGCTTTTTCTGGATCCATAAGCATTTCGAATTGTCTTCCAGATTTCTCAATTCGTCCTACTATAAAGCCCCCTAAATCAATTCTTGCTCGGTCAGTTGGTCGATCGATCATAATATAGTCTCACAGTAACGTAACTTAATTTACCTTAATTTCTTTTTTTCCTAACTTTTGTCTTTGCGTTAATTGATAAATATAATGGGCCGTAACCTTGATTTCATATATATGGTTTTAGGAAGTTGCTAATTTATTTAACAACTCTTCCTCTTCATCTAAACTTAGAAGTTTAAACGTTTTATCTTCTTTCAATATAAAAGCTATATCACATGTGTCTTTATTTAGATTATCACCCATTATCTCCTTGAGAGCTCGTAAGGGTAATAATTTTAATTCCTCATCACTCATATCTTCTTTATAATGTTCTTCAAGGTAAGCCCTTGCTTCAGTGGCACCAGATCCTATTGCGAAGGCTTTATAAGCCCAAAATGCACCACTAGGATCGGTTAGAAACAAGGAGGGGCCATTCGAATCAATTCCAGCAACTAGAAAAGAGACGCCGAAAGGTCTCACACCTGCGTTCTGGGTGAATACTTGCTTATATTCACAAATATTTAAAGTGCTATCCTTTACAGAGATTTTTTCATCATAATTCAATAAATTTACCTGAGCTTGAATACGAGCCCTATCAATCAACACACGTGCATCTGCGGTTAGACCGGCTATTGCAACTCCAATATGGTTATCAATCTTAAATATTTTTTCTGAACTCATACTAATTTCTTGAAGTTCAGAACTTTTCTTCTCAACCGCAAATACTACAGAATTTTTATTCCTACATACAACAGCAGTAGTACCTCTTCGAACAGCTTCTATTGCATACTCAACTTGAAAAAGTCGTCCTTCAGGTGAAAACTGCGTGATAGCCATATCATATCCACGTCCTGCTTGCTGAAACATTTTTGCATATCCTCCTTAGTTCTATTTAATATGTTTTTTAAAAACCTAAAGAGTTTAACCAAATAGGTTAATACTCTTAAATTTTAAATCTTAATTAATTCTATTTTTTATATTATTTTTTTGTTTTACTTAGTTAAATTGTAGTAATAAATTCTAAAATAAATATTTTGTTTAAATAATTTAAAAAAAGGATAAATTTTGAGTGAAAAAAGAATGTAGAGAAGGTTTTATTTATCTTTTTTTGAAAGGAGCTACGACCACGCAACTTTATTTATAAATATTGACCACTCTAAAATGATAAGCCCTTCATCCCTAGTATGCGCTACTAGATAATCTCCTTCCTTTGTAACTGAACCAACGATATTTCCTTTTCCACCACTAATGTTTCTGGCAGCAAGTTGGATTTCCTCATTTTTTAAAACGGCAAATCTATAGTTTTGAAACATAATTGCAGGTTCTTTTGTTTTCCATGCAGTAAGAAGTGCACCTGCTTCTTCGTTTGATAGCTGAAAATCTGCTGATTTATAGACGACCTCCCCACCTTTATTTAACAGAAAAATTTCTTCTATGCCTTCTTGTTCTTGTAAAGTCTTGACTAATACTTGAAATCTTTGCTCTTCCATAATTTTTTCAACTTCTAATTAAAATCTGTATTTAGTTAAATGAAAGATAATAACTTAGAAATTTAAGTCTTTTTAGAACCAAAAAAATAGGTCCTTAATATATAGGAAAAGTATTTTACCTTTAAAATATTAAACTACATAACTTCTCTTAACCTCTAGCTACATTGTGTTCACTATGGTTAAAAATTTGGTTTTATTTGACAAAATCTATTTTGTTTCTAAGAAGAAGCAAAAGGAAGATATCTTCTTGAGATATTTAAAATACTTAGGAGAAAAGGTAAAAGGTTTTCCAGATACTTCACTGAAAATAAAAAAACTACGAGATTTTGATAAACGATTTGAAATTACGATTAGTGGGTCTGAAGAAGTCTTTGTATCTAATATATTAAAGAACGAAATTGGTTTTGTTAAAGAATTTAAGGAGATTAAAGAAGGCGGAATTTATAAAGGAACGCTTGTCGAAGTAGGGGGCGTTGGGTTCGGTATATTTGTAGATTGTGCAATTATGAACCCTCCGGTTGATGTACTAATTAATTTACACTCTCTCAGAGATCAATTATGTAAAGGACGTGAAAAATCTTTGCCAGAGATAATTGAAGCTTATGATTTTATCGATCATTTCCCAATTGAAGTGAAAATTCTAAAAATAGATAAAGAAAAGCATGAAATCCAAGGAGAAATAGCCCAAAGTACAATAGATATCTTTAAAAAGATTATGGATGAGAATCTCGAGGCTATCTTCTTAAGCGGAGAGACTAAGGGGCAATTTAAGAAAGTAATTGTGAGAAAGGGTCATTTTAGGGATATAATTACCGTAAAGAGATTTGGTTTTTTAGAAAATCTAATACTTTTGAAACAGGATTCTAATGCCCCGGGGATCATATCTCGTATTGGAAAAGACTTAGAAAATTGTAAATTTGGTGTATTGTTGCCAAAAAGAATGAGAAGATTGTCTAAATAAAAGAAATGGTGGGCCAGGAGAGGTTTGAACTCCCGATTTCCTCGGTGTAAGCGAGGCGTCATCACCACTAGACCACTGGCCCTTAATTAAGCGCAATCGGTGGGATTCGAACCCACGCATCCGTAGGATACTGGTTTAGCAGACCAGCGCCGTACCAGGCTAGGCAACGATTGCATAATTGCTAAAGATTTGATAAGGTATACTTTCAATATAACGATTCAAAATTTTAATATTTTATTATATAACAAAATTGTTTGAAAAAAAGATTAGAAGAATAAAAAGAAGAAATAAACCTGAAATAAATTATTCGGAGATTATTTCGAAAACCATTTTTTCAATGATAGGCTTCTTTGTATAGCGTTTGTCATAATACCAACCGACAAGATGTGCTTTTTGTTCTGGTTCTCTATTTGGTACTTCTGGTACAACGATTATCATAACTCCATTTGATAAATATTTTAAGATCCGCTTATCTATAGCGTGTAGCTTATCACTACCGGAAGGATGGGAGTGCCACTGCCATACAATATCCGTCGCCATCTCTTGTTTAAACTTCCGCATGTTATAGATTTTAGATTTCTTATATCTCATCCAGCTTCTTGGTTTTACATGTATTTTTGTTCTGCGTAAATCGGAATTCATGGTGAATTGAGTACAGATTCCGAAATTTTCTTTTCTATCAGCAAATAACCAGCCGTGGCAAATTTGAGGATATTCTTCCGCCGCCTTTTGAGTTATTTCCTTAAACAAACTTTCAGGTATTAAATAACGAAAATCTTTTGCCCCACTCATATTAATACCCTATGTAGCATAAAATTTATATTTTTCTTTAAATTCAAGAGAGAATTAAGCAAAAAGCAATGAAAAAGAAAAAAAATTTTATTAGAGTAAACATAATCTAATTTGATCAATCGATGTCAATAAAATAGCAGATGTAGCCTAGTTGGTAAGACGCTGGCCTTGAGTGTATTATACAACCAAGTGAGCCAGTGCGCATAAGCGCTCGGGGGTTCGAATCCCTCCATCTGCGTTTTGATGATTGATTTTAATATAAAATGGGCTATTGGCGCAGGCAGGTAGCGCAACCGGCTCTTAACCGGCAGGTCGGGGGTTCAACGGGACTCGCATTGAGCGTTTTCTGAACACATCCCTCATAGCCCGTTATTTTTTTCTATATTTTATAATCAAATTACTGCCAAGAATTCTTTAATACTCATTCAACACTTATATGAAATATTGAAAAGAGTAAAAAATAAAATGGGGATATTAAAGTAATGTCAAAATTCGAAGATATTGCAGGTTGTTTAAAAGAAATTGAAGATCGTTATAATAATACTGAAAAAGTTAGAAGAAAATTAGTAAATTACAATGATCCAATCCAAGTTACCTTTTTGGATAGTGGATATTCGTTCATTATTTTGGTAAATGGAGATAAAGGAATTAAAATAGAAAATAATTCTGGAAATAAAGATATACCTGTCAAAATAGAATTTACTACTGAAAAGACCCTAATTGGATTGTTTAATAAAGAAATTGGAGCTGTGAAAGCATATAGCTCTGGTCAAATAAAAGTAGTTGAAGGGAAAATAAGGAACTTACTAAAATTAAAGAGCTTACTTTTCTAAATATTTTTTAATTAATTTTTCATAATGTTTGTGTGATGATGAATATGAAGGCTTTGGTAACCGCAAGTTTAAGTCCCGAGGTTCTAAACGAATTAAGAAAATTAATGGAAGTTGTTTATGAACCATGGGTTCAAACTCGAGAAATATATTTTGATGCTAAAGAATTGGCAGAAAAACTAGAAGGTATAGATATTTTTATTACGGAGACTGATGATGTTAAAAAAAAGGAATTTTATGAGTTAACTAATATAAAATTACTCATCTCATGCAGAGGAGATCCGTTTAATGTTAACCTCATTGCTGCAACAGAGAAAGGATTACCTGTCCTTAATACACCTTTTAGGAATGTTGATGCTGTCGCCGATTTAACCGTTTGTTATATATTAATGCTTGCTCGTAAAATCCCTGAAGTAGAAAGAATTCTTCATTCTGAAAAGTTCGAAGTTATAGATTTTGAAAACTGGGTAGATTATTTTGTGCAATTTAAAGGTACTGAATTAGGAGGAAAAACGGTTGGGATTATTGGTTTTGGTCAAATTGGAATAAGAGTAGCAAAAAGATTAAAAGCCTTTGGAGTAAAATTCCTTATTTACGATCCCTTCGTACCAAAAACAGTTGCAAATGAATATGGGGATATAGTCGATATAGATTTTCTTGTACGAAATTCTGATTTTATAACTATTCATGCTACTGCCACAGATGAGAATGATAATCTTATCAATGAAAAAAGATTAGAATCAATGAAAAAGACGGCTTATTTAATAAATACTGCCAAGGGAAGTTTAGTTGATTATGAAGCGTTAGAGAAAGCATTAGAACAGAAAAAAATAGCAGGAGCAGCTTTAGATGTCTTCCCCTTAGAACCTATTGATGAGGACAATAAATTTCTAAAATTCTCAAATACCATCATTTCACCCCATATTGGGGGTGATACAAAAGAAGTAATTGAACGTCAATCTCAAATGCTCTTAGAGGATATCAAATTGTGGTTAAACAATAAGATACCAAGAAACATTATGAATCCCGAAGTTTTAACAGATAAAAAAGTCATTTCCAACCTAGATATTAATGATTTGAGAAAGAAAATAGTCGATTTTTGTAAAATTCTGTTAAAAGACAAGCATGTGATCGGTTCTGCAGGGAATGTAAGTGTCAGAGTAAAAGACGATGATTCTGAATATGTGCTAATCACACCAAGTAATGTTAATTACATTGAGATGAAACCAGAAGACATTCTTATCATTGATATGGGAGGTAAAGTTATTGATGGTGACAGAAATCCTTCAGTAGAGAAGCAAATGCATTTAAGTGTGTATAAGGAGCGAGAAGATATAAATGCGATTATACATGCTCATAGTATTTATTCCACTGTTCTTAGCACCTTAAATCTCTCCCTCCCTCCGTTAATGGAAGAATTAGTTCCCTATATAGGTGGTGAAGTATTATGTGCAAAATATGAAGAAGCGGGCACAGAAGAATTAGCAGAAACCGTCATAAAGGACTTGGATGAAAGAAATGCAGTTTTACTCTCTAATCACGGTAACTTATGTTGCGGAAGCCACTTAGAAGGCGCTTATACAGTTCTACAATACCTTGAAAGAGGGGCAAAAATCTATTATTTGGCTAAACTGGTTAAAGATCCAAGCCTATTACCAGAAGACACAATAGATTATGAAAAAGACATTTTTGAAATTTTTAAAGAATCTAAGAAAATCTAGAAGGATCATTAAAAAAAATATTCTTTTTGTTTTCTACATAACTAAAAGTGCCAATGGATACGATCAATAAACTAATACCGTCAATTTTACAGAAAACATTAACCCTTTCTTTAAAAGGTTTATCAAATCTATTTAAATTAAATAAGTAATTATTAATAAGAGAGTTATAAAATATGAGCTATAATTTTAAAAATATTTTATATAAAAACCATATTAACTCTTTAAAGTTGATATACTTATAACATTATAAAAATTCATATTACTTCCATACTTTAAGAAGTGAAATTTAAAATGTCTCCAATCAACGGGGTTATCTGTGATGCTTTAACTTTTTTCAATAGGAATGGTGAAATTTTAGAAAATTTAAATTCACTTCTTATACGTCATATCTTAACAAATGATGCCAACGCAATCTTGCTGTTTGGTAGAATGGGGGACGGGAGACTTTTTTTAAATAATCTTGAAGAAATGTCTAAACTTATCGATTTAACATTGAATTTTTCTGAAAATAGAATTCCAGTCCTTATCGGAATCCATGGTGATTCTGCTAATGATGTAATTAACCAAATTGAAAGTTTAGGTCGTAAATATGAAGATCTTAATTACATGATTTCTCCTCCCGCTTTGGAAAAACTTCCAGCAGATGAAATAAATTCATATTTTGAAAACATTTTAGGCTCTATTAATCCTAAAAATAAGATCTATTTATATAATAATCCTCCTCAAAGTGCTAGAAATGAGATTGACCCTGCTTCGTTAAAAAAATTAACTGAATTCACATCTTTAAGAGGTTTAAATGATTCTTTCTATAATATCAAGATGTGTAAATCTTATCTTGAGTTACTAAACGAGAATTTTTCAGTTTTCTGTGGACTCGAAGAAAACTCTCAAAATTTCTTTCAACTTATCCCCTTGAACCAAAGAAAAAATAGTGGGATTGTATCGAGTATAAGTAACTTGGTCAATATGTTTTCAAAACTCTACTATTATGCGTTAGAAGATAATCTCTTAGAACTTCTACAATTGCAAGAACAAATTAACGATATCAGAACTAACATTTATGATATTAAAGCTGAAGTAGACCAAGAAAAACGTGGATTAAAATATGCGTTTCTGCATTTATATAGAGATTTAATATCAACAACGAATGAAGAAGTTAATAATCTCACTACTACGCTTCAAAATGAAATTGAAACAATAAGTAAAGAACGAATAGAAGCCACTGTTAATTCATTGCTTAACAATAAACAAATTTATCAACTGTATTATATAGGAACAAAGGACCTTTACCAATTTCAAGATATTATAGATATTTTTTCAAAAATTGATGTTTTAGTTCATCAAGGAAAAGTTATGAAAATTAAGGGACCTTATATTGCTGATGTAAACACGATATATAGGGTTAAATTTGAAAAAAGTCAATTAGTATTCAGATTTCGAACTAGTAAATTCTTTCAATATGAAAATTTGGTCAAAGAAAAACTACTCTTTCCTCTTTTAGACAAAACTCTACTACCTGATGAGCCAGATTTAAGAGAAAAAGTAAAAGAGATAATTAGTTCCAAAACAGGATCATATATTTTTGAGAAAGAAAAACCCCCAATTATGCCTGTAAGCAATTTAATCTACTATGATGAGAGTAAAGAAATTATTCCCTATATTTTCTCAGTACAAGAGTATATTCGAGGAAAACCATTATTTCAAATCATAAATAAATATATCACTGAAGGAAAGAACTTGGATTCTAAAAAGTTTATAAATATTTTTGAAAATCTAGGTGAACATTTAGGAAATCTGCACAATATTAAATTTAAATCTTTTTATAAAAACATTAGTCAAATTGGGGAAAAAAATAAGAAAAGCTATTCAGAATATTTTAATAATCAATTAGAAAATGAGATTCAGGAAGCTAAAAAGTATAAAATTGATCTTGGGAAAGAAATAAGAGATTATTATAACGATAATCAAGCATTGATTGAAGAAGAAAATGAATTTGTGGTATTACACAATGATTTTCATAGTCAAAATGTTATTGTAAAAGAGGATCAGGGTGCAATTCATCTGAACGGATTAGTAGATTTCGATAATTGGTATATTGGAAGTAGAGCTCAAGATTTTATAAAAATTGATTATTTAATTTTAAAACCTTTAAACATACCTTCTTTTAATGATGCATTTTATAATACATATTCAAATCATTTTAAAATTGATAATGACTTTAAGAAAAAAATCGAGATTCATAAATTATTATGGCTTCTAAACCAATATAATTTCGAATCAGAATTAAAAAAGAAGGTGAATCAGCTTGATCTTTCAAACAAGGCTTCAGCCTCTTTAGATAATTATCTATTTGAAATAAAAGCGATTTTAAGGTAAAGATAAATTTTAAGGTAAAGATCAAATTCATATCAATTAAATCGTCCATTTTTTTATGACAAGGTATAACAAAGAATTAACTTTAGCAGTAAATCTAGTAAAGAAAGCTACTGAAATTACCGAATGGTTTCGAAGCAAAGGATTCAAATCATTTTTAAAAGCTGACCAGTCTCCAGTAACTTTAGCTGACTTTGCTTCTCAAATATTTATTGTGTCTGAGTTACAAAATCATTTTTCAGATGATCAGATAATCGCTGAAGAAGAAAACTTGACTTATTTTGGCAAAAAAGCAGAAAATTCTGTTAAACAATGTTTCAATGAATTAAATATAGAGGGAATAAATAACGTAAAAGATTACATTGAATATCGTGGGAAATCATCGAAACGACAATGGACTGTAGATCCAATCGATGGAACTATCGGTTTTCAAAAAGGATTATTCTATGCTGTAGGTGTAGGATTAATGGTGAACTCCGTCCCCAAGGCGTGTGCAATTGCGACCCCCAACTACCACGGTAAATCATTAGCTATCTTTTCAGCTGAGCAAGGATATGGTACTCACGTTTCCTATGATACCAATAATTTCATACCAACTAAAGTAAGTCAAATTAACAAATTAAATGATTTCCGTTTCTGTCATTCATTACATTATGATAAACCTTGGATAATAAAATTCGCAAGAAATATAGGGATAATTAATTTTATTCAAGTTGATAGTATGGTTAAATTTGCAATGGTCGCTGATGGAACAGCAGATCTTTATATAAAACCGATAAACTTGGAACGTTCGTTTACATGGGACTTTTTACCTGGAGATTTAATTGTCAGAGAAGCAGGAGGTAAGGTAACCGATATAGATGGTACACCTTTAAGATATAAAGAAAGTAAAAGCATTTTCACTAAACCAGGGATTATTTCTTCTAATGGGCTGCTTCACAAGGAGATCTTAAGACAAATTAAAGAGTACTTACCTGAATTATTTAGGTAATATATGCATAATTCAGAATTCCAGTCTGTCGAATTTTACCATTTCTCTCCAAATTGGATAATTTAATCCCAACCAACCTTACTTTCTTCATATTTTTCGTAAATTCTTTCATTAAATCTAAAATCACTTCGATTACTCTTTGCTTGTTTTGAATATGAAAAGGGAGGGTTTTCGCACGAGTATATGTTTGATAGCCTTCAAATCTTATTTTCAATGAAACAGTTTTGTATGTTATATGATTTTTCATAATTGATTTATGAATCCTTTCATTAATATCCTCCAATTTTGATAAAATTGAATTGAAATCATCTGTATCTTCAAAAAAAGTTCTTTCTGCACTGATAGACTTCCTTCCTTCGTGAAATTCCTTGACTTTTCGATTATCAAAACCATTTACTACATTCCAGATCCATTTACCATGTTCCCCAAATAAGGAAACCATCTTCGCTAACGTAAGATTAAGGATATCACCAATCGTTCTAATCCCTTTCTTATAGAAATAGACCTTTGTTTTTTTACCAATACCGGGAACACGGGTGATATCCATATCTTTTAGTAATTCTTTAAAATTATTTGGTTCAAAAACACTTACACCATTTGGTTTATTGCAATCCGATGCAATTTTTGCAAGAGATTTTGTTGGGGCTATCCCAATTGATATTGTCAATCGTACACACTCCATAACCTCTTTCTGAATTTGGAATGCAATTTCCTTGGCTTCCTTATAATCACTACATATCTCTGTAAGTTCCAAATATGCCTCATCACTTCCTATTTGTTGGAAATCATTTGAATAACTATTTAATATTTCCATTACTTCTTTCGAGGCTTTATGATACTTTTCGATATTTGGTCTTAAATAGATACCATGAGGACACCTGAGATACGCTTGAGATATCGGCATTCCAGAATGAAGACCAAATTCTCTTGCTTCATAAGAACATGTCGATACGACCCCTCTCCCTTTTCCATTTTTTGGATCCGCTCCTATAATCACTGGTTTTTTTTGATATTGGGGATTGTCTCTTATCTCTACAGCAGCAAAAAAGCAATCTAAATCACAATGGAGTATCAGTCGGTTCATATTTTAAGAGGTTTTATCTGTAATTAATATATTTCTTTAACATCTTTGATATCGTTAGATTTTATATATAAGAATAGAGTATTTTGAATTTTTATAGAAGAGCGTTATTTTGGATTCTAGCATTTATTCTCAATTCGAAATAGGTTTTTAATCCATTCTTAATTATTTAAATTATGTCATTGACAAAAGAAGATGAGCTTCGAGTAGACGTAGTCGAAGGAGCAAAAGCTATTTTCTCTAAAGGATTAGTAGAAACAGGTGAGGGTAATGTTAGTATTCGAAATGGTAAGAAAGAAGAATTTTTTATTACACCCTCATTTAACCAATATTCTACACTCAAAAAGGAGGAAATCGTACATTTAGACTTCGAAGGAAACCCATTAAGCGCTGGAAAATTACCCTCCACAGAAGCAAAAATGCATATTGCGATTTATAAATCCCGACCAAAAGTCCAGTCGGTAATACATACCCATTCAACTTTTGCATCTATGTTCTCGACAATTCGGAAAAATATACCCATTATAATGGAAGAGATGTATATTTTCTTAGGGGGAACAATTGACATATCAGCCTTTGGAGAAGCTCATACAGAAGAAATCGGACAAGTAGCACTCAATGCACTCGGTATGAAAAATGCTGCTTTATTGGCTAGCCATGGTGTTATAGTCTGTGGTAAATCAATTGATCATGCCATTAAATTTGCAGAATTAGTAGAAAAATTAGCTAAAATATACTGGGGTGCTTTACAAATAGGAGAACCAGAAATTATCTCAAATGAACATCTTGGTAGATTTGAAAAATTATATCAAAGCTTATTTGCGAATTACCCTCGCAGCATGCGGGAAAAAAAGAATAATATATAAAAATACGGTGTAGAATCATGGAATTAGGAATAAGTTCTTTAGGATTTATTATTGAATACGGACTTTCTAATAAGTATGAAGACCTAGCCGATTTAGTACTCAAGGCTTCTGAGGATTGTCTTATTTTTGCTGAAAATAATAATATAGAAACTGTTGAGTTAGTTCTTGATCCCCCCGAAGTTATTAAAGAAGAACATAAAACCCGGTTCATAAACCTTGTTAACTCCTTTTCACTAAAAAAACAGATTCATGGGCCTTTTATCGATGTAAATCTGTGTACACATAATGATATCATTTCTAACGCATCAGTTGAGTCTTATTTAAAAACCATAAAAATTTGTAGGGAAATTGGTGTCAATCTACTGACTATTCATCCGGGACTAGCGAACTTTCTAATAAATTCAATTAGAGAGTATAATAAAAATAAATTAGCCCAATCAATTCAAAAGTTGTTAAGTTCAATGAATACCTCAGATGTGAGGATTTGTTTGGAAAATATGCCCAAAAATTGCCATATAATGCTTGATGAAAATGACATAAAAAATACGCTTTCCAAAATTAATCGCAAAGATCTTTATATTACGTATGATACAAGCCACTTTTATACCTGTGACGGGGACATTAATAAATTATGGGATTATTTCGATAAAATAATTAAAAATGTTCATATTGTCGATAATTTCAGTAAAGATTCAGACACTCATCCACCGTTAGGAACGGGAAAAGTGAATTTTCATGAAATCTTTCAAGTTATGAATAATCATAATTATCAAGGACCAATTATTATTGAATTATCTACCGCAAAAGATCTAGCTCAGAGTATTAATTTTATAAACAAATTTCTCTAAAATAGAAATAAGTAAAAAAATTATATTTAATATTATTTTAGTGATCTTATCATGCCAATCATTTCATTGCAAATTAGTGATGATTTATTAGAGAGATTTGAAAAAGTTAGAAATCAAAGTGGTTTTAATTCTAAAAGTGAAGCTTTGAGGGATTCAATTGTTAATTTTATTGAAAAAAATGAAAATTTTGATAATTTAGAAGGATATAAAATAATGACGATAAGTCTTGTTTATCCCTTCAAGGAGGTTACTATTAATCAAATTTCAGATTTATATTCACGATTTCACCAAATTATAAAAACTATAACAGATTGGCGGATAGTGGAGAAAAAAATTGAAATAGTTTTATTAGTAGGCGAAGTTGAGATAATTAAAGACTTATATAGAGAATTAGCAAAAATTAAAGATGTAATCTGTTCTATTCGTGAAATAATTATCGATTAATACCCCTTCAATCAAATCGGAGTGAAAAATCTACCTGTTCGGATGGAAATTGAGTTATTTGGCCTGAACTAATAACATCAGGATCTGAAAGTAAATAATCTACAAGATTTTCTGGAGTTATTCCCCCAGAAACTTCAATAATAATCTTTTCACGAAGGTTATTTTGCTTTAATAAATTGATAGCATCCTCTACTTGATCAGGAGTAAAATTATCAAGCATAATAATATCTGCTCCATTTTTTGCAGCGATTAAGACATCTCCTATTTCTTCAATCTCGAGTTCAATTTTTTTAGTGAAGCTTACCTTTTTCTTAATATCTCCTAGTAATTTTTCAATATCTCCTTTATAAAACCTTAAGTGAGTATCTTTTAGTAGAACCTCATCCAAGGAAAACCTATGTGGATCTCCTCCCCCAATTTCAACCGCTTTTTTTTCAAAAATTCGTAATCCTGGTGTAGTTTTCCGTGTACACGCAATTTTTACATTTTTCCCGGCATTTTTTATAATTTCCACGAACTTTTTAGTTGTTGAGGTTATTGCACTCATATGAGTTAAAAGATTAAGTCCGACTCTTTCTCCTAGTAAAATATCTCTAGTTTTTCCATGTAATTCAGTTATCAAATCCCCCTCCTTAAATTCTTCTCCCTCTTTTTTTTTAAAAACTGTAGAGACATTTAATATGTCAAATAATATTTCTATTTCTTTTAATCCTGAAATGTACCCTGCACTTTTGGTAATAATTTTTGCTGTTGTTTCAGCATTTTCAGGTATGACACTTGAGGAGACATCTGCAAAATTACAATCCTCCTCAATAAATTCTTTAAGTTTTTTTTGAATAATTAACCGATTATAATGACTCATATCTCACAAATCTCGCACATTCATTGATCAAGTTTATTTAATTTTTAAATTAAATAAACTATATGGTAGCTGTTGATAAATTTTTCATACCTAATGATGAAAATAAACTAGAAGCAGAATCTTTCCAATCGAGTTTAGGTAAAATTAAACCTATTACATTAATATGTCATCCCCATCCTCAATATGGGGGTAACATGTATAATAATGTTGTCTCCGGAGTATTTAAAAAGTTAATAGAACATGATTGTTCCTGTTTAAGGTTCAATTTTAGAGGTGTTGGAAGTTCTACAGGTTCTCATTCAAATGGGACAGGAGAAGTGAGTGACGTTCATGCTTGCATTGATTTTTTAATAAAAGAAGGTTTTGAGAGAATAGTAGTATGTGGATATTCATATGGGGCAGCGATAGGATGTTCAACAGTGAACTATTCAGATAAAATAATTGGATTCATCTCTATAGCCTTTCCGTGGGGATTTATGGAGAACTATAAGCAAAATTCTCAAACTTCTAAGCCTAAATTATTTATTCAAGGAAACAGGGATCAAGTAGCTCAATTTGACCAATTTCTAGAGAATTATGAATCTTATTCGGATCCAAAAACAAGTCTTATCCTTGATACAGACCATTTTTACGGGGGTTATGAAGAGCAAGTTGCTACGGAAGTATTGAAATTTTTAGGTAACTTCTAAATAATAAAGATAGGGATAATATTAAAGCGAAGAGAGTTTTTCCAGGTCTCCTTTACTATTTTCTTCTGCCCAATCTAGTAATTGATCAATATATTTTTCAATTTCTTCGCTTTCAGGGAGTTTCGTTAGAATCGCTAAAAGAAATTGAGTTTTATCTTCACCCATAATGATGTTTCTCATTATTATATAGTCATCTTTGTATTTAATTTTCATACTTGTTACTTCAGTTAAGTCCATTTCCTCTGCAGCCTTATATGCAGCATCACTTAATAAAGACCCCATAGCGGCAACTACGCGTTCATCTATTTTTTCTTCTTTTTGGGAGGCAAGTACTAGACCTGCTGATGTAGCAAAAAGTGAAGCACGAAAATTTCCATTTTCATTAAGTTCTTTTAGTACTAAACCGAGTTTACTTACCAATTTAACGAACACCCCTAAATACTTAATTTTTTAGTAATAATAGAGTAATAATTATCTAAATCTAACACTTACGCATAAACTTTCTATGTATAATTAATATGAATTAAATAATATTTAAAATTATTTGAATTATCATAATTCTGTTAATTCAAATTACATTTACTTTCCTATCTTATTTCTACAAATGTATTAAATAATTTGATGAAACTTACTAATGACAATATTCCTTAAAGCTTTAGGGTTATAATAAAGGTAGATAAAATATCATTCTCATCAACATTTAATGTTATAACCGTAGGTCTTGCTACAGGCTTGAGGAATCCTGGCTTTTGAGGGGGTACGTTTGGTTTTGTAGGGGAACCCGGATTTAATAGGAGAGTATTAAACTCGGTACCTTTTATAAGAGGGATATGAGTGTGTCCATTAATAAGAATCTGTAGATTATTATTTTTCATGAATTCTTCAAGATTTTCTGGTAATATATGGATTATTCCAATATTATACTGACCAACGGAAATATTTGCATATTGTGGCAAGGTTTCGATATCTTCAACATCTCCTTTTACAGCAGTCACAGGAGCAATACTTTCAAGCTCTCTTAAAAAAAAAAGTTCACTGACATCTCCAGCATGGATAATTTTATCGACATCTTTGAATACATTCTTTATTTGATTGATAAGAGAATCAACTTGATCCTTCTTGGTAATAGAGGTTATATGAGTGTCAGAAATTATTCCTAACTTCATTAAAACGACACTCCTTTAAATGGCAATTAACATCCCCATAAGGAAAATTAGACAGCCAATTAAAATATCAAAAAACACACGGAATAAGCTATCTCCTACAGATTTTTCTTCTTTCTCTTTCTTAAAATAGGACCTAAAGAGTTCAAAACCATTTGAAAATCCCCGTTTTACATTTGATAATGGCCACACTAATAATACACAAACGACAATAAACAAAATACCAACAATGAACAAAGGAATATAGATCACAAATACCAATATTTTAAAACTGATTCCGTGCCAAAAACTCCAAATTGTATGCGCAGAGACAATATTATTTAGTGTGTGGGCCAATATTACAGGAAGAATCCACATTTTTCTTAACACAAATAACGATAGGATAATACCAATTATAAATGCTTGAACAAACCAGAGAACAGGATACCATGAATAAAGATCAAGAATGTATGCTAAATGACCTAATCCAAAATAAAGTGATGATATCATAACTGCTGACATTTTAGGGAAATATTCGCTTCCTCGTTTCGCTAAAAACCCTCTCGCAATTGTTTCTTCGGTCACGGCAACAGATATTTGAATTGCAATTGCAGAAATTAAAAAGACTAAGTAACTATCTGTTAGAGGAGATAAATAGATATTAGTAGATCTCACTCCAAGAACCAATGCTTGGTAAACGACTGTATCAGGAAGAAGTAAGAAGGTAAAGAAATCTATGGGGAGGAAAACTAAAAAGAAAATTAAGAATCCGTATAGAATCTGATATTTATAATTTTTTTTACTGATTGTAAATAACTTTAGATGACTTGTTGCGGGAGATATATCCTCATGAATGATAACTTTTTTTTTCTGAAACTCGAATATTAGATTAGTTAAATATAATATAGCGGGAATACCCACTAAAACCATAACTGCCCTCACAGCGTAGAAAATAACTCCGTATAAAGCAGATACTTCCTCAACAACTAACGGTATAATAAATAAAGGTATTATAAGAAGGACGAATAAGAAAACAAATACTAATGCAACATCATAAAGAAAAAAAGAAAACCTCCTTTTTGCAGTATTTTTCTTTGCTTTTGGATAAAACATAGCTATTCACTCACTTTAAGATAAAAAATTATTGATTTGAAAAATTAAAAACTTTTTGATTACTCCCATTAATTATTCTAATTCAATGTCTCCCTTTTCCGGTATTCCATTTCTTGCGCCTAACTTCTCAATGCATTTACCCGCTATAAAATTCCCAATCCTAACATTATTTGTAAGATCTTCAAATTTAAAGCTTGAATTTTGAATAAATCCATATATGAAACCCGCAGAAAAGGCGTCTCCTGCCCCTGTAGTGTCGACAACATTATCCGTTTCTATGGGTGGAACAACTTGGGCATTATTCTGTGTTAGTATTAAAGCTCCTTTCTTACCCATCGTTATAATAAGAACCCTTACTCCAAAAGAAAAAATTTTATATGATTCTTTTTTAAACCTTTCAAGATCTATTTTTTCTTGTTCGAAACCGTTAAGCACAGTAAATTCTCTTTGGGATATTATTAAAACGTCTATTTTTCTCAAAAGACTCTCAATTTTAGCTAATCCTTGCTCAACAATCAACATTCCTGGATTTAAAATAATAGGGATCTTACGTTTTCTCCCAATTACAGCAGCTTGGATAAAAGGTTCCATATTTTTTAAACTGCTTAAATAAAGAAGATTGGTCTGAGATACCTCCTCTTCGATTATATCTGCCTTCGAAAGATAATTCGCAGCCCCACTATATGCGTAAATTTTCCTTTCTCCTTCTTTACTTAATGCAACGTAGGCAGAACCGGTGTTAAACTCATCTGAATATTTTAGAAATTTAGTTTCAACGTTTACTTCATTAAAATCATTTAAGATTTTTGATCCAAATACATCATTTCTCCCCAATTTCCCAATGAATGCAGTTTTAAGTCCTAATTTTGCACATGCATAAACCGTATTAGCAGCAGCTCCTCCAGAAAATAAGGTTAAATTGGAAACAAAAACTTCGTCGTCCTGTTCAGGATACCTCTCAACTCGAGCAACCATATCAACAAGAGCGGCTCCAATACAAATAACATCAAAAATTTTCATCAACTCTATTCGTTTTATCTATAATTGAAAGAACCAAATTCAGAATTAATCTCGACAACATTTTTATTCTTATCGGGTGATTTCTCACAATGTCCAATAATTTTAGATTCGACGTTATACTTTGTAGCAATCTTGATTATCTCTTTTGCAACTCCTTCTTCACAATACAATTCCATTCTATGCCCCATATTAAAAACACTAAACATTTCTTTCCATTGAATTTCTGATGAATTTTGAATAAGTTCAAATATTTGTGGTAAAGAGAATAGATTATTTTTGATATATTTAATACTTCTACCATAATTTAGATTCTTGGTTTGACCTCCTCCTGTATTATGGATTATTCCATGTATCTTTGACCTGTACTTATTTAAAACTTCTATTAAAATGGGGCTATATGTTCTTGTAGGTGATAATAAAGCCTTCCCAACTGTTAAATTAAGACCTTTTAAAGGATCTGTAAGATGATATTTACCAAAAAATAGTAGTTCCTCATCTATACTGTGATCATAACATTCAGGATATTTGTTATAATAATCATGAGAGAGGATACCATGCCTTGCTAGTGTTAATCCATTACTACCGATTCCACTATTATATTCTTCCTCATATATTGCTTTACCAGAACTAGCAAGTCCTATAATTACATCATCATTCTGAATGTCTTCCGCGTTTATGACTTCCGCTCTCTTCATGCTGGTGAATACAGATGCATCTAGGAGGACTGTTTTTACTACATCCCCAACATCAGCGGTTTCTCCTCCACACATAATTACATTCAAACCAAGTTCCGTTAACTTGTTACTATATGAATAATATTCATCTATAATTGTAGCGAGGATATCTCCTGAGATATTATTACTATTTCTTCCGATGTTATTAGATAGAAACATGTTATCAGTCGCACCAACGCATAAAATATCATCGACATTCATGATAATAGCATCTCTTACAACACCTCTAAAAACATCGATATCCCCAATCTCCTTATAGTACATATAAGCTAAACTTGATTTCGTTCCTGCGCCATCAGCATGGAAAACAGAGCAATAATCCTTACGATTGTTTACATCTTTTACAATTTTACAAAATGAACCAGGGAAGAGACCTTTATCCAATTTTTCAATCGCTTTATGAACATCTTCTTTTTTAGAAGAAACACCTAATTTGGAATAAATATTTTTATTATCAGCCATTTTTGTTAGCTAGCAGTTATATTTATTTTTAAGAAATTTAACTAAATTCTCTACTTGATCAACTGCTTTTCCTATATATTTATGTGGATCAAATAATTCAGTTACCTCTTCTTTTGAGAATAGATTAGTAATTTTATTATTTTCAAACAGAATATCTTTCATATAACGGTTCTCTTTACGGGCTAATATAGCTGATTGTCTTAATAATTCATGTCCCTCTTGTCTCCCAATTCCTTTATTAACAAGCTGAACCATTACTTTTTCAGTTAAACATGCACCTTTTGTAAGGTTTAAATTTTCTTCAATTTTTACTGTGTCAAATTTAATTCCTTGAAGATTTTTCAATAATCCTTTGATCATATAATCCAATATAACAAAATTTTCTCCAAAAATTATTCTTTCAGAGGCAGAGTTAGTCATGTCTCTTTCATCTTCTAAAACGATATTATCTAAAGCAGGTATAACATTTGATTTAAGTATTCTTGCTAAGCTGCAAATTCTTTCAGACTTGTGGGGATTTCTTTTATGCGGCATAGTACTACTTCCCACCTGTGATTTTTTGAATGGTTCAAACATCTCAGCTATTTCAGTTCGTTGAAGAACTCGATTTTCTCTTGCGATTTTTGCTAAGGTCTGACCTATTAATGAAGTCAAAAAGATAACTTCAGCATGACGATCTCTCTGTACTACTTGGTTGGCGATTAGAACTGGACTTAAATTGAGCTTCTCCATTACACGTTTTTGTATCTCCATCCCCTTATCTTCAAAACCTGCCATCGTACCGACAGCACCAGACATTTTCCCAAAAGATATGCGTTCTAGAACTTCGGATATCCGATCGAGATGCCTATCTATTTCATAAGCCCATACCCCAAATCTCATCCCAAATGTTGTAGGAATTGCATGTTGTCCATGTGTTCTCCCAATACATACCAGATCTTTTTTTTCCTCTGTTAATTTAATCAGAGTCATCAGTAGTTCTAATAAAGCACTTCTAATATAATTTAAAGCTTCTTTTAATTGTAAGGCTGTAGCAGAGTCTTCAATATCATAGCTAGTGGCACCAAGATGTATGTATTTACCCGCACCCTCATCACATTGCTCTGCTAAGCCTTTAACCATTGCCATTAAATCATGATGAATTTCTTTATCAATTTCCTTCACCCTTTCCAATTTAACGTAATTTAAGTTAGCCTTTTTTTGTATTTCTTTTGCTGCCTCTTTAGGAATATTACCTAATTCTGCGTGTACTTCTGCTAATACAGCTTCTACCTTTAACCAATTTTCCAACTTTTTTTCTTCTGTAAATAAATCTGCAATCTCCGTTCTATATCTTGTTTCAATTGGATGAATAAATTTATGACCCATAATTTCTACTATTTTTTATTGCTTATAATTAAAATAATGATTCATCAAAACTTATATCTTATTTTATTTAAGATAAAATAATTTGAATAGGTTAAGAGTAAATTCATTTTATAATAAGTAGAATTAGGTCTTATTATTACTCTAATGTTTAAAAATTAGTAAATCTTCTCGCTAAATTAACTTATATTTTTTTATTGATTTAATCCTTGTTATATGTCCAACACACAAAAATACTTTTTTTATAGATGTTATCGATGTGGGGAGTGGTATTATACAAACCGAGTTATTAAAACTAAAAAATGTTGGAAATGTAATCATTCGTTTACCTTTAAAAATTCTACCAAGTTTTCTAAAAAGTGTACAACAAAGGGAGCAATATTTATTATTAAAGAACTGAAGACTAATCCTTGAAGCTTCTTTTTAAATGTGTGGTCAAAATCAAGTAGATATATTAAAAAACAAAGGTATTTAAGATAGTTTTCTACAATTCTTTTATAAAACATCTTTAACCAATACCCCTAATTAATATATTGAAACTAAATTCAAGCTGAGTAATAGATATGGAATTCGACGATGATTTAAAGGAAATAGATGATAAATTAATAAAAGAGTTACACAATATCGCAAGAGATAAAGTAGAATATTGGGATGTTAGATCTGGAGTAAGTCATGGGGCAACAATAGACTTTACAGATTTAAAAAGTAAAGAAATTTCTTCTCATTATATTACTGAATGTGGAATCAGAGCTTTCATTAACGGCGGTTGGGGTTTCTGTGTTTTAAAAGATCTCAATCGAAAAGCAATACTAACCGGATTTCAGAAAGCGATCACGTTGGCTAGGTTATCAGAGTCTTTATGTAAACATAAATTTAAAATTGATGAAAGGGATCCACTCATAAAAAGCTTCAATGCCCAAATCCAACAAAAGTTAGAGGATATTGACATCGAAGAAAAAATACTACTTGTTAAACACCATGAAAAGGTTGCTTCCGATTACTCTTCAAAAGTGAAGAACACTCATACTCTCTATATTGATGGCCATGCTAACAGTATATTAATAAACTCCTTTCATAATAACATCACTCAGGATTTATCATTTTTACGATTATTCAGCTTAGTATATACTCAAGAAGAAGGAGTACTTCAGAGAGCTATTAATTCTGTAGGAGGTATTGGAGGATATGAAATTATCAATACAGAAAAGGCTGAAAATTTAAGTGAAAAATCTGCAAAAGAGGCAGTGGATCTACTAAAAGCAAAATCTCCCATTGGTGGCAAGTTTACAATCATTGTTGATCCCAAGCTAACAGGTACCATGATACATGAAGCTTTTGGTCATGCATGTGAAGCAGATCTAGTACTTAACAATGATAGCATATTGAAAGATAAAATTAATGAAAAAGTTGCTTCTGAAGCAGTTAATATCATAGATAATCCAACTATGAATCAAGGTAAAAAGTTTGGCGTACCTTATGAACTATTTGGTTGTTATTTTGTAGATGATGAGGGAATCCCTTCACAAAAAACCACAATAATTAAGAATGGAATCTTAAAAAATTACTTACATAACTTAGAAACGTCCTCAAGGTTGGATACGGTTCCAAACGGACATGGACGATCCTCATCTTTTTCTGCTAGACCTCAAGTACGTATGGGTTTCACCTTTTTAGAACCGGGTGACTGGAGTACAGAGGAAATAATTAAGGATACTAAAAAGGGAATTCTATGTGAGGATTTCCAGTATGGATATACTGATCCCTCTACAGGGAATTTTCAGTTTAAGTGTAAATTTTCATATAAAATTGAAAATGGAGAAAAAAGAGAGTTAATGAGAGATGTATCCTTAAGCGGTATGATTCTCGAAGTATTAAACAAAATTTCTGCTATTGGTAAAGAGATAAATTACTCTGATGGGATGTGTGGGAAAGGAGGTCAAAGTATTAGAGTTTGTGATGGTGGACCTTATATTCGTATCGATGATATTACTGTAGGGGGTTTAAATTAAATGGAAATCAACTCAGATATATATTCTTTAGCAAACTATGGTTTGAAATTGATCGAGCAAAATTCTCATGATTTAAAATGTGCTGAGTTTTTTTTTGAAAAAAATACTTATATCAGCATAGAAATTGAGGAAAATTCTGTAAAAAATAGTGAAACTGGAGAGGATAATGGAGTATCTATCCGAGTTATTAACAATCAAGGTGCTCTCGGTTTTGCATTTTCGAATAAATTAGAAAAAAAAACTATGGATAATCTTTGTAAAACAGCTTTAAAAATGATGAATGTTGGCACTCCTGACCCTGATTTTCATGATCTACCCAGTTCTTTTCAAAATTATCCACTAGTAAATGGTTTATACGATAAAGAATTGAAAGCTCTCCAATTAGAAGATTCCCTGGATTATATCAACACTTTAATCGAAGTATGTGATAATGATGAGCTTGCAATCTCTCAATCGGGAAGTTTTATTTCAAATTATTCCAAAACAAATATTTTTAATACTAATGGGTTAGAAGTATCAGGAAAAGAGACGAGTTGTTCGCTTTCTTCACACATCATTGTAGAGGATAAAACAAATAAGGAAACCTCATTCGGTTACGAATGGCAATCTGAACGTTCTATAAAAGCTCTAAATGCATTAAACGTAGTTAATACTGCCCTATTAGAAGCTAAAAGAAATTTGCATAGAAAAAAAATAAGTAATATGAAAGTTCCTCTCATTTTATCACCAAAAGGAGCCATACAATTAATATTAAGACCCCTTGCTTCGGCTATAAATGGGGAATCTTTCCAATATAAACGAAATTTCCTTGTAGATAAAAGGGATGAACAAATTGGCTCAAAGTTATTAAATATTGAAGATAATGGGTTAATTGATGGTGCTGTTGGATCTGCAATATTTGATGGGGAAGGTGTGCCTTGCAAAAATAAGAAAATTATTGAAAAAGGAAAATTCCTAAAGACAGGATTATTGCATAATAGCTATACAGCGGGTAAAGAAGGTATAGAGAGCACAGGTAATGCTGCGAGAAGTTCCTATAGTTCTATACCTTCCATAGGATCTACAAACCTAATTATGCGAAATGGTGATACACCTTTAACAGAAATGATAAAGGATGTAAAAGAAGGAATTTTATTTGATTACACTGGAGATAATCCTAATATTTCAACGGGTGATTTCTCGGGCTTGATATTACATGGAAATTTAATACTTAATGGGGAAATTAAAGAGCCTTTAAATGAAACGATGATAGGGATTAATCTTTTAGATTTATATAAGAATATAAGTTCCATTTCAAAAGAATTTAAAATCTATGGTTCACTTCACGCACCCTATGTTAGAGTAGAGAATGTCCAAATAATAGGGGGCCTGAATTAAGAAGTAATATTTAAACGCAACCACAGTATGTTATAGAATTCTTCAGGTTTACTTTCGAAACCTTGCCATAATTCTGCGATAATTATTTGATTCGCACCAATTTGAGAAAATGAAATATTTAATTTACTAGACTTCCAAAGTTCCTTATGGTTTAAGGAACCATTAATCATAAATGCAAATGTTCCATTTGAGCCTGTAGAACTTAGAACGGTATTATTATCCCCTTTCTTGATTTTCACATTAAATGCAAAATCTCTTTCTAAATAATTTTCAACAGTAAGATAAAAGGAAATATTCTCACTCATAGCAGCCTCGGTAGGATAATTTTCCGCTTCTTGGTTCTCGTTTAAAATTCCAAACGTAACAAAACCTGGTTCTGGTTTTAAAGCATGGTAGATAACAAAACCCGAAATAACTACAATTCCAATAACTAAACAGATCTTGAGTAATGTATCAAATTCTTTTAAACTGGATTTAAAATTCCTATGTTGATCCTTATCGGTTGTATTATTCATTATCTTTGAACCATGCAATGGTTTTTTTAAGTCCTTCTTCCAAGGAAGTTGTAGGTTCCCAATTTAAGATTTTTTTTGCTTTCGTGATATCGGGGCATCGACGTACGGGGTCATCAATAGGTAGTGGTTTATAAACTATTTTTGAATTAGAACCTGCTAAATCTTTTATGATATTCGCTAACTCTAATATGGTATATTCTTTATCATTGCCTAAATTAATAACCTCTCCATTTGCTTCATCATTAAACACCATTTTTAGGATTCCTTCGATCTCATCTACCACATAAATAAAAGACCTTGTTTGTGATCCATCCCCAAAAATAGTAATATCTTCATCGTTTACCGCTTGATGTATAAAATTTGGAACAACTCTGCCAAACTCAGGTCCATGACGTATTCTTGGCCCAGAAGTGTTAAAAATTCTTACAATCTTTGTTCTCATTTGATGTTGTAGTTCATATGCCTTAATGAAAGCTTCCCCCGCCCTCTTAGACTCATCATAACAGCTCCTTGGACCTACTGGGTATACGCTCTTGTAGGAATCCTTATACAAGAATTACGTGCCCAAAGTAAGTCTCTGGAGATGGTATCTCTTCATTCGGTGGGTTTCCATAAACCTCAGAAGTGCTCGTATAGAAAAATATCGAATTATGGAATTTTGCTATTCCTAGCGAATTTAATGTTCCTAACGTATTGCTCCTAAGAATCGCTATAGGATCTTTCTGAAATTCAAATGGTGAGGCTCTACTTGCCATATGCATAACAATATCAATTTTTTTAATATCACCAATGCAAATACCTAATGGATGGTAACTCATTCCAAAATATATAGGGTACGAGATATCGTGATTAATAAACCTAAAATTATCTTTCTCCATTAAATGTTGAACATTTTTTGGTTGACCAGACGTCAAATTATCTAAACATATACAATAAGCCCCTTGTTCAACTAGGACATCACAGACCCATGAACCTAAGAAGCCAGCGCCCCCCGTTACTAAAACTGTCTTATCTTTTAATGAGATATTTTCTTTTTCAATGCGATTTATTATTTCAGTAATATCACTTTTAATGTCATAAACCATAAGATTCTCCTCTTATTAAGAGTTGTAATGTTTTTATTAAATTTTCATGATTTAATTAAATTTGTGAAATAATTTAAACACAGGAAAAAGGATATTTAATCATAATTTCAATTTCCTATTAATTGAGGTATAGATTTGTTATAATTTTATACCAGAAATTAATTCAAATTGATTTATGATATAAGATTGGATTTTTTTTGGGTGTTCTAACGCAAGATCTATATAGAAGGGTATTTCTATCAAGTATATTTTATTCAATTTGCAAATTTCTTTCTTAATCTGATCTCTTTCAATATACTCTAACCATGCCTTATATCCCCGATCAGAATTTTCAAACCAATAATTTGGAAATTCATAGTGTTGCTTGCCATTATACTCAAATGCAATTTGGATTGTTTTTCCATTTATTTTTATTCTTGCAAAACCATCAAATCTCATTTTTCCATTATAAATTTTAAGCTGATTTGGATTAGGAAAATTGACTTTATATCCTAGAAACTCAGTTTTACCATTATTTTTTGATAAATCCAAGCTGATAATTTATAAGATTGAGCAATATTCCTGCCTTTTTTTTCATCAATAAGTAATAATGGGGCTTTAATTTCAAAGCATAGATTAATGGCTTCTACTTCTCCTTTTCCTAGGTTTAATTTAGATAACACCTTTTTTCTGCAACAATTCTAATTAGCTTATGAGAAATGAAGAAGTAAAATGCTTAGGTTTAAATATTATTTTTGATAAGATTAAGCATCTGATCCAATATATTCAATTCGATGATTTTAGTATGAACTTTTGCGCTTTATGTGGTAAATGTGTGGATATACTTCAAGCTATTTGAAGCTGTAATTACGGTGATTAAGAAAAAATAAAATCCAAAATTAAAAGGAACATGTTGTATGCGGAAAAAATTAAATATATTCTCTCTTGCGAAATATACTAACAAGGAACTTTTACTTGAAGCTTCACTTCAATCAAAAGGGATATATCTATCTGGGATTTTAGAGAGCTACCAAGGTAAGGAACGAACACTCAAAATTAAAGCAATCGTTTCTAAAATAATTTATGCCTTCATATTTGGTATTCTACCAATAATGCCCTTACTCACATATTTTCAGATAGTCGAAAATCTTAGCGTAAATCCTGTCGCGACCGAAAGTATAATCTTAATAGGAAGTATCTTCTTTACTATGTATTTTACTCTACAATTTTTTAATTTTTTTCTAATGGGGTTATTAGAATCTGGGATAATAATGTCTGGCGTGATCTTTCGTTGGTTTGAAACCTTACCAATTTCCCGAGACAAATTACATAAGTTAACTTACTTAACAATATTTCGAAGTTTTGATATTCCAATAATAGTGATTATACTAGGATTTCCAATTACAATGTTTATAGGTACTCAAAATATCTTTGTTTTTTTTGTATCTTTAGGCATTTCAATCCTAAATATTATCTTTTCTTTTAATTTACTCATTATTATAGGAGGGAGACTTAATCGAGTATTAAATTCTAACGAAGGTAGCTCGAAAAGAGCTTCAATTATTAGGCTGTTTCATATTCTTAGTTATTTAGTCGTAATTCTTGGAAGCGTCTACACAACGCAATGGGCATTAAATTCGATTGATGAAATTTTTCGAATAATGCTGGGGCTTGAAAATCCTTCTATGGTAAACTTTATTCTTAGCGTTATCCCATATCCATTTAATCCAAGTTATTTACTCTCAAATAGTATTGCTTTAAGTCAAGACTCAATGGAATCCTGGGTTAACATTTTTATTGGTTTAGGGTTATTTATCATGCTCACATGGTGGACTCATCTAAAAGCATCAAAAACAGTTAGAAAAATTACAGATGGGAAAATTACAAATATTCAAAAAAAATATCCTTCAGATTTAGCCGTACATAAAATTCACGTAAGGATCAAGACTCGTTCTCCAATTAAGGCCTACTTACATAAAGATTTATCAGCAGCCACTCACGATCTTAAAACACTTCTGTCGATGATAATGCCAATAATCCTTTCCTGTATTTTTTCCTTCTCTTTTAATATTGGTAATATTGGAAGTACAGCTCTATTAGAAGAAGATCTTTTTTATAATTGGGTTGGAATGTTGATTTTTAATCCAATAATCTCTGGTATGCTAGTTTATGGATTACTTAGTACAGAAAGTAGTGGGAAATCCGTTTTAGCATCGCTACCTATCAATCCGCGGGAACGCGCAAACGCAAAATTAATTTTATTGCTACCTCTTCAAACAATCGCAGTACTCGCACCTGTTCTATTATATGTTGCCACAGATAAATTTTTCATTTCATTCTTTGCACTGTTAACTTTTTTGCCCATTGCATGGATATTTGTAATTTTAACCTTTGAATTACGAGTTTTCTTCTTTAGTAAGTATAGAGATCATTATGTGATTGATGAAATTCACTCAGAAAATAGAATTTTTAAATGGGGTTTGATCACTAGTATCCTTTATATTCTTTCGTTCTGGATAATGTCATTCTGGATTACATTTTTTGCTAATCAACAATTCATCTATCTCACAATTTTCCTTATTTCTCTATCAATTATAGGTCTCCGAATCGTAATTTTTCTCTTTTATAAAATATTCCCAGTTCTTCCACCATTTAAAACTAATCTTAAAATTAAAAAAGAAGCAAGGTCTATAATACGTTCTGACCATTCGTGGAGTCCCTATATCAGAAGATAATCGTTTGAAAATTTGCTAGAGTACCTTAAACAAAAACATTTCAGGTTTTTTTATGATTATGAGAATCTTGATAAAAATTGAGAGTTATATTATGGGAGGAGAATAAGTTAATAATATAAATTTTCATTGAAATCAGACTCTGATTTTACCTTTCAGGAAGATTTTTATTTAAATTTTACAAAAATGTTATATTATTATAAAAAGTTAATTTATTACTCCAATAAAAATTTAAGCTCAAATGATATATAATATTATAGTAGAACAAAATTAAGAGAATTAGCGAAATGGATAAAGCTAAGGATGAAAGAATACATTTAATTTTTGATATAATAAGTATAGTTATAACTTCAATTTTTATTATAGTTGGTATAATCTGTTTAAGAATAACCTATCTTCATGCCTCTTATCATCATAGTTCCATTTCAAATTGGACTTCCTTGTATATAGCCATTTTTTTCTGGTCTATTATTTTTATTGCTTCAATAAGTTGGATTTTGTATGGAGTAGTATATACTAAACATAGAGAAGTAAAAACATGGGGGAGAAAATCTGCACCTAAAAGCCCAAGAACAAGTGATGATAAAGGTACCACTACCGTAGTGAAGCGAACCGAGCAATACCCGGAAAGGTATGATAAGCACCATCATACCCGAAGAACTTAGAATTGGTAAATGATTAATCTTAATTTTTATTAAGAAGGACACGGTATCGAAGATTTAGTTATTGAAATTATGAGATACGATCCCTCAACGAAGACTCTTAAGTTATTTATTGGTTCTTAACTGACCATATAGAAAGAGAATTACCTAGAACGACTTCGTCATATTTATTGAAACTCAAGAATTCATATATAAAACCAGTGATTGGGAGTTTATTGAAATAGTTTTTAATATAATCAAGCACACCAACTCCAGATGGAAAAATAGACAAATATGTATTTATATTATAGGGTTTCTTAACACAACATGAAATCTAATTAAAAATTATAATTGTTAATGTGAATCTAAAAAAAGTTATAGAAAGTAGGACTATTGTTTTTGTATTGCAGATATCATTTCTAATTGCATTAATATCTAGCTTCAGGTATAGCTATGAATTAAATCTTCAATATTATCCAAAACCTTTAAAAACTACTGAAGAACAAATTATTGTAATTGAATGGTTGGTTAGGTATGTAATGTATAATACATTGAAGGATGCGATTCTTATTTATTCTATTTGGCTTTTTATTTCTTTAATTCCTGTTCTGATTTATGATAACTATAAAAAAGTCTATGCAATGAACTTATTAACATTCTTTTTCTCTAATTTCTTTTTCTATGCTTTTTTATATAAATATTACCAACCATATTTTAATGCAAAATTCCTGATTTTAATTATTAAGACAATAATTCTTGGGATTGTCATTATATTCTTTTCGGTTGGGCTTGTTCTACTATTAAATGCCTTTAAAAAACCAACACATAAAAATCAACTTGATGAACTTCAGCATATCGTTGAATCAATAAGGACAAAATGCCCCCAATGTGGGACTGAATTCAATTCAAAACCGTTACATTGTTATAATTGTAATTATGAATTAAGAATTTTTCATACCAAATGAACCCATGAATATAAGGCTAAAAATTAACGCTATCTTTACTATTATGCTTCTTTTCATTTTTCTATCCACATAAAAATTTTAGTTGTGATAATATGAGAATTAGGAGTTATAAATCTATGAATTGAGGTATTAATAGAATTTAGTCAGTCTCTTGAACAATATATAAGACCACCCCTAGTGTTATTTACTGATGACAAGTCAGGAAATGGAATTAAAAAGAAAAGAATCTATCAATTGTTTGGTACAGGAGCTTCGAAACGTTCCCCCCTCTGCTGATCTTTACCTGAAAGCACATTATATTATCGCCAAGATCGGATTACAGCGCAGAGCAAAAGAAGAAAGACTTTTTGAAGATGAAGATTGGGCCGATCCTAAGCTTCGGGAGGATTTAATTCTAAAAGTAGAGAGATTTCTAGACAAACAAATAAAATAAACATTCTCTAGAAATATTCAAAATAACCCACAAGCTGAATCAAAATAGCGAGATTTAAATACTTCAAGCAAAAAAAACAGGTGATCACTATTTTCACTTACTTTTTCTTTCCCTCATTTTAGAGATCGATAACAATTTTCGGGAGTAAACTTTTTACTCCTCTTTTTCTTAATTTCAGATAATTCCAATCATAAGAAAAGAAAGAGAGTAAATTCTTAACTAAACAAAATATTTAAGCTGTTTTTGAACCACAGTATTGACAGAATTTTAGTTCAATTGGATACATTTTTCCACAATTCGTACATTTCTGCAAAGAATTTTTCAATATCTCACGTCCTAACATCTGAAACGCTTTTTCGACATTTTCCCCCGTTTTTGATGAGGTACTTATTATTTCTCCCTGAAAATTATATTTTTCGAATATTTCTTGTGCTTCTTCTTCTTTTATTTTCCTTTTCAAATCAATTTTTGCTTCAATTAAAATCCGGGTTTTAGGTGAATTAGGAACAGAAGAGATTACATTTATCCAATCATAAAGATCGTTTAAAGAATCCCTATTCGAAACGTCATAGAGCAATAAAGCTCCAGAAGCTCCAGATACATATGAGGGGAAAAGGAGTCTAAACTTCTTCTCTCCTGCGAAGTCCCAAATATTTAATAAAATTTCAGTGTCATCAATAATGATTTTTTTTGTTTCAAAATCGACCCCAATTGTAGATAAGGTGGATACTTCAAATTTTCCTGTCGCAAAACGCCGAAGGAGCGAAGTTTTACCAACATTTTTAGCCCCCGCGACAACGACCTTAAATTTTATCATATGTTCTAATGCTCAAGTGATATTTGTTTCATATATTAAAATCTATAATATAATTAATAATAATTAAAAACGTTAAAAATCTTTTTTATCGTATTATTCAATTAGAGATAATATATCAATATTAATCTAGTGATCGTTCTTATATTTGTATCTGCTAATTTTATAAATTTCTTGGGCAATTTTTTTGCCAATATTTTCAATTTTTGTTAAGTCTGGTATATCTGCCAAGAAAATATTTTGCAAAGTTTGAAACTCTTTTAATAAATTCTTTGCTCGAAGTGTATTTACTCCAGGAATTCCGGCTATAACATATTCTAAAAGACGAGAAGTTTCAATTGGAGCTTTACCAAATCTGAGTTTTAGGGAAGATTTACTTTCTGACTGTTCTTTTTTAGCCAATTGATATAAAAACATTGCTGTTTCTTTAGCATCTTTAGTTTTATAAATTGAAACACCTAAATTTAGAATTATTGAAGATATTGCACCATAGATAGCATTTTCGTCAAGACTCGAATTTTCAAAGGGATCTTCTTCAAGTATTAATATAGCCCTTTCATAATTATCTGTTAAATTCTTTAATTCTTTAAAGAGCCTACCGTCCTTTATCGAATCTGTAAAATCTTGTGAGCTTTTTCTTTCAATACCAACTCGTTTTGAAATTATATAATCCCCTACTGATAATTGTTCCAATCTTAGATTAACTCCCATTAATGAAAGGTTTCTGACCACTGAAGAGGCGGTTTCCCTATTATCACACGCTATTTCAATTAGTTCCGCACCAGCTAATTTTTGCTCTGAAACACTATTGTTTTTAGCTTTTTCAATAAAGTTCAGAAGGTTTGCTTGTTCTTTTTTAGGACCATTCTGAGATGATTTTATTTTTTTCAAGCTGTCCCTCATATTCTTTTCTTTAGCTTTCTCAGCCCAATAATACCCCTCATCTCTTGTACCTTCAGCCATTAATACAAAAACATTCCCTTCTTTTTTACGACCTGTTCGACCCCGTCTCTGAATAGAGCGAATAGCGCTTGGAACAACGTCGTAAAACACAACCAAATCACATTCAGCAATATCTAAACCTTCTTCTGCAACACTTGTGCCTACAAGTGTGTTATAAGTTCCTTCTTTGAAATCTTCAAGTAGTCTAATCTGTTCTTTTTGTGTTAATCCTTTATCAGATCCTTTATGTGCTTGTCCAATGAACTTGTGTGGTTTAATAATACTGTCTTCCTTGAGATATCTTACAATATTATTTACAGAGTCACGAAAATGAGCAAAAACTAAAATTCTTGATTCGGAATTTGCTTGTAATTGAGTTGTCAATATCTCTCTCAATTTCTCAAGTTTTGGGTGAACAACTCCTTGAGCTTGAATCTCATATGTTAATTGTTTTACCTTTCTAAAATTCTTGTCAACAAACAATTCCTTAAGGGATTTATTAGCTGTGTTATTCTTAATTTTCTCTTCATTTTTTTCCAGGTAATCTTTTAACGCATTAATTCCCTGTGTTTCAAGGAGCTCTGACATGTGAGATATCCTAATCGCATTAGCTTGACATTTTTTCGCATAAAACATATCGTATTTTTCATCATCGTTTCGCGATGCTGAGATTCTCCCATTAATTGTATTGTTTAATTTCAGTAAATCTTTACGGGTAATTTTATTGATGTCAAATGAGTTAAGCAAATCTTTTTCTTTTAGCCATTTGTAGATTTCTTTTAATTTTTCTTCTAATATCCTTTTAATCTCCAAGAATTCATCAGGCAAAGAAATTTTAATCCATTCAGTATCGACTTTCTGAACATACTTTTTTACATCACTATCTTTATCAGTTCTAATCTCTATATGATTGATAAACAAATTTTCTTTAATTTCATTTATTTTCTCTTGAGTGGACCCTGGGCTCGCCGTAAGGCCTAAAATTTGATGCCCTTTAGAGGCACTTGTATATTTTTTCGCGATAAAAACATAGGCATAATCTCCAACTGCTCGATGGCATTCATCAAATATAATAAGAGAGACATCTTCAAGCGAATATAAGCCAGAAATTAGGTCATTTTGTAGGACCTGAGGGGTCATAAAAGCAACTTGTATTTGAGTCCAGATTTCTTTTCTCTTTTTAGGGAGAATCGTTCCTGTAAGAGATTGTAATGATTCTGGGGGAAGTAACGTAAGATCCAAGAAAGATTTATGATGCTGTTCTATTAAGGGTTTTGTAGGTGCTAAAAAAATTACTTTTGATTTTGGTAGTTCTGACAATCTATATACCGAAAGCATTAACGCAATAATTGTCTTACCCAAACCAGTAGGAATCACCACTAAACAATTCTGATTTAAACAATTTATAAAAATGATTTCTTGGTATTCTCTTCGTGAAACAAAATCTTTCTTAATAAGGGGATGAGAAATAAAATCTTCATTTGTTGAGAACGTAATCACCAGAATAAAATCTCAATATCATATTGTGTAAAGAATTGATATGGAATATATAAACCATAAGACTTAACAAGATCAATAAAATGTATTTATGTTCTTAAATCGAATTACTAATATTTTAATAAACACTTTGTAATTAGTGAGCAGAAAAAGATTTATTTCAAATAGCTCATTATTCTTAAGTACAACCATGCGCGAGTGGTTTAGTGGCTATAACGACACGCTCACACCGTGTAAATTTATATTAATGTAAAATATAAATCACGAAGGTCGGGGGTTCAAAATTCCGAAAAACTGTTTCGGTTTGAACATTTCCCTCCTCGCGCATTCCTTATTTTTACCTTCATTATCGAAAAAGTTATATCATATCCTACATTTAAAAATCTAATTACTTATTTTTTGGTTAGCTTAACCATGTCTAGTTTTCTAGAATCTCGAGAATTACGCAAACAATATAAAGAAGTCAGAGAATATGTCAAAATTGGCCCAATCTTTTTAACTAGGTACGAGAAAGCGCGGATTGTTGGGGCACGAGCATTACAATTGTCTTATGGTGCACCTATGCTTATCGAGAAACCTAAGGAGGTTATTGACCCAATTAAGATTGCCAAGCTAGAACTAAAAGCGAGAATCTTACCGTTAACCATTAGACGTGAGTATCCCCATGGAGAATATCAAGATATTCCAATAAATAAGTTGATCTTAAAAAAGGATTAATCTACCAATTTAAGATATCGGTTTTTTTTCTATTGTTCTCTTATAATTATTCAATATAATGACAAGTTCTCCTATTGAACCCGGTATTTACCTCTTTCTGAAAGATAGAATACTTTCTTCTCTCCTACTAAATTAAACTCCATATATCCTTTTGTGATAAGGTCTTCTATAATTTTTTCCAATTCTGCTTTTTTAAAACCTGGAATTCCTAAAGGGATTCTTGATTGATTAACAATAATCGCAATTCGTTCTAAAAATAAGCGTTTCCCCATGAAAGTTTCTAATATTGTGAGTTCATCATTAGTAAGTCTTTCAAATTGATCGTGTTCGATATAACTCTCTTTTAGAGTTTGTGCCAAGTCTCTTGTCTCGGGACTAATTTCCTGTTTTTTTACTTCTACATGTTTTAAAGTAACAAGATCCTTAGCAACAAGCTTTTTTTTAATATCAGAGCTTTGTTTTTCTTCTTGTTCATCTTTATTATCCATACTATTACCAAAGGAATTTAATTATAAAAAGTTATATTTAAGTGATGAATCAAACTTTGGAATTAAGTACCGGGGAAAAAATACTCATAAGACATTTGAGTAAGGTGGATGTTGAGGGTGTTTGGAATAACTTCAACGAAGTAGTAGAAGAAGGTATGTATTTACCTGTAATTTTTCCCGTTAGATCTCGGTTAGAAAAAGATTCTTGGTATCATAAGGTTAAAAATGAAAAGGAAATTTGTATCGTAGCTGAAGCTCGAAAGTTAAAATCTCCCTACAACATCATTGGGCAATGTGAAATCTCTAATTCTGACTGGGATGCGGGGCTACATGTGGGGGTTTTAGGAATTATTGTGAATATAAAATACCGAGATTTAGGGATCGGTGCTGCGTTAATTGACACCGCCCTGCGAGAATCTAAAAAATTGAACAATAAAGAAAAAATAGTATTAAGTTGTTTTGCTACAAATGAAAGAGCACTATCTCTCTATAAAACCATGGGATTTAGAGAGGTTGGAGTAAGAAAAAAACAATTCTATATGGATGCTACATATTATGACGAGGTTCTAATGGAGATCTGGATTGAAGATTATTTAAATCACAATAAATAACCTAATACTCTTAAGGAAATTTAATCCTTTTCTGGTATTCCATAAAGCTCTTCTGATTTAATGGGTTTTCATTAAGAAATAAAAAATTCAAGTTTCTCAGATGAATAACATATTCCCTCCTGAATTCAACTATTTTATTTCTTCCAATATGTAACATTATTAAATTATTTAAACCTTCCAAACCTTCAAAAATTGTAATAAAATTATTATCTAGGTATAATTCTTGAAGCTCTACTAGGTTTTGTAAACCATCAAGTTTGGTAATTTTATTATTCGACAACTCCAACTTTTTTAGGCTTAATAGATTATCTAGACAACTAATCCTGGTGATTTGATTATTTGAAAGATATAATCCTTTCAATTTATGTAGGGTCAATAAGCCTTCAATTTGTACGATCTTATTGTCATTTAAATATAACCACATCAAATTTGTCAATTGCGTAAATCCTTCCATCCTTTCAATTTTATTAGAGGAAAGGTTTAATCGGTTTAAATTCTCCAATTTATCCATATTTTTTATATCTATTATATTATTATGACTTAAATCTAAAGCTTCTAAATGTGATAACGAATGTAAATTTTGTATCGATGTAATCGAATTATCACTAAGGGTTAACTTTTTTAAATTTATTAGAGATTCTAAGCTTTCTATCTTCCCAATTTTATTATTCGACAGATTTAATTCTTCTAAATTATTTAAACTCTCTAAATTTTCAATTTTCTTTAACTTATTGTGCGAGAAATTCAATGCTTTTAATTGGGTTAAATGTTGAAGATTGGATATTTTTTGCAGGAAATTTCTCTGGATTGAGAGATATTCTAAATCCGTTAGTAAGTTAAATCCATAAATGTCTGAAACATTTCTCAAATCAGAACCTTCACAATTTAATGCAACAATCTTTCCCTTTTTTAGTGTAATAAGATATCCACATTTATTTTTGTAATAATCACCTAAAATCAAGTTAATCCATTTATTAATAATCATCTCAGGGATAGGGTGAGTTAAGTCAGCGCTCAATTGTAGATCAGAAGACTTCTCAGTTGCTTTTTTCTTGAAAAAATCTTTGAGATATTCTGTAAGGATCTTACCTGCTTTCATATTCTCTATTGAGTTTAAAGTCTTGACTGAAAAGATTTTCTGTTCTATATTATCTACTTTCTTTAGAGTATAATCAAGTAGTCGGACGATTTTTTTATGCTTGGAATAAATTTCTTTTAGAATCTCTCCTGCAAACAATCTCATAGCAAGATTCTCATCAGAAAGGAATAACTGTTCAAAAAATGAAAAATTAGTACCCTCATCTATACTTCCAAACGTTTTCAATGCCTTCACGCGTATACCCGAATCATTCGAACTGCTTATGATCTCTCTTAATAAATTTTGAGCCTCATTTTTCCCAATTTCAGATAAATGCTCTTCAATATAATCAGGAGTTAATTCCATTTCAACACATATAGATAATGGTTACCTCAATATTTTTATATTGTTTTACAATTTTTTTTTCCATGAAAGTTTACCTATCTATCCCAATGAGATTTAAAAAGACTCGACCCTTGTGGTAACTTTCCAATTAAAAAAGATTTTTTAAATATATTTCATGTTTTAATACATCATTATATAAGGAAGATTAAGTATGTCAATAGATTTAAACGCAATAGGTCAAACAAGAGAAAGCGTTTTTGAATATGATTGGAAGGATGTAATTCTTTATGCTTTAGGAATTGGAGCTCAAACCAATGAATTACCTTTCCTTTATGAAAGAACACAAGGAGGAGTAAAGGTATTCCCTAGCTATGCGGTTATTGCTGGAGATGGTGCTGCTCCCTTTGAAAAACTTGGAAACGTTAATTGGGCGAAACTTATTCATGGAGAGCAATATATAAAGCTTTATCGTCCCTTTCCGTCGCAAGGAAAAATAACAAGGAAGGGAACAATAACTAATATTTACGATAAGGGGAAAAATGCAATTATTCATTCAATAAGGCAAGGATTTAATGAGAAAGGAGAACATATATTTGATGCAAAATGGGTACATGTTTTATTAGATGCGGGAGGATTTGGTGGAGAATCTGGGCCAAAAGCCAAATCTTTGAAACCTCCAGAAGGAGTTAAGCCTGATTTTAGCATATCATATAAAACCACTGAGAATCAAGCAGCTATATATAGACTTAACGGTGATCTCAATCCTTTACACCTAGATCCTAGCTATGCTAAATTGAGTGGTAGATTTAATGAACCTATTCTTCATGGATTATGTACGTATGGTTTTACTGCTCGAGCAATATTGTATGGTGCTTGTGACGGTGATGTGAATCGGTTTAAGGAATATAGCGCAAGATTTTCTCTACCCGTTTATCCAGGTGAAACAATTACTACAGAAGGTTGGAAAGAAAATGGACGGTATATTATTCAAGCACATACAGAAAAAAGCATTGTAATAAGCAATGCTTATGCGATTGTGGAATAACCTCTTAAATGGGCAATTTAAAAAACTTTTTTTATCTAATTTTTTTTTATAAAATCCAAAAAATCTGACTTACTCCGAAACCACCCGGATTTCACCACTGTCGCCATTCACCGTAATGATGGATCCATCTCTGATAAGTTTTATGGCATTTGGAAGTGATACCGCGGGTAAACCATACTCCCGCGAGAGGCACGAAAAGTGAGCAAGCATACCACCCGTCTGTGCGACCACCCCACTGACAATACTGAAAGCTGATGTCCAACCAGGGTCCGTACCATGGCAAACTAGGATATCCCCTTTTTCCAGACGGCCTATATCTTTAAGTGTGGGAATAATTCGGGCTCTTCCGGTTGTTACTCCGCGACTAGTTCCGTGACCTTTCAGAACATCTTTTCTATCAGCACTCCTAGGTTCAGCATCTTCCATAGGCATATTTCCCTTGAGAAATAGAGGGGGATCCTCCTCATGTGTAACAAAACGATCAAAAGCTCTCCTACGGGCGGAGATCTTAGCCTTAGATAGTGCCTTCGTCTCGGTGCCCTTTAGCAGTCTGTCAAGTTCATCTATCGAAAGGAAATAAAAATCACGATCTCCCTCTAGAAGACCTCGAGACACCGTTCTGTGACCGTATTCGAGGAGCACTATCTTCTTTTGGTAGGTTACAATATCGGACATCGGTCGTGAGTCATCACGTCCTGTGAAGAATCTCAAACTATAATTCAATAGAAACCTGAAGATAAATACCTTTATATCACCCAGTGGTTGCTTGGAGAGATTCTCGATCACTTCAATAGTTGCGAATTCTCGTCTTTGGTTCAATTTTTCTTCCCTTTCTTCCGGTGAGACGATTTCCTCCGATTTTAAAAGCACTCGTAAAGCTTCATAATCAAGGGATGGATCTTCAATACGTCGGTCAAAGTAAATATCTCGATCAGCATGACCCCGGTAAAAAGCCACCTCTAAGAATTCCTCGTATTTGGCAAGGAAAGAACATCCTTCCTCATGATTCTTGAGTTCCTCAAAGAACGCAGCTCCATTGAATTCCTCAAATAGCGTACGAAGCTTCTTGGAATGCCTGATAATTTCCGCAAGTTCCCAAAAAGCGTAATCGTCATTATACTGTTGAGTTTATTCAGGAAGTCCACTAAGCACTTCTATAAATGCATTTGGATTGTCACCATTATACCAGTACTGCAATACACCATCAAGAAGGGCACGAATAACGGGTGCGTAGATATGAATGATACCCCAAGAACCCCTCGCAACACCAGTCGCGAAGACTTGGTTATATCTCATTACTCGTGGTCTCAAATCCTCGTCTTTCAGGGCTCGGATCTCTTGTTTAATTTGGTTAAGATCAGGAAATGCTGCTTTTACTATCGAGCGCCTTACGTTGTATTTTTTCACACTCTTAGGCTTCTGTGTTAACACTTTATTCCCTATAGAAAAATTACCTATACCCATTCCAGGTTGCGTTTCCTCTATCCTAATGAACCTCTTCAGAGTCCGCCAAAGATCGAAGGGGGCATTTATAGCTTTTTCTAGCTGCGATGGGTGAAGCCGACTGAGAAAGTGTTTCCTAAGATTTGGTGGAAGACTGTATTCGGCAATTAATTCATCTGCTCTTGTGTTGTAATAAACGGTGCCATGATGATACTTATACGCTCGAAGCTCAGCGAGATCTCCCATTTCAAAGTACCGATAGTTAGCAGAGCCGCCATCACGCATCCAACGACCGCGGACCGACCACATCAAAGGCGTGACTGCGCCGGTCCACACCTCGTCTGCCCATGCTCTGGTCCAAATGATATCGTCGTCTTCTGGGAGTGACGGCCACAGGTCAAGATCTTCCTCCCATTTAAATTCTACACCGGTAACAGGTCGGGACTGGAGTAGGAAAAAAGAATTACCCCTCTGTGCCCATTCGATGTCCTGGGGTAACCCATCATAATAGTTTGTGACTTTTCGACCCAACTCTGAAAGTTCCTTTATCTGATCGTCTGAAAGGGTGTAAGAATTCTGAAGATCATTGGGTACGGGCTCCTCAATCGTACCAATCCCTGCCAATTGGTTCCTAACAACCCGAAGCTTCCTCGAACCCATATTGCAACGTTTGATTTTAAGGGAATCTCGAGCAACAATAAATTCATCTGGTGTAATGATACCTGCTACTACAGCCTCACCGAGTCCCCAACTCGCGTTGATTACGATTTCATCGGCTCCGGCATTTATAGGATTCCCGACAAACATCACTCCAGCAACATTAGGCTCAATCATATCTTGGACTACAACCGCAATACCAATAGCATTGTGATCGAAACTCTTGTTATGACGATAAGCGGCGACACGTGCTGTCCACATTGATGCCCAACATCGTTGTACTGCTTCTAATAGTGCGTTTTCTCCCTTCACATCCAGATATGTATCATATTGCCCCGCAAAGGATGATCCCTCTAAATCTTCTGCTGTTGCTGAAGAACGAACCGCTACATATACCTTATTCCCTCCAAGCTCCTTATAAGTTTGAATGATCTCCTGGGTAAGACCATCTGGAAGGATAGAAGTGGAGATCAGATCCCTGATCTTTGCTGTCTTTTTCTCCAGCTCATCAAGGTTACCATAATCAAGTCCACTCAAAATCTTTTCTATTATTTCCTTAAGGTTATTTGCATGAAGAAATTCCATGTATGCATGTGTTGTAACCACAAATCCTGAAGGAACAGGAAAACCCGCTTTGACTAACTTACCCAGACTTGCACCCTTACCACCTACAGCAGTAATATCAGTTGAATCATCCTCACCAAGCTTAATGAGATAATTATTCTTATTCCCTTTCATTTTAATCATTTATTTTAACCCTAAACAATTATTTAGCATTAAAGATATAAATAAATCTTTACCTTTCCAAACCAATTTCAACGGAATTGTGAGTGAGTAATGGAATTGTTTCAATGAATTAATTTTTAAATGAAGGAGGTTTACATATTTAAAGGTTTTTATCATGTATGATGTAGTAATCTCTGGGGCAGGACCTTCAGGCTCCCAATGTGCTGAAGTTATAGCTAAAGCTGGGTATAATGTTGCGTTAATAGAAAAGAATACCAATTGGCGAAAGCCGTGTGGTGGGGCTGTTCATTCTAGCGTTTTGGATCTCTATCCACAGATAAAGAAATTCGATATTTCAAAAATTGTGGGAGTTGTTATGCATTCGGCAGATTATCATAAATTACAATTTAAAGGTGCTGGGAATGAATATTCAATAATAATGGACAGGTTAAAACTTGATAATTTGATGAGAGATGCTGCTGTTGATGCTGGGGCAGATCTTTTTGATAATAATATATCTTTCGATCTACTCATAAAAAATCAGAAAAAAATAGGGATAAAGACAAAATCTCCTACTGGTATCAAGGAATATCAAGGAAATATAATAGTTATTGCTGATGGTATGAGTTCTAAGTTAGCTTTCAAATCGGGATTAAGATCGAAATGGAAAATCAACGAACTTGCAATTGGTAAATGTGCTATAATGGAAGGAACTCACAATTTAGATGAGGAACTTGTATATGTATACTTTATGCCATATCAGGGGTATGGATGGATCTTTCCATTAAGCAGAAATAGGTTTAATATTGGAGTGTTTACGTTTGGTTCTGATAACAGTAAATACAATGTGCTTAAAATATATCAAGAGTTTATTACAAATCCCCATATTAAAAACTATATTCCAAATTCGAATTATAAGATTATTTGGAAAGGAGCCTATTCTTTTCCAGCAGAAGGAGTTTTGGAAAAAAGTCTTTATTCCGATAATTTAATGCTTATAGGAGATACAGGAGGATTTGTCTCTCCTATAAGTGGCGAAGGAATTCAGACAGCTGTAGTTTCTGGCAAGGTTGCTGCAGAAACAGCTATAGAAGCGCTGCAAGAAGAGGATTATTCAAAAGCTATTTTAAAAAAGTATAGAACTAACCTTGAAATCAAAGAAATAATCAGGAATTTCAAATTAAAACGTTCAATGATTAACTTCTTTTACGAGAATAAGGGTAAAAATCTTAATAAAATACTTTCGCTATCGGAAACAGATTCAGAGTTTAGGGAGCAAGTAGTGAACATGTTTGCTTACGGAGAAGTTCCTTCAAAGGAATTTCTTGCCAAAGTTAATGACTAATAGAAGCTTTAGGTTGAGTAATAATGAGTGAAGAAATTAAAATAGAAGGATTTTGTGAACCTCAGTTTGAAGAAGTAAAAAAAACGTTTATGTCCCACTTCAAAAAGGATTGGGAGGATGGTGCATCATTTGCAGTTACAATGAACGGGAAATTTGTCGTAGATTTATGGGCGGGATATGCTGATGAAGCTCACACAATACCCTGGGAAAAAGATACAATTGTATGTACATACTCAACAACGAAAGTAATGGCCGTTCTTTGTGGGTTACTCTTATCAGATAGAGGTTTACTGGATTTTGAAGCACCCGTATCTAAATACTGGCCAGAATTTGCCCAAAATGGGAAGGAAAAAATGCCCGTGAAATACATATTCGCTCACATGTCAGGTCTTGCGGGTATAGAGGAGGTAATATCTGCAGAAGATTATTATGATTGGGGAAAAATAACAAAATTACTGGCAGAACAAAAGCCATGGTGGGTACCAGGAACAACAGCAGGTTACCATGCAACTACTCATGGTTATCTAATCGGAGAATTAATCAAAAGGATTACCGGTAAGTCACTTGGAACTTTTTTTCGAGAAGAAATTACAGAACCTTTGAAAGCGGATTTCCATATTGGGTTGCTAAAAAAAGACGATAATCGGGTAGCCGATTTAGTCACAGACCCGCAGCAGCCAGGAGGATCCTTCCTTGGAATGTTTCAAATTATTGCAGGTCTTGCTAATAAATCTAATATGGTTAAAGAAGAAATCGGAGAATGGGATAAAAAGTTCCAAATCAAAGCGGGAGGAGAAGATGTCTGTTATTTAAAAACTCATAACAGTGAGTTGTTTTTTGAGGAAGGAAAAGCTGAAAATCCCGATGGTGTATTTAGGACTCCAAAGAACCGTTCTAACATGATATTCTTATTGTTTCCCCATATAAAAGAAACTCCCGAATTTGAAAACCAGAATTTACAAATTGAGTGTAAACCAGAATATGTTGCCAAATTAAGACGAATCTTTAAATATATTATAACTGATGCTATGAAAAAGGGGAGTATCGGTATGAAAATGTACTTGAATGCAATGTCTCTAAGAAGACCAACATCAGACTGGGCTTGGAAATCAGCAGAGATACCGGCGGTAAATGGACATGGTAATGCCCGGTCTACAGCAAAAATAGGCTCCATAATCGCGTGTCAAGGAGAAGTGGAGGGAATAAGGTTTTTATCAAACCATACATGTACAGACGTACTCATGAAAGAACAATTTAAAGGAATTGACGTCGTAAACGGCGGATTGGAACGTTATGGTATGGGTCTAGGATTAAAAAGCGAAAGAAGGCAATTTCCGAATGACCAAGTCTGTAATTGGGGGGGAATGGGAGGAAGCAGAGTAATTATGGACCAAAAAAACAAAATGTCATTTGCGTATGTTATGAATCGAATGAGAGTTCAAACCCCCGAAGAAACTAAAAAAAATAGTATGATTTCAGATACACGCGCTAATAACCTTGCCCTAGCAGTCTATAAATCGCTTGGGCAACTATAATTTCTACGCTTCTCTAGATGTGAGTCTTGATCATCTTGCCAAGAAAGTCTGCATGGCTTAAATAGAGATTAGTGGAAACAATGGAAAGCATTTCCCTCGAATTGAGGTGATGCTTTTATTAGATTGATATAAAAAATAGCAATTAATGGACTCCCACTCTTTAATCAATTGTCTTTGAGATGAATATGATAAATACCTAAATAATTAAATTCGAAAATGAAAATGTCAAATATAACTGTTAAAGAAGAATTCCATGAATTTGGAAAATATATGCGAATTGCTGCAATTTTAACGATTGTAAGCATCACCGCAGGAATAGCTAGTATTATAGCAATGATTTTTGTTTTTATTGCAATGGGAAGTCTTAAAAGGGTAAATAACACTTTGAATAACTCATGGTTACATGAATTTCGCTCAAAGTACATCAGGGGAATTATATCAAGAATATGTGGTATGGTCGTCTTGATTGCCGGAGGAGTTAACCTTGCATTATTTTTCTTTATCTCAACCCCATTTCCTATATATGTCTCGCTCTCTATACCTATAATTCTTATGATATCGGGTATAGTGTTTATATATGTAGGTGTAGCAGCTGAAATGAAAGCGTGGAAAAACCTGAAACTATTTTTTGAGAATAATTTTAAGATGTTTCCCGCTAATATATCTAAAGAGGCAATTGAAGGGTGTGATAAACTAAAAAAAGGTACACTCTTAAGTTCATTATGGTTTTTAATCGTTCCCGCAATCATCGGCTTTATCTATCAGGTGAAAGGCTATTTTATGCTCGCAGCATTAAACAAATTGTCAACTTATAACGCCCCAGAATCTTTAGAACTGCAAACGACCTTACCTAAACCTCAACCAATAAACAACCTTGAACGAAACATCAATTTTTGCCCAAGCTGCGGTGCCAAATTATCTGGACCAGCAAAATATTGTTTTTTATGTGGTTCAGAGATTAGCTAACATTCTTTTTTTTTTTAATTTTTTTTCTTGTAAATATTCACAAAACCATTGCTTTAATACTATTATTAGTGAGATTGTTCTACCCTTTAAATAGAATGATTAACTATATTGCAGAAATTCAATAATTAAATTAGGTATAATGTGATTTTGAATGTCAAAATGCCCATATTGTAAAGAAAACCTCGAATTAAAACTCGAAATAAACCCAACATCTATCAATGATAAGTTTAAAAGTGATCTAATACAAGCTTACGAAAATTTCATAGAAATTCAAGCCGAAGTTGTCCCATTTGGGGGAAAGATGATAAAAAGAATGGCAAAATATAGTCTAAAATTTGTTGACCAATATTTAGATCGAATTGGAGCCATACCTGTAATAGTCCACTCTTGTTCGAAATGCGATTCTGTAATAACCTCCGAGTCCTTGCTTGATTTAATGTCTTCACGGAGCTCAGGCTCTTCATAAAAAAAAATGACACTTTATCCTAAGTAAGATGGAATTTTTACTTTTTTTTTCCCCTTTTTGGTAATTCTTCTCCAAGTAAAACAGGAGCTACACAGGCAAAAATCCAAGATAAGATCATCAGGATCAGAGTAGTAGTATAACAGATACGATTATAACTATTAAAACATTCAACACTTATCATTATCCATAATATCGTACTCCCAATTAATAATGAGTAGGAGATTATAATTGAAAATAGCTTTATTTTCTTAGATTTTTTCCTTTTCTTTCGTTTCTCTTCGATCTCCGGATCAGAAACTAAGGCAACAAAGCAAAAAGGACAAATTTCATAGTGATCCCCTAGTTTTGCACCGCAGTTCTCGCAGTTCTTCATAACCCTATAAATCGTAAAATCATAATAATGTCCATTATCCTCTTATTAGTAACATTCTAGATTGTCAGAATTATAAGTTTTCTAAAAGTTTTTCCTCCGATTATTCATTAAAATCAGACTCTGAATTTACTTTAAAGGAACATTGAATAACGTTTTATGCAATATTAGGTAAAATACTATAAAAATGATGTTACATAAGGAGGATTATGAACCGTATCCAAATTAAAGCTCGTGGATTCACGTTTGATGCCTGGTCAGCTGGACCAAAAGAGGGACCGTTGATACTGTTACTGCATGGTTTACCCCGAACGAGCTGGGAGTGGCACCATCAGCTACCGAAATTAGCCGAAGCTGGATTTCGAGCTGTTGCGCCTGATCTGAGAGGTTACTGTCCAGGTGCGCGACCTGAAGGTGTGGATCAATACGTTGAAAATGAGTTTGTGGAAGATATCCTGGCAATTGCAGATCAGCTTGGATGGGGGGATCGTCCCTTTCATCTTATGGCTACCAGTATCGGATCTGTGGTTGCATGGCGTCTTGCTGGAGAGCATCCTCAGCGCGTAGCGACGCTGGCTTGCATCAACATTCCACATCCGGGTGCATTTATCGAGGTGATGACCACAGAGACGGCTGATAAACAACGACAAAAGATGAGTTATATCCTTGAGTCAAGAATAGAGGGCAATGAATTGAAGTGGTTTGAGTTAGCTCTTAAACGTATGGATTTACCTGCCGAGGAGACCGACCCATACCGTGAGGCGCTCAGCAGCGAAGAAGCGCTTCGAGCTGTATATAACTGGTATCGGGCTCTTAAACTACAACCATTAAAACCGGTTGCTATGCCCACTCTGTACATCTGGCCCCCAAAGGCGGGTAATGTATCCCAAGAAGCGGCTGAGGCGAATGCACATTTTGTAGAGGGGCCGTATCGATTCGAGATCCTCAAAATTGCGCGTAATTTTGCACTTCAAATGGAGCCTGAACTGATAACTCGTCTTTTGCTTGAGCATCTGGCTGAACACGCTCAATAAAACTATAGGATGAAGTTTCAACCCTATAAATAAGTAAAAAAATCAGGATATCAGAAATAAATTTATTATTTCTAATGTTTTACACCCCATAATTGCCCAGACGCTCTCTGGGCTTTATCGAGTTGTGATCCTTTCTTGTTTAATCTAGCTCTACCCGTTTTTGGGTCGCGACGAAAGGTCACGTCGATCGTTTCCAAAAATAAATTCATTCCATCGCGTTTATTTAGGGGACCAATAGTTTTTCCCAGAATTCCCGGTTTTCCTGTAAATAATAAAAGACGATCTATTAAGGCGTCTGCTATTTGAATGTCGTGTTCAATACAGATTGCCACTGCTGCGTTCCTTTTGGCAATCGTACGTATGATTTGTCCAATATGAATGCGTTCCTCAACATCGAGATAAGCGGAAGGTTCATCGAGAACATAAAGATCAGCGGATTTTGCTAAACACGCACAAATATAGGCCCTCTGTAGTTCTCCACCAGAGAGATCTGCAATCGATCTATTCAGTAATTTATTGACTCCTAAAGGCCTATATAAGACGCGCAGCATTTCTTCCGAAAAATTGTAATTATATGATCTTTCTATGATGAAGTCCCGGACTGTTTGAGTTGTATCTTGAGTAATATATTGAGGTTTATATGACACTCTTGCCTGTATTCCCTCAAATTTTGACTCTTCATCAGGTTTAAGCTCACCTGCTAAGATTTTTGCGAACGTAGATTTTCCACATCCATTCTCACCAACAATACCTAAAATTTCAGAGGCATAAATGGTTCCGGGATCTACGTCTAAACGAAAGGATTTGAATGTTTTTGAAATTTTTTCATATTGAGCAAATATTTTTGCGTTACTCCAAGTGCGACCGCTAGACGAACGTTTAAAACCATATTTAGTTTCTCGAAATTCAATATTTTCTGATTTTAAATACCCATCTAAATAAGAATTAATTCCTTTTTTTGTTGTTAAAGGGTTTGAAATAATCCCGAATTGATGTGGTGCACCGTAAAAAAGTTGAATAATATCTGAAACGTAATCTAATACAGCTAAATCGTGTTCTACAATTAATACAGGGCACGGTTTTTCCCTGTCAAATCCTTGAGCACGAGCCCGAAATAATTGGGCCAACTTCATTCTCTTCTGAACATCAAGAAAAGTGCATGGTTCATCTATAATATAGATATCTGCTTCTTTAATAAGAACAGACGCAATGGCAAAGCGTTGTAGTTCCCCGCCTGAGCACTCATTCAAAAATCTATCAGCAATGGCATGTAAATCTAAATAATCACTGATCTGTTGAAAAAAAAGTAAACTTACTTCATTTTCAGCCTTTAAAATATCCATTACACGCTTTCCTTTATACTTGTCAAAAAGCACGCGTAAAACTTGACGCTTGTAGGCAATTTTGCAATCTTTTTGAGAAAGAGCTGTAAAATGGTTTCTCATTTCGCTTTCTCTGATGTTTTTAATAACAGTTTCCCATTGGATCTTATTAGTATTTAAATCTACTTGACCTAAATTAGGGATCAAATTACCTGAGATAATATTAAGCACCGTCGTCTTACCGATTCCATTTGGACCACATAAACCTGTAACCTTTCCGGATATTAATGTAGGGAGATTATAAAGCCTAAATCCCGTCTTTTCTCCACTGTTAGGATATTTATGTGTTGGAATTAGGTTTGTGGGTTCTTCTAACTGATATTTAATGTAAATGGCCTTTGGGGGGCACATATTAGCACATATCCCACATTTTAGGCAACCCTCGTCATTGATCCTAATTTTTTTTGTTGATTTTTGAAGCCAAACTGGAACTTCTTTTTTTTTCTTGTTAGGATTTAATCTTGCATTACTGAGCGTTATCGGACATTTTTTGATGCATTGCCGTCCACAAAAACGCAAATTGCATAGATCGTAATCAACTAAGTAGACTTTTTTCATGGTATTTGCATTAAGATTAATGAAAAATAGTCATAATAGTTTTTACATTTAAGAATAATGTTATTGATTAAATTATTTATTTTAAATAAACCAGCGAGCTATTAAATCTTAAATAATTAACTAATGTTAAAATAGGAAATAGGGAGATTTTAGAATATGAATGAAAAAACTAAAAATACGTCAATCGGGGAAGCAATCGCAACACAATATGATAAAATTTGGGAAATGATGTTCGATGCCATTGATAATGCTTCGGATGATGTATGGAAGTACTTTAAAAACATGTGGGGTTATGCGTGGAACTCATTTCATGTGGTAGAAGGAATCTTTTATTATACTCTTGACGATCCCAAGGGGATGGTGTGGGGTGAACGTGCAGATATAAACTGGGAAAAAGATAACGGGGTCAAGTCTTTAGAAAAAATGGCAAAAATACCAAAGGAATTAGTTAGGGAGTTTATTGATGAGATTAGAGATAGTTGGCACATAAAATTAAAAGAAAAATCCGATGATTATTTTTTATCTAAGGATGATTTCGGTACCTTTACGTCGAATTTAGAAAGACACATATATTCTATCAGACATGCTGCACATCATATCGGTGAGTTGAATAAAGAATTAAGGAATTTTAAGGCGAATAGAATTAAATGGCAATAAAATTGCAAAAGCCTATGTGATTTGAGGTCATGATTCCAAAAATCAAACTTACTTTGGTTTTCTTAGCATACACCAAAGAGGTACAGGAGTTTCAGGGATTATCTCATGCTTAAGTATTTCGAATCCATATTTCTGGTAAATTGACATAGCCTTTTCGGTATTAGTTTCTACATATACGGGTAAACCC
>JAGXNO010000089.1 GCA_019894975.1 Promethearchaeota archaeon | reverse complement strand
CGATTGGATATGGTTGCTTTCGGTAAATAATATAGCTCACCAATGAATTCCAAAAACTCTTTAGCAGTTAATTTTGAGTATAATCCAGGTGATTCCGATAGAAATCCACAGATCATCTTCACCTCATTAACTTGAGTGAGGATATTATAACCCCCTACAAAAGCAGTACCATTTGAGGGGGAAATAATTCCATTTAACATCCTGACTGTTGTAGTTTTACCCGCTCCATTTGGTCCTAAAAGACCATAAGTTGTACCATAAGTGATCTCAATATTTAAGTCTTTTACAGCTACAATATCACCAAAAATCTTTGTGAGATCTTTGGTCGCTATTGCTAATTTTTCCATTTTTTTTTCACTTCCAAATTTTTTATTTTGTTTTTTTATTAGAGATTTTTAATTTTCAGCTTCTTTCTCGAAAAGATCCTCAAACTCCATTCCTAATCCCATTGCAATTTTAACTAATAAAATATCGTTAAAACTTGAGGTTAGCTCTTCCTCATCTATTTTGCTTAAAGAAGCAAGTTGCTCGAGGTTGAGTCCTGCTACTTCAGCAATCTCCCTTATTTCTGATAAAGGCTTACCCTCCAAGATATCTTTAATTATCGGTTCTTGGTAAAATATCTCATGAATCGGTTTTTTCAAGATTTCCGATATTTTAAAGGATATCGTTAGAGATGGATTGTACGAACCCCGCTCTAAATAATAGATCGTCTGGCGAGAAACCCCTACAAGCTTAGCCAATTCTATTTGGGACAGATCCATTTCTTCCCTGAATTGTCTTATCCTTGAAGAGATTATTTTTTTAAATTTCATGCTGTCTCACCATTCCATCACTCATTCCGGACTCATAATAATCATAATAATAATTAAAAAAAATAATAAATTTTTAAACCAATTTGAACAAATCTTCTATTTTACACTGTAGTACTTCTGCAATCTTATAAGCTAATGCTAAACTTGGGTTATATCTTCCCTCTGCTAAATAATTAATCGTTTGAAGTGGAACACCAACCTTTTCAGCCAAATCAGCAGCAGAAAGATTGGCTTTTTCCCGTAATTCCGTAATAGAGGTCTTCAACTTCTCACCTTCCCGCATCTTCGAAAGGATATAGCTAATAAAGTTATCAAATGCTAGCTCTTCAGGTTTGAATATCTTATCTTCGAGGCCACTTGGAACCGTAGAATATTTTGTCATCATCTCCTTAATCTTCTTTTCAATGATATAAGGGTCATTTAAGCCTGGAATATACCCTTCAGGTCTCACAATTCCTCTCTGAGCACTTGCTGCTGCTGCACTTGATCCCGCAGTCTCGATTTTCACCGTAAAAGTCTTGAACATCCTATCAAACACCCCGTTTACTATGTTAATATTCTGAACTCTACTGTAGGGTATCGTTGCGACTATTTTTGTCAACACACCATGCCTTATAATGATATGATCCTCTGAAATTGTGTATGTGAAATTTTTGACATAGAGCCTATTGTAGCCATAAACGAGGATTATTATTACTACAAAAGGGCTATAAATTATTATGAATATTAAATATATCCATTCTATAGGAATAATCCACCATGCCAGAAACACTCCCGCGAGAAACACTCCTGCGGTAGCGGTAGCAATAATACCAAGTAATAATGCGCTTTTTAGCAATTCTTTGTTTATATAAGAGCTAGAAATACTACCTTCGTATGATTTTTTTTCTTTACTCATATTTTTTTTCACCAATTTTTTTATATGTTATATATTTTTAATCATTTTTATCTAGTGGTATCTACTTCCTACCAATTGATATTAAAAATGATCTGTTATTATGTTAATATACTTAACATGCATATTTAAATGTTTCGAAATGATCAGATAGCAAGCAAAGAAGGCTCATAACAGAGATTCATGGGATGTTAAGTCTATTTAACATCACATTTTTGTAAAAAATCCCAAAATGATATTGAATTTATTAAGAAAGAACGATTAAATTGTAAAAATAATACAGAATGCGCCTTCAGAGGTATAATTGAGAAGGTAGAAAGAATCATAGATCTTATCCTGAAATTTTTAAATTTATAAAATCTATAATTAAAAGAATTAAATAGTTAGATTAAGATTTGATTTAAAAAAAAAGTATTAATGTTGATAAAAATCAATTTAAGTTCTACCCCATTTTTCTCGTCTTTCCTTTTTCCTTTGTTCTCTTTCAAGGTACTCGGTTTTAACTGTGGCAATATTATGATACAAGTCTGTCATCGTTTCAGCGGGAACTTCCTGCTTTTCTTTTTTCGTTAAACTTAGTGCTCCAGAATCACACACACTAATACAATTTCCGCATCCAATACATCTTAATCGGCTTATAGAGGAAATATCATCATCAAGTGTAATTGCTTCCATCGGACACCTATCAACACATGTTCCACAACCAATGCACAAGTCAGAATCTATTTCAGCATAATGGTTAGTTGGTATCACGTCTGCGGGATTAGGTAAAAGTTTAATATTCGATAATCCTTCGCAACAACAACTGCAACAGCTACAAATAAAATCAGTCTTTTGAGCGTTCCCTGGTTGGATAACAAGCCCGTCTTCTTCATTTTTCCTCAAAATTTCAATTGCCTCTTCTCTACTGATCTCTCGTCCCCATCCCATATCGTTGTACATTTGAGCCATCGGTCCAAAACCCATACACGTTTCTTTTCTCGAAGTAGTCTTACAAGTGTGCCCAATTTCTTCCTTCGCTTGTCGACATACACAATTAATTAAGCCTAATGGCCCTTCTACGTTTTCAATTATTTTCTTAACATCATCAAAACTTGCGATCTGAACTTCATGATCAATCGTAATTCCAACAGGGATAGTGCGTAATTGAGCAGGGGAAGGGATTTTGCCAGTACCCATCATGAAAGCCTCTTTAAAATATTGGTCTGTGTCTTCAGCAAATTGTTTGGTTAACTTATTTACCTGATACTCAAAAATTCCAATTATAAACATAGCATTGCCGTATGTTTTCTGATTATCTACCTTCAATGTCATAATCGCGCCTTTTTGTGCCATATTATCTAAGTGGTTTTCTAATTGTTCTTCGGTGTACTTAAATCCCAATGATTTAAAACGCAATTGAATACTATCTAATGATTCTAAATCATTAAAGTAAGCATATTTTAAATTTGATGCAATTTTTGCTTCTTCAGGGGTAAAAACCTGTTTTAATAACCTTAAATCTACTCCAGACTCTGCAGGGGGATATCCAACAGGTAATGTATCGAGATGTTGCTGTAATTGTCGATAGATTCCTACCTCAGATTCATCCATTAAATTTTGGTCAGCCATTTTAGATCACTATTACAAAAACCCAAGAAAATATTTAAATTTTGTTTAGTAAAGCAGTCAATATTTGATAAAGCTATTCCTCATAATAAAAACATTGCCTTCAGGAATTTTGGGCTTAGAGAAACTTTCGAAAGAGTTGGAAGCATCCCAAACAATTTCTCTCCCACATATCTATCATTAGCTACTTTATGTTTGGAGAGGTCATGGTTGATATATGCTTCATATATATATTTTCTACAAGTTCTATTTTCGCTTAGTAATTTGGTGTATAAGCGCCAAAGATTTTTTACAGAAGAACTTTCATTGTATATCAAGTATTCAAAAGCATTTCCATTTTTAAAGTAGGTCATTAAAACACGATTTACTTCTTTATCATATTTCTGGAGTTCAGTTCCACTAAAATCACTTCCTTTTTCGAACAATGGTTTTAAAGTATTAGCAGCAATATCTGCACATGCAACTCCAGGTAATAAACCTTCATAAAAGAATGCCGATACAATTCCTGCGGCTTCCCCAAGAATAAGAACGCGATCATCCGAGTATTTTTTAATTGGATGTTTAGATATTTCACCTACGACGGCGTCAGATATATTATAAGACAAACCGTTTACGATTGATTGTATTGGTTTATAATTTTTTAATATTTTCTCTAACTTCGAGATAATTTCTTCCTTTGATTGATGTTTCTCACCTAAATAACCCGCGGAAATTCTTTCAACGCCCTTGTTAAAGAAAAAAGGTCCATTGATCGAAATCTTAGGATTAATATGAAATGAGTAATTATAATCTAAATTCTCGTTTATTTTACTCTCATCTCCAAAAAGGTGAAGATAGACTCCTGCATAGGAATCGGGGGCACCAAAGCCGAGTGATCTTTGTAGTTCAAAACCTCGTGAACCTGTTGCCAATACCAATAGTTTTGAATTGTAAGATTCTCCCTTGAGGTTAATTATTTCTAAATGATCATTATGCCTATTAATTTTTGAAATTCTTTCATTAGATTTGAAGATCCCACCTTGGGATTCAAACTGATTTATTAGGTGTTGAATAAGATTTTCTGTATAACTTATATTTCCTAAAGGAATCCCAAATTCTTTAGAGTCAATAACGCCATTAAACTCATCACTCATATAATTTGAGGTAGTATGAGGATGTGGAAAGATTTTCTTATTATTCCAATCAAGTTCTTCTTTAATAAATGGTTTATTATGCTCTGGAAAGATATTTGTTCTTATTGGTATCTCTTTTTGATAATCTTGAGCTTCTATAAGCAGGGTTTTAGCGTATTTTGAGATTTTAGAAGCAAAAGTTACACCTGATACTCCTGCGCCAACGATTATAACATCATACATGATAAATCAGTACAAAATCATGAATAGAATTACTAATGATAATACAATTTTAGTTTTTAATTTTTAGAATTAATTTGATCAAACCTTAATTATTTTTAGAACCATAATGTTGTTATATGATATTAATGATCCTATTACCAACCTTTTCTAAATTCACCTCTGCCATTCCTAAAGGTACCGTACTTTCAAAAAGAATAACAATTAATAATGGATCAAGCTTCCAAGGAATATCAATAATTTTAGAAACAACTTTTTGCCCATTTTCTAGACGACTATATATTTCTGGTAAGGTAACCGCTCCTACCATATATCTAATTTCCAATTCTTTAAGAGAATTTACTAGTATCTCATTCGGGAGTGAGGTATAGATAACATTCCCTTTTGTTGAGAGAAGTGCCGCCCCAATAATCTCATTTTCATACATTAACTCTTTAAAAATATCAATTACTTTCTGGAAAAAAACTTTACTTAGATAGATCTCTTCCTCTCCTGTAATTAATGAATCAACCAACTCATCAAATTTGGGTTCATCTATATGTTGATAATCTATTATTTGGGTTAAATCGGGGAATATATCAAGAAATTCATCTATTATTCTTGATAGGCGAGAATTTATAAATATAAGGCTTACACTAGAATCTGAAAGGATTGTGAAAATCAGATCCCCTTGCACTTTAAAAACAAATCGTAATTCACTCATCTCTAAGATTTCTGGTGTTTCTTTCATAATTACATTCTCAGAAAAAGAAAAAATGGCAGAAAAAAATGGGGTAATTAAGTTAACTTCAAGTTTTTCAAAATCACTGGTAAAATTTCTGTTATAAATGCAAATTCCCGTTTTTTTTAAGATAAAGAGTGAATGTATTTTCATATAATTGTTACTTCATCTAATATAAGTAAAACTAAGGAATTATAGTCTTTTAAGTATTTTTAATAGAAAGATGAGCTCTTTTGTTAAATCTTTTGAAAATATTGACAATGTAAAATGGTATTAAACTGAGTTCTAAGGGTGAATATAAAATATTTATTTTCTTCGATCTGACATTATTTTTAATATTCGTTCTAATAACGTGAATTTTTATTCATAATCCAGATATTTAAATAAAACTTCTTATTTCATTTAATAAAGAACGTTCAGAAAGCACCATTGAAATGTCTGATAATGACTTAGAAAAAATACGACAGAGAAAAGTAGAACTGCTATTAAATATGCAGAGAATGCCCAATGGAATTATAACTATTAATAGTGAACAAGATTTAACAAGACTAACGAATCAATTTAACGATAAAATTATAGTTATTGATTTTTGGGCTGTCTGGTGTTCACCATGTAAAATTTTTGCTCCAATTTTCGAGAAACTACAGCAGGAATACTATACGGATTTCATATTTGCGAAAATCAATGTAGATGAGAATCCTCTAATTGCTCAATCTTTTGGAATCTCTTCAATCCCTACAACTTTATTTATTAAGGAAGGAAAATTATTACGAAAATTTGTTGGAGTAATGAATTATGAAACCTTTAGACAATTTCTCGAAAAGGTAAAACCTTAAATCGAATGTAGCTTGTTGAACTTCCTTAGAATTTTTTCGAATTCTTCTGATGAGTTTGAAAGCGGTTGAAATACTAATTTAAAAATGGTTTTTCTATATTCTCTCTAATAATTTATTTTCAACGTTTTGAACACTGAACAGAAAATACTTTTCAAAAAGCTTATATATTTAAAAAGCAAAATAGAAAATAACACGAATTTGAAATCTTATATATAAGGGGCATACTCAATGGAGTGTTTTTTTAAAACGGTTAATAAGAAGAATTGTATATCATTTCAACGATGTGAAGGAATTTATAAATTAGCTCTTAATTTAGGAGGAAATGAGAAATTTGCCCAGAATTACTCTAAATATATTTTACAATTAACGATACTACATAAATTGAGGGATAAAAGTAGGGATACTAATTCTAAAAATATATTTTCTTTCATCAAGAAAAAGATTTTGAAGGTATTTTATAATCTTTTCAGTAAAATATTTTACGATACTTATAAACTTGAGAATTTATTGTCTCAAATTGAATCACAAATTGAATTATTAGAAGAGAAAAAAGAGATTTCTAATCCAATGGTCTACTTTAACAAAGTTGGAGAAGGATATGGACTAATTTTTAAATATGCGGCAGTTGGAGCGAAGGCTAATAAAATTATAGAGAGAAAGTTAGAAGATCTAGGGAAATTAATTGGGGCTTTAGTTGCTTTGCGTGATTCAATTATTGATTTGGAAAAAGATATAAAAAAAGGTAATTTTAATCCATTCAAACGCTGGGAAAAAGATGAAATTCAATTATTTTATAGAACCAATGTAAAAC
>JAGXNO010000088.1:3315-7358 GCA_019894975.1 Promethearchaeota archaeon | reverse complement strand
GTAAGAAAATAGTTGAATATTTTCTTAATCGCAATATATTATATCAAACAGCAAATCCTAAAACTTATGTAAGAATTGAGACAAGATTAACGATGTTTCCCTTTACTCATAGATTTGGATTTCTCGATGTATTGCTACCATTAGCAAAAATGGGATATGGAACGGACCCGAGAATGGAACCCGCATGGAATCATCTTAAATGGCACAAAACAGAAGAAGGGAAATATATTATTGATAGTAATACGAAATCAAAATATTGGAAATTTGAAAAACGTGGTTTGGTAAGTAAATGGATTACGTTCTATGCTTATCTGTGCTTAAAGTATAAGGAGAAAGCACACTGACAACAAGATTTCAGTTGAAGAAGCAATATTAAGGTATTTTATCCGTAGAGTTAGTTTGTAAATAAACTTAAAATAAAAGTAATACGAATATTGCTATCCTACTATAAAATATTAGATAATCAAAACATATTTAAAAATAATAGAGAGAGAGATATTTATTATGATAGATTTTAGTTTAAGTGAGGAACAGAAGAGATTACTCGAGAAAGCAAGGAAGTTTGCTACCGAGGAGATAAAACCTGTAGCGATTGAATTTGATAGTGAGGGTACTTATCCTGAAGAAATTCTAAAAAAAGCGCATAAATTAGGATTAATGTATACAAATATTCCTAAGGAATATGGAGGCTCTGGATTTAGTTATTTAGAACATTATATTATAACCGAGGCATTAAATTATGAATGTCCTTCAATAGCTCAGATGATGGGAATTTCACATTTGTCAATGGCGCCTATACAAATTGGTGGATCAGAGGAGCAGAAAAAAAAATTTATAGGAACTATGACTAAAAGTTACAGAAGCGGGTGTTTTTGCCTCACTGAACCTGAGGCAGGTTCTGATGCTGCCTTAATGCAAACTGTAGCAGAAAAGAAAGGTGATGGCTATGTTATTAACGGGACAAAACGTTTTATTACTAATGGAAAGTATGCTGATTTACTCTGTTTATTTGCTACAATCGATAGAAGTCTTGGAACGAAAGGAATTTGCTGTTTTGCAATACCCAGAAGCACTCCAGGGATAGAAGTAGTTAAGGTGGAGGATAAGATGGGTCATAGAGCATTAAATGTGGCAGAGTTGAAATTTACTGATGTCGAGTTAAGTGCAGAAAATCTTATCGGAGAAGAAGGCCAAGGATTTAAACTTGCTATGATGGCACTTGATAGAGGAAGAGTAAACATTGCTGCTGTTTGCACAGGTATCGCTCAAAAAGCGTTGGATGAAGCGGTTGAATGGGCAAACACGAGAGTACAATTTGGTCAACCAATAGGTCAATTTCAAGGTGTCCATTTTATGCTGGCGGATATGAATGCCCTGGTCGTTGCATCGAGGGCTATGTACCTTCAAGGAGGATGGATGCTAGATCAAGACATAAGATGTTCTACTGAAGCTGCATTAGCGAAATGTTTTGCATCTGATGCTGCCATGAAAGTTACCACTGATGCGGTCCAAATTTTGGCAGGTTCAGGATACATGAAGGGTGCTATTGTGGAAAAGCTTATGCGTGATGCCAAATTAACTCAGATTTATGAAGGTACAAACCAGATTAATCGATTGGTTGCAGGTCGTGGTATTTTAAGGAAACCAAGTGTTTTATTTTAACACGTCTAACTCATTAAATTATTTCTATTATTCATTTCACAAAAATTAAGTTAAAATTCAAATGTCATGGAATTAAAGAATCTTTTTAGCCCTGGCAAAATAGGAAATGTTCAAATCAAAAATAGGATCATCAGATCAGCAACTTGGGTGGCAAAAGCAACAAATGAAGGCTATGTTACTGATGATTTGATTAACCTGTTTAAGGATTTAGCTGATGGAGGAACGGGATTAATAATTTCAGGATATCTGGCTGTAGATCCCTCAGGTGCAGCTACCCACAAAATGGCTTGTTTATATGATGATTCTTATATTTCTAGACAAAAAGAGCTAGTAAAAACGGTCCATGACTTTTCGGAGGTAAAAATAGCCGCTCAAATTGCTCACACGGGTAATGGTGCCTTTATTTTTGGAAATACAAATTTTGAACCAGTCGGACCTTCCCCAATGATAAACCGAGTTCTTAAGAAACCATGCCGTGAGTTAACGACTGAGGAAGTAAGACAAATTATTAAGAATTTTGTAGATACTGGCCGGAGAGCTTATGAATGTGGTTATGATATGGTGCAAATTCATGGTTCTCATGGTTATTTGCTCAGTGATTTCGTTTCTCCTTATACAAATAAGCGTACTGACGAATTTGGGGGGAGTTACCAAAAAAGATCTAAGATACTTGTTGATATTTATAATCAACTTAGAGAAGAGGTAGACAAGAATTTTCCTATAATTATTAAGCTAAATACGAAAGATTATCTTCAAGATGGATTAACGCTGGATGAAGCAAAAGAAATGGCTAAAATTCTTATTGAGACTGGTTATGATGCAATAGAGCCGAGTTCTGGTCGTTATGATTTAAAATTTAGCAAGAGAAAGACTTTTCCCTCTGTTATGATTAAATCAGGGATAAATCAGAATTATTTTCTTCAGAATGTCCTAAAGCTAAAACCTATAATGAAAGGTCGACCAATTATACTTCAAGGTGGTGTCAGAGATCCATTAATAATGGAAGATTTTCTTAAAGATGATATAGCTGATTTTATAGCTTTGAGTAGACCATTAATATATGAACCAAATCTTCCAAATCGTTGGAAAACTGGGGATTTAACACCCCCACTTTGTACCAATTGCAATGGTTGTTTGACAGTTGCTGCTACCGATACACTTTATTGTATAGTTAAAAATAAATTAGAAGAAAAGTAGGTTAAAAATATTTTTATTTCTTCTTAAGTTGCTTAATACTAATAAAAAAAAAAGAATAGAAATTTATCCCGCAGTACTTGCGGGGATTAAAAGTATATCATCTCCATTATTTACATCGTAATCCCTTAAGGAACTATTTTCATCCATAGTTACACCACCTGAAGATAAGTGAAAGTCATTAGGATCAAGTCCATATAGACTTCCTAATGTACTCTTAATGTCATCCACATGGTTTCCATCATTCACAGTTAATTTTTCTTTTTTCTCACCGGGACCAATGGTTGACATGAAATAAAGGGTTAGCTTTTTTCCTCCTGAAGGTATCTTAGATGCTGGAGTTTTTGATTTTACTGGTTCTTCTCCAATTAAATCCTCATCAAACTCATCAAAACTCATTTTATTTTACATCCTTTTTTATTATTCTTAATTTTTAATATGGTATACTTAAGATTATAGCAGTAAAAAGATATTATAAAACCCTTTGGAATGATTTTGAAGTTTTTCTGGGATTTAATATTTGCTTGATAATCTCAAGTATTTAGTTGTGTTTGTCAACATTTATATATAAATAATCATTAGTTAAGATTGAAAATGCCAACAGGTAAGTTAGATAGAATAGAGAAAATAAGGAGATTCAATCGTTTTTATACGACTTTGCTTGGGCTTTTAGATAAGACGTTGCTAAAAAGCCATTATTCTTTAACTGAAGTGAGAATTATGTTTGAAATTAATCGTGTCTCACCTATAACTGCGAGTGAGCTTGTAAAACTACTTAACTTAGATCCAGCATATCTCAGTCGAATATTGCGTGGTTTTGAAGAGAAAAATTTAATTCGTAAGGAAAAATTAAGGACAGATATGCGTAAACAACATCTTTCATTAACATTAGAAGGGAAAGAAGTGATCTCCAAACTCCAAGAGAAAGCTAATGAACAAATTGAAAAAATACTTGCAAATATCAATCATGAGGACCAAAATCGACTAGTTAATGCCATGCTAACTATTGAAAGAATTTTAAAAAGCGAAACAGAGAGTGCAGAATTTTACAGTATACGTTCTCATAAATCTGGTGATATTGGGTATATTATCTATCGGCATGGAGTAATTTATTCTATTGAAAATCAACTTGATGAATCTTTTGAAGCTTATGTGGCTAAATATATGTCTGAATTTATTGAGAACTA
>JAGXNO010000088.1:0-3307 GCA_019894975.1 Promethearchaeota archaeon | reverse complement strand
TCTATTCTATTGAAAATCAACTTGATGAATCTTTTGAAGCTTATGTGGCTAAATATATGTCTGAATTTATTGAGAACTATGATGCAAACAACGAACATTTATGGATTGTTGAAAAAGATACTGATATTGTTGGCTCAATAGCAATTGTTAAAGTTGATGATGAAATTGCACAATTACGATGGTTTCTTGTTGAACCTTATGCAAGAAATAAAGGAATAGGGACGAAGCTAATCTATGAAGCACTTAATTTCTGTAGGAATAAAGGATATCAAAAGGTTGTTTTAGGAACTATAAGTGAACTAAAGACCGCCCGTAAAATATATATAAAGAATGGATTTCAATTAATTGAATCTAAAACTCACCGAATATGGGGTCGAGATTTAACTGAAGAGAATTGGGAATTAATATTGTGAGTATAATTCTTTTTATCTTTGATTAGTTGTGAACTCTATATATAGCTAAATGTGTACTACTTCTGATAGTGTGTTTTAAAGTAAAACTTTTATAAATTATTTATTGATAGAATTAACTTATTATTTGATTTTATAATTAAAGAGTTAATTTAATAACAGAAACAAAACATAGCCGATAAACAATGTCAGATGAAACTCTTTCTGGAATAAGTCAGCGTAAAACAGAATATTTTGAAGGTTTGGAAATTGGTGCTGTTTCCGTAAAATGGGTTCGTAGATCAACAAGTGGAGAAATGTTAAGTGAAGTCGTGAGACATGAAGGTTCTCCAAGAAGGAAGGTACAAGAAATATTTAAGCGTTATAATATTGACCAAAAATCAAAAATTGTAATCACGGGTTCAGCAACATCCAGTTTTTTGCATCTTCCTTATATTTCTGAGGTAGAATGTTTGGAAAAAGCTTTATCTTTCTATAATCTAAAACCTGACATACTTCTTTCACTTGGTGGAGAAACCTTCAGTGTGTATCCTATGAAAAATGGGATAATAAAAAATATTATTTCTACTTCAAAATGCGCAGCTGGAACGGGCGAATTTCTTGTCCAACAACTCCAAAGGATGGGATTATCAATAGAAGCAGGAATAAAAGCAAGTGAAATTGGTAATTTCACACAATTGGCTACAAGATGCTCTGTTCATTGCAAATCGGATGCAACTCATAAACTAAATAAAGGGGAATGCAAACCAGAAGATATTGCCAAAACACTAATTCATGATTTAGCAAGAAAAGTTAGTGAAATGATTGAAGCTGCTCAATGGCCAACTAAATTAATAGCTATTTCAGGGGGAGTAACATTAAATAAGATTTTTATTGAAAATTTGTCTCAATTTCTTGCTGATTCTGAAATAAAAGTTTTGCCTGAAAGTCCTTATCTTGAAGTATTTGGTGCATCACTATTTGCAGCTGAGTTACAAAATTCGACCTTACAGTCAGATGAGCGGTTTAAATCCTCTAAAATTGAGTTTCCTACTCATGAACCACTTAAGAATGCAGAGCACCTATTAGATTATCGAGTTGAACTAAATAATAGAGAAGAAGTAAAGATTGGTGATAAATATATCTTAGGTGTTGATGCCGGTTCAACCACTACTAAAGCCGTTTTATTTAACATCAAAGATGACTCGATTGGTGCAACTGTTTATCTAAGAACATTGGGAAATCCTATATTAGCAACAAAACAATGTCTTATTGAGCTTTTGGAAAAGGTAGGAGAGAAGTCTATAAAAATTATTCAGAGCGGGGTAACAGGCTCCGCCAGAGAGATGGTTTCAGTCTATTTAGAAAACTGTCGAAGTTTTAATGAAATATTAGCTCATGCTAGAGCAGCTACAGAAGAAGTTCCAGATGTAGATACCGTATTTGAAATTGGGGGTCAAGACTCAAAATTTATTTCATTTTTAAAAGGTGTTCCAATTGATTATGCAATGAATGAGGGGTGTTCTGCTGGAACAGGAAGCTTTCTTGAAGAATCAGCCTCAGTAGATATGGGTATCGCTGTAGAAAAAATTAGTGATATAGCAGAAAAAAGTAATCATCCAATAGCATTTGGAGAACGATGCGCAGCGTTTATTAATACTGATTTAAGAAATGCCCTTCAACAAGGAGCAAATCCTGAGGATGTAGTTGCAGGATTAGTTTATTCTATTGCAGATAATTATATTTCACGTATTGTTGGACCTCGACAAATTGGAGAAAATCTTCTTTTTCTGGGGGGTGTGGCTCTTAACAAATCAGTTGCTTTAGCTATTGCTGCCCGCTCACAGCGAAATGTGATAGTTCCAGCTCATCCAGAACTTATGGGTGCTGTAGGGGCAGCCCTTATGACGCGAGATCTCCTAACAAGAAACATAATCTCCGAAGAGAATTATAGACTAAAAAGTTTGTTAAAAGGAGAAATACAAATCAAAAATACATTCAGATGTAATGCATGTGATAATAATTGCGAGATTCAAAACATTATCATAAGAGGTAAAGTTTATCCTTTCGGAGGTTTATGCTCAAAATATAGACTATTGCGCCAGAAGGACTCTAAAATAAAAGAAGGGCAAGATCTCGTAGAATTACGAAATAGAATGATTTTTGATGAGTTTGGTGCTATTTCTTTAAAGAATCCTCTCGGTACGATCGGGATACCTATGGCTTTAACGTCTCATAATCTTTTCCCACTTTATGCAAAATTCATCAACGAACTTGGGTATGATGTTGTTTTATCAAAACCTTCAAAAATAGGCAACACAAAAACTAAAGCGCCAATCTGTTATCCGTGCGAGTTAGTTCATGGTGCTGTAAATGATCTTATAAACCGTAATGTAGATTATATATTCTTACCACATGTCATTGAATTGGAAATACCAACAGGATATATCCATGGTTATACTTGCCCTTCAACAACTACTATTCCAGATATTATCCGAGCCGCTTTTGAGAATTCAGGTCAAAAAATATTATCCCCTCATATTGGTCTCTCGGAACATCTTATAGAGACTACTTTAAAGGAATTTGGCAGAATAGCAGTAGCGATAGGACTAAAAGAAAATATGGGGGTTAATGCGGGATTAGTTGCCTTATCTCATTATAAAATGTTTCGAGAAATATATAATGAATTTGGAAAGAAAAAATTGAAAGATCTATTGAAGAAACCATCAGTGATCATAGCGGGAAGACCTTATGTAGTGTACCCATCAGACGTTAATATTGCACTTCCCCGTAAAATTGTTAGTCGAGGATATAATGCTATTCCATCAGATTTGTTACCATTATTAATCAAAGACACATCCCATCCAAGAAATGCATGGAATTTTACCCAGGAAATCGATAATGCAGTTGAATACGTT
>JAGXNO010000087.1 GCA_019894975.1 Promethearchaeota archaeon | reverse complement strand
TATTAACCACCTCTCTTTTCTTTTTTAAATAACATATAGCAAACTAAAACATTCTTGAAAAATTGAAATTGGCACGGAATATAAAATCTGAACTATAAACTCTATCCATAACGTCTTTAACGGGAATAGATTCTTCAAAGTATCTGGGATTTAAATCCTTTAAAAACTCATGTAACTCATATTGTTTTTTACCTTCTTCAGCGACTTCTTGTTTTGATGCTTTTTTCAGACTTATATAAAGTTCTTCAACTTCGATATTCGAATTCTTATCAATAATAACTTGTTCCATTCTATCACCCTCTCTTCTTTTCATAAGATTAACTAGAACATGGCTTCATTAATAGTTTAACTTCACGAAGTTTAAACGGAGTCCAAGACTTGTTTTAGATTTTTAAACAGTTTTCTATTGAAATTTTAGATGTTTAATATAAGTTCTATCCCAAAAAGTAGGTTTAGATCCAATAGAATTGGGAAAAGTAATTTATTTAAACATTCTTCGACCAATAATCTTCATAGGTAAAAGTATATGGGATATCTCTATTTCCCTTATATATTCGAGAAATTGATCTAGAATCTATTAAAATCCTTATAAAGCTATAATCAGTTAAATGATCAAGCGCATCCCTAAATTGATAGTAAGATTTAAAATCTTGGATTTTCCCTGTGATGTCAATTAAATCATAATCATATAATAATTGATCAATATTGGGATACTGATCCTGAAGCCAAATATCTCTACAATCTTCAATAATTTTTATCGCATATTTATAATTGCTTAGGTGAGCTCTCGGAGAAATGCTTGTCATTATCATATAATTGATAATGGAATTCATTTTTAAGGATTTCAAAAACAGAAAATTTATATATATATCATATAGCAAGGATTATGGTGAAAAAGGGGATTAACCCTGAACATTTTTTTATTAAAATAAACCAGGATAAATTAAATTTGATAAACATAAAAAATTAGGGAAAAAAACTTGTTAAATCTAAAAAGTACTAAAGAAGTTGAATTTAGATCCTGCGTTAATATCTGAAGCAATTATGCGTTGTTTTGCATTTTTAAATGAAAGAGATTCTTCATAATATCGTGGATTTAAATCTCCAAGTAGTTCATCGACTTCACTCTCCATAGGAGTTTGAACTTCTTGTTCTTCAACTTCAGGGACGGTTATTATTATTACTTCTTCATAAGTTTGGGTCATTTTTTCTTATCACTTTTTTTTTATTTTTTATTAAATATAATTAGATCTTGGTTTAATATATAGTTCACTTCTGTAAACTCTGAGTGGAGTCTTGGACTTTCTTTAGAGGGTATCCTTTTTCTTCAAACAATTGGGATATTTTTCATCTAATAATAGTAATTCATTTTGAACTCTAATTAGAGTTCGAAACAAAATATATTTATATAGACCCCTTCTATATATTAATTATACAAAAGGTTAATTTTGGTAAATAAATTGGTTAATCCTTGTAATTATCCCCCTGACGATTTTTTTAACCCTCTCATCGGTAAACCCAATTATGAGTACATTATTTTATGGATATTAAGTAATAATGAAGTATGTTCATGGTCAGATTTGAAAGAAAAAGTGAACAAATCGACACTATCCATTTATCTGAATAGACTCAAACGCACGGGTTTTATTTTAAAAAGTGAATTTAATGAATATAAGATTACTTCTAAAGGAAGAGAAAGATATTATGAGTTAGGGCAAGTTAAGAAGGGGGGAAGAAAATTGAGTTATCCTCCGAGGGTAATTCTCAATAAAAGGAATTATGACCATACAATCTTATGGATGGTGTATAATAATAATTTTTGTAAGTGGGCTGATTTTCTAGAGGAACCTCTTTCAATTAATCAATCCTCCCTATCCAAGAATATGAATATCTTAATGGACAAAGGATTTGTAGCAAAGGAAAATAAAGAATATAGGATTACTCGCCCAGGTAAATCGCAGTATTCTAAAATGTTAAGTTTTTATGAATTAGACAGACAATCAATACTTGAAGAAGAAAGTAAAAGAATAGCAGATCTTACCAATAAAACAACTACGTTCTTTGAAAGTTTTCAAATTAAAGATCGGGATATTCAATTCCGATTCCTTAATAGTGTATTAAGGTTAGAATATGAAAAGATTAAAACTGTATTAAAAGATGAAGACGATTTTCGCAAAATATTACTCTTTCTCGCCATGAATCATCCTGAGGAATATCCTGAGTACATCTCAACTGAAGATTTTTCAAAGAAATTTGGGATCAAACAAACAACTCTTGATTATTATATTGATGAAATAGTTGAAAGCCAAATTTATCCAATAAAATTTTTCAAGTTAACGGTTCCTCCTGATAAATATTTTTATTTTCAATCAGATGAAAAAATAGAGATGATGCTTCGGGTTATTATTGTAGAACATATCACTAAATTTACATATTTAAACAAGCTTTTTGAGAATTCATCAGATTTAATACTTCCTTTAAATATGAGTACGACAGTCGATGCAATTTTAGAGGAAGCTTGTCAGAATATATTTGATGAAGGATTAAAAAGATCATTAAGAAAATTCTTGCCTGATTATATTAACTATTTGGCATATAAGATTGAGAGGGAAAAGAAACTAGTTGGGATCTCAGATAAGTTGGAAGCCATCATTTGGCAGGATTTCCCAGACATTTTACAAGCCGATATTACAAAAAACCAATATCAATTTATTAGTGAAAGTGAAATGAATTATTTTATTGATACATCAATTTTAGAAGTTTTACAACCGTATCTCGCTTCTTGTTTTAAACCAGGAAAATTAAAACCTAAGATCCAAAACTACATTCAATCTGAAGAATATGATAAAGCTCTTACCTTGGAAGAAATAGGAAAAGCTTTTAGTACTTCTAAAGAAAAGATAAAGGATTTAGATCTTAATGTAGTTAAAAGTATTATTCTATGCCATCTTAACCGAAATAAAGAATCAATAGAATTATTAGAGAATAAAATCAAATTATCTCTTATTGACGGGGAGGATGAAATATATGCACCTGGTCTGTTTGTTTTAGCTTTTTCCTATACTGCTCTTGGAGATTTAGAAAATGCGTTAAAAATGGGTGATAAGGCGATCGAGATATTTCCGGAACACACCCTCCCTTATGCTTTAAAAGGATTTGTATATGGTTATAATAAAATTTATTTGTTTGATGCTGAAATCGCAGATAAAGAAGACGGTTTAAGTTATTTAGAGAAAGCAATTAACATGGAATCAAATAAACTAATCAAAGCAAGATACTTTCATTTAGAAAGTCAAATTTTGCTTGAATTGAATAATTTTGATGATGCTCTTTTGTCAATTGATAATGCATTAAAGCTGAGTCCTAAGACTTTGGATTTTCATAATACTAAAATTAGGATTTTACTCTATTTTGACCAATTTGAAGATATTATTATTATATTAAATAAATTAATTGATGAATTTCCTGAAGCAGAAAGGAACCTAAAAATTAAGAAAGCATATGTTCTTAAAGAAATGAAGGATATTGAAGGCGGTTTAGATATCATAAATGAACTGATTGAGAAATATCCTGAAGATAATAATCTTATGCTAAATAAAATTTACTGGCTGCAATATCTAGATGAGAAAGAAAAGGTTTTCACCACAATCGAGGATCTCATAGCAAAAAATCCCGAGTTGGGTATATATCATGACACTTATGGGGAAATTTTAATGAACTTTGAAGAATATAAAGAAGCTAAAACAGAATTTCTAAAAACTATTGAATTGGCCAGTGATGAGTGGTATATTAATCAAACTTATATTAAACTCGGAATTTGTTTTAAGGAGCTCGAAGACTATGATTCAGCTATTGAAAATCTTAGTAAAGGACAGGAATATACTAATAAATGTTTTTGTGATCTTGAAACAAAAAAGAGATGGCTCGCAATTGTGAAACTCTATCTGGATGAAATAGAGCAACTTGATTCTGATTTTTAATTTTACTTTCTAAATTTTATTCAATCATCTGTTAAGGGTTTGGATTTACGATATAATTTTTCAATAAGAGTATTAAAGGCTTCGTGAACCCCTTCTCCCGTTTTAGCTGAAGTAATATAATACCCTAAAAAGCCATGTTGTTTTACTAAATTTTGGATTACTGTTTCATTTATGTCATCTTCCTCAACGAGATCCATTTTATTCGCAAAGAGGATTATCGGTATATCCCCACAGAACTTTTTTATATTCTCATACCAATTATCAATGTGTTCATAGCTCCGTTTACCTAGTTCATTTTCTTCAAGACTATAGACTATAATTGCTGCACCGCTTTCTTTATAAAATGAAGGCCTTAAAAATAGAAAATCATCCTGACCAGCTATATCCCAGAAGATCAAGCGTATTTCGTCTCCTTCGACTTCCTTTTCATATTTAGAGAACTGGGCACCGATGGTTTTCACGTAATCCTTCTCAAAAGATCCTTGAGTGAACTTCTTAATGAGTGAAGTTTTACCTACCTGCCCATCACCTATTACTGAAATTTTAAATCGGAACTTATGAGTAGCAGCCATTAGTTGAAATTGATAATCACAATTTAATTAATAGTAGATTAGGTTTTTTGTAATATAAAATTTTAGCTTAGATTTTATCTGAATTCATACATTTTATTTCCAAAAATATTCAGAAAATAATAAAAAGTAAAATACTAAAAAAAAGATTTATTTAAGTAGGTCCCGAAGGATTGGATTCTGACCATAATTATTTATTTTTATTAATCCTTTGTCTGCGTTTTTTCTCATTTTTTTTTACCTCATTTAGAGTTTTTTGCTTAATATTAATTTAGATTGTTTACTATATTTAGTTTTATTATATATACTTTCAATGAAGTTCGAACTATGTAAAAAGTATAAAAATAAGTCAAGAACATTAAAAAAAAACATCCCCTAGTATTGAATACTAGGGGGCTATGGAATGGAAATGAAAAATCAAATAATAAGCTTGAAAAAGAATTGAGAAATTAAAAAATTATAAATCTTTGATGAACTGAATTGTATCCGACAGTTTCCTTACTTATCTTTTTTCCTTTTTTATTCATTATTTTTACCTCTTTTTGATTTGTTTATTAAATAATCTTAAAAAAAAAAAATTAAAAAAAAAATAATTAAAGATCTTTTAATCCATATGAATACTTCTTTGGATGTAAAAGATAATCCGCCAATGAATCTTCTTTTTTATTTGCCATTTTTTTAAACCTTTTTTTGTTTTTATTAATATTAAATTAGTTTGTATCCTATAATTAGTTTAATTACTAGAACTTCGATTGAAGTTCGAATTATAAAGGAAGCACGCGAAATTTATATAGTATAATATACTATATTTATTTAATGAGCCATGTAAACTACCCTCCAAAGGAGATATATAATCCCCCCGTTTTAGAGAAAAAAAATTTTGAACATATCATTCTGTGGATGCTCTATAATAATGATGAATGTGAGTGGGCCAATTTTACTCAAAAACCACTCGAACTTAGATTATCTACATTATCAAAATATCTTTCTCTTTTAAAGGGAAGAGGATGTGTGGATAATATTTCTAGAGGGCACTACAAAATTACTTCAGAAGGTAAGAAAAGATATCTTGAACTCTCCCAAGCAAAAGGAACAAAGAGAAGTGTAAGTTATCCTCCTTATATAATAAAAAGAAGAAGGAATTATGATCACTGGATTCTATGGATGGTTTATAATAATAATTATTGCAAATGGGCTGATTTCTTAGCAGAACCTCTTAATATAAATCAATCTTCTTTGTCTAAGAATATTAATTTGTTAATTGATAAGGGATTAATTGAAAAAGGGGAAAAGAAATATAGAATTACCCGGTCAGGTAAATTACAGTACTCAAAAATGTTAGAAAATTATGATTTAGATAAGCAGTCCATCTTGGAGGAAGAAAGTAAGAGAATCGAAGAGATTACCTCAAAAACCGTTAAATTTTTTGATAAATATGATATTGTGGATGAGGATGTACAATTTCGGATGCTCAATAATATGTTAAAATTGGATTATACTAGAGTTGAATCAATGTTGACTAATGAGGAAGATTTTAACAAAATACTCCTTTTTATCTCAATTAATCATCCAAGTCAATATCCTAATTACCTTTCTCCTAAGGAATTCTCAACCATCTATGGAATTAAAGATCCAAAATTGCATTATTATATTGATGAGATAATTGAGAATCAAATTTTTCCAATTAAATTCTTTAAAATTGCAGCAAAATCGGATATGTATTTTTATTTTCAAGAAGGTGAAAGATTGGAAATAATGTTACGAGCCATAACAGAAGATTTTATAACCAAATTTACATATTTAAACAAACTATTTTCGAGATCACTAGATATCAAGAACACTATAAATGAGATATTAGATGATATCTGTACGATCTTATTCCATGAGGATTTAAAAGAGCCGTTGAATAAGTTTTTACCAAAATATATTAATTATTTAGCCTACAAGATTGAAGCGAAAGTTGAGTTAAAAGAAACTTATGATAAATTAGAAGGAATTATATGGCAAGATATGATTGATATATTTCAAGCAAAGAATATTGAAGGATTACAAGATGATTACAAAGCAGAAATTAATAAAATTGATGAAGGTATCGAAAAAACTCCTGAAAATCTTGACTTATATAACTCTAAAATAAGAATCTTGATTTATTATAATCAATTCGATGATGTATTGGATTTACTGGATACAATGTTGGATATCTTTCCAAAGGATGAATTGGATATTAAAATGAAGAGGGCATCTGTACTGAGAAGAATGCAGGAAGTTAATGCAGGGTTAGTGATAATTAACGATTTAATTGAGAGTTATCCTGATAATACTGATCTTATTAATTATAAAGCTTACTGGCTCCAATATTTAGATAAAAAAGAAGAATCGCTTAATATAATAAAGAAACTTGTCGAAAAAATTCCTGAGAATGGTTTGTATCACGATACTTACGGAGAGATTTTAATGTATTTTGAAGAGTACGAAGAAGCTATAGAAGAATTCTTAAAAGCTATAGAACTCGTTAGTGATAAGTGGTTTATTCATCAAACTTATATCAAACTTGGTATCTGTTATAAAGAACTCAAAGATTTAGAGAGTGCATCTAAGCACCTTACGAAAGGAAAGCTATTGACTGAAAAAAGTTCTATGGATGCTGATACAAAACAGAAATGGATTACCATCGCCAATCTATTTCTTCTAGAAATTGAAGATTTAGAAGGTTGAATTACTATAATTTAAAATAAAAATAAGAAATCTGATAAACCTAATTTTTTTCTACTAATTGTTCTAATTCTTCGATTTTATCAGATAAATAGTTAATTCCTTTTTGCCAGAAGGAAGAATCTTTTAAGTTAATACCTATTCCAGATAGCATCTCTTCAGGAG
>JAGXNO010000086.1 GCA_019894975.1 Promethearchaeota archaeon | reverse complement strand
TTCTAAGTTAACTAATATATTTTAGAATAAAATAACAATTGAACAATGTAACATCGAATTTAATGTAATTCCATTAGGAAACGAAGAAATAAAAGTAATTAGAAAATAAATTAGTGGATCTTAGATTTAATCAATTTTTTTAGTAGAAGCTGCCATTTTATCTGGATCGGTCATAACCTCGACGATAGAAGGTTTGCCAGAGTTTAAGGCTTCTTGCAATGCTCCATCCAATTTATCTGGAATTTCAACTCTTATACCAAAGCCACCACTAGATTTTGCAAATTCAGCAAAATTGGGATTAGGGAAGTTCACTCCAAAAATAGGATAACCATCTCGTATTAATTCTTTCTTAATATTTTTTAAAACACAATCATGGAAGAGAACAACCACAATGTTTAAATTCTCTCTTACGGCAGTAGTAAAATCAGCCATTAGCATTGCAAATCCCCCATCACTTGCTAAACAAAGTACTTGTTTCTCAGGATAATTTATTTTTGCTGCTATTGATGCGGGTAAAGCAAAACCCATGCTTGCCATATTTGCATTCAAATACATTTTATGCCCTTCACAAATAAATTTCTTGTAGGTCCAATAGGTATGATCTCCAACGTCTACACAAATTATTGCATCTTTATCTAGATTTCTTCTCAACGATTGTATTACATATCCAGGGTTTATAGGTATTGATAGATCTTTAGCCTCTTCTTCAAGTTCTGTAAAATATGCTTGCTTCATTTTAAATACTCCTGATAGAAAGTCGTTATTTTCTTCTTGTTCGTTAATTAGGGGGACAAGTTTTTGAAGTATTAATTTTCCATCTCCCACCAAACCAATATCAACATCAAAAGTTTTACCTATTCTTGTTGGATCACTATCTATTTGTATAAATTTAACACCTGCAGAAACAAGATTAGCTTGGCGAAAACCAGATCCAATTATTAATATCAAATCACAATCTCTTATCGCTTTAGCAGAATACTTTGTTCCGATTGATCCCAATACACCTACAGCATATTTATAAGTTTCATGGATAACACCTTTAGCTCTTGAAGTTGTAGCGATAGGAGCTTTTAATTTTTCTGAGAGTTTCATTAGTAAATCTCCAGAATGTCTAGCTCCCCACCCTGCAAATACTACTGGTCTTGAGCATTTATTTATTAAATCCGCTGCTTTTTGAATATCCTGATCTGTTGCTACTACCTCACTTTTAAACAATCTTTTATCAGGTTGAATAATCTCGTCAGCTAATTTGTCTGCAAGAACATCTGTTGGGCAACTTAATACAGCAACTCCTGGTTTTTTAAGGGCATACTTAACAGCCATCATTGTTAGTTTTATGGCTTGATTAGATCTAGCAATAGTTTCGGCATATTCTGCAAATGGTCGAAACAGGGTAATTTGATCAATCTCTTGAAAAGCTTCACTCCCCAGATAAACTTCAGGAATCTGTCCTACAAGTGCTAATACAGGACTTCTATCAGTTGCAGAATCCATTAATCCTGTAATTAAGTTCGTAGCTCCAGGTCCAGCAATCGACATGCACACCCCCAATTTTCCAGTTATTTTTCCGTATGCAGAAGCAATAAAAGCAGCAGTTTCTTCATGTCTGGTTAAAATGAAATCAATGTCTTTATTTTCCCGGATTGCGTTTACTAAAGGAAGATTAGAATCTCCTGGGATTCCAAAAACATGTTTGACTCCAAACGCAACCAATTGTTCGATAATTTTTCCTGCTACATTAGTAGAAATATTTTCATCATCCTTAGACACACCTTCTTCTATAAATGCACTTTTAGGAGCACCACAAACAGGACAGGTCCAAGAGTCGGGTAGATTGGCATATTTTTTACCTTCCTTGTCCTCATCATAAACATAATTACATACTGAACATCTAAATCTAACCACTAAATTCACCTAGATGGATAAAATTATTATTGATTTAAGGATATTCTCAGAAAAAATACATATTAAAGTTTAGGGATATAAACTATAAGTTCTTAGTTAAGTACAACCTTTACATAAACATCAAAGAAGAATTAAATAAAGGTATCCTAAAATGACTGAAGAAATATTAAAAAGAAAGTTTCCTGAATTCAAAAGTGAATTTGCTGAAGTTAATAACATTAGACTTCATTATATTAAAACAGGTCCAGAAGATGGGAAATTGATAGTTTTCTTACATGGATTTCCACAATTTTGGTATATGTGGCGAGATCAACTTTTAGAATTTTCAAAGGATTATTTAGCTGTAGCTCCTGATATGAGAGGATATAATACTTCCTCAAAACCAGAGGGAATTGAGCAATATCAACCCCAACATATGGTTGAAGATCTTAGGGCATTAGTTGAAGATCATTTTGGACGGAAAAAATTTATATTAGTTGGGCATGATTGGGGTGGTGTTATCGCTTACCCTTTTGCAGGCAGGCATCCTGAATTAGTTGAAAAGTTAATTATAATAAATGCTCCTCATCCAAACGTTTTTAGTAGATTACTATCAAAGAATAAAGATCAACAATCATCTAGTCAATATGTACTCTTCTTCCGATCAAAAAATGCTGAAGGTTTCTTATCTGCGAATGATTACCAGAATCTTTTCAATGTGGTTGTTACTTCTGAAATGGAATTTGATGATGATGATCGTCAGATATATAGGAATGCTTGGTCTCAACCAGGAGCTCTGACTGGTGGTTTAAATTATTACCGAGCTGGGGGTTTACGTCCTCCTTCACAAGGAGAAGATATTTCAGAGTTAGCCAGTGAACAAATGGAAGCGAATCGAGTTATGATTGAAGTACCTACTCTGGTCATTTGGGCTGAGAAAGACACAGCACTTACTGTTCATAATCTAGAGGGTCTTGATGAATTCGTTCCAGATTTAACTATTAAACGTGTTCCCGAAGGTTCACATTGGGTTGTAAATGAACAACCAGGTAAAATAAACTCGTTGATGCGCGATTTTCTTTAATTTATTCTGACTAAGTTAAAAAATTCCATTACAATTTATTTAATATTACTATAAACTTTTTTTATTACTGCTATTCTAATAATCTTATTAAATTCTAAATTATAGTTGATCTAAATTTTGAAATATCGAATCGAGAAGGATGCATTAGGGGAAATCAAGGTACCTGAAGATGCCTATTGGGGAATCAATACTCAACGTGCAATTGAAAATTTTCGAATAAGTGATACACATTTCCCAAAAATCTTTATAATCTCCCTCGCGGAGTTAAAAAAAGCAACGGTTTTGGCTAATATTGATCTGAAACTGATAGAAGTTGAAAAAGGAACAGCTCTTTTAAAAGCAATTGATGAAATTCTTGAAGAAGAGAAATATTTAGATCAATTTCCAATTGATGTTTTTCAAACAGGCAGTGGTACTCAAACGAATATGAATATGAATGAAGTATTAGCAAATAGAGCTAATGAAATATTAGGATTTCCAATGGGAAAGAAAGAACCAGTACACCCTAATGATCATGTAAATAAATGCCAATCATCTAATGATGTTATTCCCACAGCAATGCACATCTCAGCTTTACATCTTATAAATCAGAAACTTTTTCCTTCATTAACGAGATTAATTGAAAGTTTATCAAAAAAAATTGAGGAATTTAAAGATATAATTAAAGTAGGGAGGACACATCTTCAAGATGCTGTGCCCATACCTTTATCCCTAGAGTTTGAGGTCTATAAAAAGCAAATTGCTACTAGTGAACTGAGAATAAAGAATGCTTGTAAAGAATTGTATCAAATTCCCATTGGTGGTACCGCACTCGGAACAGGGTTAAACGCTGTTGAAGGATTTACAAAATTAACCATTGAGCATCTTTCTAAACTGACAGATCTACCTTTTGAGCATAATCTAATTATGGCTGAAGGGATATCTTCTCATAACGTTATTGCTAACATTAGTAGTGTTTTAAAAAATTTAGCACTATCATTACTAAAAATGGCAAACGATATCAGATGGATGGGTAGCGGTCCGAGAGCGGGTTTAATGGAATTAATCTTACCTAAAAATGAACCTGGTTCCTCTATTATGCCTGGAAAAGTTAATCCTACACAATCTGAAGCCCTAATACAAGTATGTCTAAAAGTAATGGGAAATAATTCAACTATATCGTTTTCAGAAGCTTATGGAAGTATTCTCGATTTAAATGTGTGTAAACCTCTGATGATTTTCAGTCTTTTAGAGTCAATAGAAATTATTAGTAATTCAATTAACTCATTTATTGATCACTGCCTTTTAGATATAAAAGTAAATAGAGCCCAAATCGATTCTCAATTAGAGAATTTACTTACGTTAATCACGAATCTTACACCTATAATTGGATATGATAAATGCTCCGCGATTGTTATTAAAGCATTTGATGAAAATAAGAGTATAAAAGATGTTATTAAAGAAATGGGAATTGAATTAGATGAGGATCTCGATAAATTATTAGATCCAAAAAAAATGGTTTGATAATTGGGGTGTAGACAAGATAACAGAAATTAAAACTGTAGAAGACGTGCGAAATTTAGCAAGAGAAAAGTTAAAAGGAATATGTGGTGTTTATAAAGACTGTGACGGAGATCCACGTAGACTTTGCCAAGGTCAGAGTTATGGAAGAGCTTTAGGTATTGGAGGTATTGGAAGTGGGGCAAGTTTTAACAATAATTTCTTAGCTCTTAGAAAACATAACTTGAAAATGGAATTGATTGAAAAAGACATCGTTCCTAACACTTTTTATGATTTTTTTGGTATAAAGCTTACTATGCCCATCATGGTTGCTAGTGTTGCAGGTGTAAATAGTTTTGGTGGTGATAATGTTATTACTGAACAAGATTTTTGCCATGCTGTTGTTCAAGGGTGTAAAGATGCAGGGACATTAGGATGGAGAGGAGATACATATACATATTCTCTTGAAAACTCATATGGGATCGATGCTATCGCTGTAGCTGGTGGATATGGAGTTAAAATTGTAAAACCTAGAGATCAGAAGACTATTATTAATTTTTTTAAAAAAGCTGAGGAAGCAAGATGTGTTGCTGTTGGCGTAGATATAGATGGTTGTGGATCATACGCAATGGCTACTCATAATAAACCAGTTTTCAAAAAATCTGTTAAAAGTCTCAAAGAATTGATTTCTGCCACTAACCTACCTGTAATAATTAAAGGTGTGATGTGTATTAAAGATGCTTTAAAAGCAATAGAAGTAGGAGCAGCAGCTATAGTTGTTTCGAACCATGGTGGACGTGTATTAGACCATACTCCCGGAACTGCAGATGTCCTTAGAGAAATTGCCGCACAAGTTAAGGGTAAGATAAAAGTTATAGTAGATGGGGGGGTGCGTACAGGTTATGATGTCCTCAAAATGCTTGCTCTCGGTGCTGAATCTGTTCTTATTGGTCGAGATATTATCCGGGCTGCTGTAGGTGCTGGCTCTGAAGGTGTAAAAATTCATATGGAATATATGCAAAATACACTTGTTAAAGCAATGCGAATGACGAGTTGTAGCTCGATTGAAGAGATAACTCCAGATGTTTTGGTTTAAATTAAAAAAAACTCTTTTAAAAAAGCAATCCAAAGGACGTATTTATTAGATGAAGATCAAAAATTAAAGATTTTTAGTTATTTGGAAAACTTACCTGATGGTAATAGGATTTGTCATGGAGACCTTCATGTTGAAAATATAATTGTATCGAAAAATAAAAACTATGTATTAGATTGGTCTAACGCATACTCAGGTAATCCAAATGGGGATGTTGCCAGAACATATTATGGACTTAAATATGGATTGGCTCCTTCTGATGAATATACTCTTAAAAAAAGTTTCATTCATAGATTTTTCTTCAAAAGGATAAAATCTCTTATTGCAAAGACCTATGTCAAGCATTATATAAAGCTAACTGGTATTTCTCTAAAAGAAATCAGAAGATGGGATCTTGTCGTATTTGCTGCACGCCTTCATGAACCCGTCCCGTTAGAATATGATAATATCTTGAGTATGATCAAAAAAGAGCTTAAACGTATCAGATAGTGCTTTTAATTTTAAAAAAAAAGTAATTGGTTTCCCATAACCTTTGCCAGGTTGTCCTTATGCGTCAATCATTTATACACATACATCATTCTTAATGAGATTTTATATTATAGGTATTTTTCAATAGCTTCTACAATTAATTCAATTGAGGGTCTATCTGTTTTTGTTCCAATATACTGCCATACTATAATCCCTTCTTGATTGATGAGAAATTTTGAAGGGATAGCATGACTTATTTGTAATCCGTCGTGTCCCGGAGACTTTTTATCCAAGAAGACATTATAGGCTTTACTTATCCTACCCGCTCTATCCGTTATAAATTGAATCTTAAAATTGTTTTTATACTTCATTTTTATAAGTTTATCTGGTAGGTCTATTGCGATTGATATTAATTTGACATTATATTTCTTTAAAATTGGTAAATTTTCGGTTAAGTAATTGAGGTGACTTCTGCAATGTATTCACCAACTTCCCCTAAACAAATCAAGTAAAACACCATTAAATTTTTTTAATAACTCAATTAAGTTTATGTTTTCTCCATCAATATCTTCTGTATTAATCAATGGCGCTTTAGTTCCTACTTTCAGTCCCTTATTTGGAGTTGAAATATGTAAATCAGTCATAGTTGAGATAGTAATTTATCTTCTGTTAAAAGAGTTTTCTAATAAGTCATGAACATTTGAGATTAATGTTTTAAAAGCCTAAGAATTAAATATTTACTTAGTTTACTTTAAGGTAATTTTTAGATTACAAAAGGAAAGGTGAATTATATGGATCGTGATTTAAAAACTTGTGAGACAACAGATTCATTTGTATGTGATGATTACACAGAAGAAGAACCAAAAATGTGTGAACTTGATCAAGCTAAAACATATAAAGGATTAGTTGGAATATATGTAGATGAAAGTACTATAACCTATATAGATGGACTTAAAGGTGAATTATACTATCGAGGATATCCTTTATATGATCTTGTAAATAAGTCTTCATTTGAAGAGGTTGCTTATCTCTTAATTTATGGAAAGCTTCCATCAAGATCAGAATTCAAATCTTTTCAGGATGAATTAATTAAGGAAAGAAATATACCTGATAATGTTCTTACAATTTTAAAAAGTTTTCCAAGAAACACTACTAGAATTGAATTACTAAGAACGTCAGTTTCAGCATTATCCCTCTATGATCCTGATGATTATGATTTCTCTGAAGAAGCAAATATTAGGAAAGGTATACGAATAATTGCGAAAATTCCTACAGTTTTAGCTTTTTCTCACAGAATCCAAGGAAACCTACCCTTAATAGAACCTTCAGAAGACCTTTCTCATGCATGTAATTATTATTATATGATGACAGGAGAAGTCCCTAATAATGAATTCACTCGTTATTTTGATAAAATATTAATTTGTCATATGGACCATTCAATTAACAGCAGCACTTTTTCTTGTCGGGTAACAGTCTCAACATTATCAGATATGTATAGTGGTATTACAAGTGCTATTGGAACACTTAGAGGAC
>JAGXNO010000085.1 GCA_019894975.1 Promethearchaeota archaeon | reverse complement strand
GAAATGTGGTGTTAAAACAGACAAACTAAACGATTATTTAGAAAAGATGATAGAAGCCGATGGTATAATTTTAGGGTCACCTACTTATTTTGCGGATACTACCGCAAGAATGAAAGCATTAATTGAAAGAGCTGGTCTTGTTAGTAAGATGAACGGGGCACTTCTTAAACATAAAGTGGGTGCGAGCGTAGTGGCTGTAAGACGAGCAGGAGCAACGCATGTATTTTCGAGCATGAACTACTTTTTCCTAATTAGCGACATGTTTGTTGTAGGTTCGAGCTATTGGAATCTGGGGATCGGATTAAATCCGGGTGACGTGTTGAACGACGCAGAAGGAAAACAGACTTTTAAAGATTTAGGCAGAAACATGGCTTATCTTCTCAAAAAACTTAATGCCTAATCTCTTTTTTTCATTTATTATTTATAAACCTAATTTCCTCAATTCATCAACTATAGCAAGAATCACCAAATAAATTCCCGCAGGAACAAAAAGACCTATTAAAAATCCTAACCACACAATTGCGCCTGGTAAATCCAGGTCATGGCTCATCAATCCAAAAAACAGTAAACCCACAATTCCACATGGAATTCCTAGAATTAGTAGAATTATTATTCGAATTTTATATTTCCTCTCAAGCAAATATATTTACCTATATTTTATATATTTTGACTGAAAATACTGAGTTAAATAAAAAATATAAAGATTACGCTAAATTTAACCGGTATACTCTTATTTCTACAGGTATTTACTTTTTCATCTTTCAAATAGATATAATAGGATATTTTTAGCAGATGAAGTTTTGATTACTCATCATTTTCCTATTTACAAAATCTTGGATCTTAATTCAATTATTATAGGTCCTATATTAGAAGGAATATCGATTTCTATAAAACTATCAGTATTTTCATTATTTTGAACATAAACCATCTGTTCTCTTTGATTTAAATAAATTTTAGACTGATGATTCCACCATATTGGTTTTTTGACTTTAATCTTATATTCTGATTGAGTAGTAATATTATACTTTATAATGAATTTAACTAAATTAGAATCTATTGATATTAAAGGTGATTTAAATACAAATTCTTGATTTAAAACATGAGGATCAATGATTATACCAGAAATATCTGCTTCAATTCCGGCAATTTTAATAATGCTTAGTAAATAACTAGCATGGGCATTCAAGTTCATTATGGGAAAGTCACACATAGGTGTTGGAAAATGATAAAACGCCTCTCCAGCATTTTCAGCATAATTCGCAATGTAAGAATCAGGCGCACTCCAGATACCATACCAAATTTTCGGATAAATATCTGCTCTTTTTGCTAAAGAATTTTTTATCATTGAGTTAAAGGCTTTTTTTTCATCGTATTTCGAATATCCCCATGTAAGTAATGCATTCATAGCATGCCAAATACCTCCATTTACATCCCAACCTTTAGGGAGAAGGTTTAAATATGTTTTTTGAGGTGGATAACTTATATATTGACCAATAGAAGAAGGTTCGTCCAAATTTTCATAGATCTGGTCGATTAAATTATAAGCACTCTTAGGATCCAGAACTTCTGCAATTAATAACCAAGTGTGGTGCTCTAAATATAAGGTTTGGTCCCCTATAGGATTTCCTTGGCCATCCCAACCCCTGTAAAACCATTTTCCATTGCTTGATTTAAGAATTGCTTGCTTTAGTGATTCAAGTTTTTCTAACGAGGATTTTACAAACTGTTTATTTGGGTTTTTTAACATATTCAAAACTTTTGGGATTATGTACAGAGCAAAAGTCGAGTTAAAGCTTGATTCTCCGTTTTTTATAAATTTTCTTCGATTTTTGACCATTAAAGAGATCCCGTCAGACCAATCACCATCATTACATTTGATAAGACCGTGCTCTCCAAATCCTACTTTTTCTGAAAATAAATATTCAATTAATAGATTAATCTTCTCAGATACGCTGGTTCCGCTAGAGTTTGGTTTATCACAAAAAGGAATGTTCTCATCCAAAAGCTCAAAATCTCTGGTTAAAGATATATACTGCTCAATACCCCATAATAAAAAGAGATATAAATCCGAAGGTTTAGAGTGAACTAAAGCGGAAGAGGTCTTTCCATAACCATACAAAGAATATGGGAGTCTACCATCTGTAAATATTAACGATAAATTTAGAAGCAAAAATTCTCTCGCGAGTGAAGGATTAAGTAATATCAGAGAATTAAGATAAAGAACATAATCACGAATTGAACCGTCAATTCCGTGACCAAATAAATAAACAGAGCCTTGGTAAAGGCGATGATTTTTATAATATTCGTCGTAAAATAAAGCACTACGCGTATAATAAGAATGCCATATACTTTCACGAGAAATTTGGGGTTCACTTTTTATGTTCAAATTAATTTGTGAATTTTTCCACTGATTTGCATTCCAATCAAGAGCGGATTGATTTGCAACAATTTGCTTGTATTTCTTTACTATAGGCTCTATTTTATCAAGTTCTTCGTACCCAAAGAGCGTTACGATCTTGCTTTTTCTATTATTATTTAAATTTAGGTTAAGTCCAGCGCCTAAACACAACTCTCTCTTCTTGAATTTCCTTAATCTATCTTTTGAATCCCATTTAATCAGAACTTTGTTATTCTCAAATAAATTTCTCTTATTATTAAAAAATTTGGCATCTTCTTGGTTAAGCATGGCTAAAAAGATGGATTTGGGATAATAATCGTACTTACTTGGCTCATTCTTAGCAACCGGCGGTTTCTTTTTATATTTTGGCGTCAAAATAATAGCATTTGCTTCCGTATTATAAGAGAGGGTATATTTAAATTTTCGAGCAAATCGTCTTCTAACGCTTTCCGTATCACGTCTACTTATTTTTAATAGGACTTTTAAAAATCTTCCCGCGAAGTTTAATAGCTTAGACTTCCCGAACTTCTTACGGTTTTTCCAAGAAACTATTAAAGACTTTATAATAGGGTGTAAATTAATATCCCAAAAATCTACAATTTTTATCTTCTCAGAGCTTGAATCGGTCGAAATTAGGAATTCAGATAGGATTACAGGATCGTCTGAGAATGGAGTACAGATGCTATGCTGAATATCTATACCATTGTAATTACAATTCTTCTGAAAGTATCCTGTTCCAAATATTCTTTCAAATTTAGTATATTTATTTATGTTTTCAATAGTATACAGGTCTGATAAGGATTGGTTGTTGTTCTCGAATTGATATAAACCTATTCCCCCACCAAATTTTCCATAATGATTATCTCGGTATGTTAACCATTTAAATCCTCTAGATCCGTCTAATATTTGGACATATCCTCCATTATGAGCAGTACCCATTATTCTATCATTACCTAATTGATGAAAATGATCTGTTGAAAAACCATAAGATGTTTTAGTACTAGCAATAGGATCAATCAAATGATTGCATTTGTAATCATAAGCAGGTAATCCATGTTCGTCAATAATCCATTCCCCAAAATATCCATTCCCGGTCATTTTGTAATCTATGAAGATTAAATTAAATTATATGTTTATGATACAATGATTTAATATTTTAAAATCGTACTAAATATTAGTCTTTTTGAATTATTTATTTGTAATAAATTGAAATTATTGAAGTAAAAGTTACTTGAAGGCATCCAAAATGAATGAACGGATCAAGAAACTACGCCAACAAAGTCGTTCGGCAATTCCATATCTTTCATTGGAGCGTGCTTTATTAATAACAGATTTTTACAAGACAGGAGCTGCTCAATTATATTCTATACCCGTTTCGAGAGCTAGAGCGTTTCAATATATACTAGAAAACAAAGAAATATGCATTAATGACGGCGAATTAATTGTTGGAGAACGCGGTCCGGAACCTAAAGCGACTCCCTCTTATCCCGAAGTTTGTTGTCATTCATTAAAAGATCTAGAAATTTTGAATTCTCGGGAAAAAATTTCCTTTAAAGTGCAAGATGATGTGTGGCAAAAATCAAAAGATATTGTCATTCCATTTTGGAAAGGAAAAACAATTAGAGAGAAAATCTTTTCTCAAGTTGATCAAGAATGGATAAATGCATATTCGGCGGGGATTTTCACAGAATTCATGGAGCAACGAGCCCCTGGACACACTGTAGCAGGAAAAAATATTTGGAATACTGGATTTTTGGATTTTAAGGAAACAATACAAAAAACTATTGAAAATTTGGATTTTTTCAACGATCCCGACGCTTTTGCCAAAAGAGAGCAGTTAGAAGCAATGAATATAGCAGCTGACAGCATAATATCGTATGCTAAAAGATATTCTGAAGAGGTTTTAAACTTAGTAGAAACGGTATCTGATCCAAATAGGAAAAAAGAATTAGAAAGGATAGCTGAAATATGCTCGAGAATTCCTGCTCATGCTCCGCGGACATTCTGGGAAGCTCTACAACATTATTGGTTTATTCATTTAGGGGTTATAACGGAATACAATACTTGGGACGCTTTTAATCCTGGGCGCCTTGATCAACATCTTTACCCGTTTTACTTGAAGGATGTTTCTGATGGAATATTAACAAAAGAAGATGCAATAGAACTACTCCAAGCTTTCTGGATTAAATTTAATAACCAACCAGCACCTCCAAAAGTGGGAGTGACAGCTGAAGAAAGCGGCACTTACACAGATTTTTGCAACATTAATCTTGGAGGATTAAAAGATGATGGGACTGATGGAGTAAATGAATTATCTTACATACTTTTAGATGTAATTGAAGATATGAGAATACTCCAACCTAGTAGTAACATTCAAGTAAGTGAAAAAACACCAGACGATTTTATTAAAAGAGCTCTTAAGATTGTTAAAACTGGTTTTGGACAACCTTCAGTGTTTAATGCAGATGCCATCGTTAAAGAACTTACTCGTCAAGGAAAATCGCTAGTAGATGCTCGAAACGGCGGTGCGAGTGGGTGCGTTGAAACAGGAGCTTTTGGAAAAGAAGCATACATCCTAACGGGATATTTTAATCTTGTGAAGATTTTGGAAATTACTTTGCATAATGGAAACGATCCTTTAACAAATATACAATTTGGATTAAAAACGGGGGATCCTACCTCTTTTAAATCTTTTCACGAGTTATTAGAAGCCTATACAAAACAAATCAAGCATTTTGTAGATATTAAAATAAAAGGTAATCTAATAATAGAGCGGATTTGGGCGCAAAATCCTTCACCATTTTTATCAATTATTATTGACGATTGCATCGTAAATGGAAAAGATTATAATGATGGTGGAGCAAAATACAATACATCCTATATTCAAATTGTTGGCATGGGAAGCATAACTGATTGCTTAACTTCTTTAAAATACAATGTTTATGACAATAATATTTATACTATGGAACAATTGCTCGAAGTACTTAAAAATGACTTCGAAGGTTTTGAGGAAATAAGGCAAAAACTGATTTCTAGAACGCCTAAATATGGGAATGATAAAGATTACGCCGATAATATCACCCAACAAGTTTTCGAGATTGTTTATAATGCCATTGACGGGCGTCCGAACACTAGAGGAGGAGTTCATAGGATAAATCTACTTCCGACGACGGTCCACATCTATTTTGGAAAGGTAACTGGTGCTACACCAGATGGTAGAAAGGCGTTTACACCTCTATCTGAAGGTATTTCGCCTGTTCAAGGGATGGATATTAATGGTCCAACTTCAGTAATTAAATCCGCGGGTAAAATTGACCATCTTCGAACTGGAGGGTCTTTATTAAATCAAAAATTTTCACCGCAATTCTTTTCAAGCGAATCAGGAACTAATAATGTAGCTCATTTGATACGCTCTTATTTTAAAATGGGGGGTCATCATATTCAGTTTAATGTAGTCTCGGCAAAAACCTTGCGCGCTGCTCAAGAAGATCCAATACAATATTGTAATCTAATTGTACGCGTTGCAGGTTATAGCGATTATTATATAAACTTAGGAAAAGATCTGCAGGACGAAATAATTAAAAGAACTGAACATCTCTCAGTTTAAGCTTCTTCTTTAATGAATACGATTATTTCCTAATGAATAGAAATGTATTTATAGTCTAAGAATAATAATAAGAATTATGGCGCTGGATCCTCAAGCTATGATGGAAATTACTTTCAATGTTATCTATTTAATTTATATCTGTGTTATAGTAATTCTAATGTCAAAAAACATGAACAAGGTAAACCAAGAAGAACTCAGGGCGGCAAAAAGAATCCGATTAGCATTTTTAGCTCTTTTTATTGGCGATTTAGGGCATGTAGGTGCTCGATTAATCGCCTTTTTCTCTGGAGAAGGAGAAATGAATTACGTTATTCTAGGAATTGGAACTCTGTTTGAAATGGTTGGTTTAATCTTTCTTTTTATGATATTCACAGATGCTTGGCGAGTACAATTTAATCATCCAAAAATTTTACTGTATAAAGTATTAATTGGTATAGGAATAATTGGATTGATTATTTATGTATTTCCTCAAAATCAATGGATAGCTCAATCAGCTCCTTACGAATGGTTAGTAATTCGAAACATTCCATGGTTGATACAAGGAATCGCATTATCATTATTAATATATCGGGACGCAAAAGCGGTTGATGATAAAAAATTAGTTAGAATTGGAATTTACATCTTTATTTCGTATTTTTTCTACATGCCAGTGATCTTCTTTGGAGAGATTGCCCCAATGCTTGGAATGCTCATGATAATAGGAACCGTCGTTTATATGTTGTGGCAATATACATCCTACAGTCGCTTTTTCAAGAAAAGAGAATAATAAATTAAAAATTTATCTCAATTCTTATTTTTAGTTGCTTTGAAAGAATAATTTGATAAATATTATAGAATGATCAGCATGACAAATGAGAATTTTATCAAAAGTTCTCTCAAAATCCCTGCTTGATTTCCTTCCAGTCATCATATAATAATAATTTCCCGCATGAGAGATATCTTTTGATGGTTCTACTAAGGGTAGATTTTCTTGAATTCTATGTGCGAAAGCTAAAATTGTGGGAATTTTAGCTATTATTCTAATTCCCTTTCTAATGTTTGCTTCTTCTGTATAGACATAATCATCAGCATCATAAAGAGACAAAGCAGATACCGAAGTCCTTAACAATTCAATTCGAGTAGTATTTCGAGGATAACTCTTTAAAATTGTCACGATGCTGTCAGGGACATTGCGCTCTTTTATCAACTCATTCTTAAATATTCCGAGCTCAGAAACTGTAGGTAAGTTTCCATAGATTAAGAGATAAGCGACTTCTTCGAAGCTTGAATTGTTAACCAGCTCCATAAGTGGATATCCTCTATAATACAACTTACCTTTTTCACCATCAATCATAGTAATTAAGCTCTCATCAACATAAATTCCAACTAATCCCTTGTAAGTTTTTGATCTATCAAGTTCGCATAATTGAGGTCCTTCTACTACATAATCTTCTTTTATTTTACGAGTATCTTTTTTCATAATTTGGTAACCTTAGTTGCTTATTAAATCCTAAAACTACCTTAAAGTAAAAAAGAAAGATATATATTTCTTAAGCTTTTAAATCATTAACTTTGGAAAAAAATAAGAGAGGGCATTCATAAAAAGATGATTTAGCGTTTAAATTAAAATTCCTTATTTTTTTAATTTTATTTTGTTCCGAATGTCAATTTTACTCATAACTTACCTCTCTTCTATTACCTCTCTTCAATTTTCGCATATTTTTTATCTAGCTTACCAGTATATCGAAGTCTCGGTCTGATTAATTTGTTATCCTTGAGTTGCTCTATTGCATGAGCAGGCTATGGTCTTCCATAGCTCTGACCTTGGCAGATTCGCATTGCATCTCCATCGCATATTTTGTATACACCACACACTCCCATGAGTTTCTTTTTAGCTTCCTCTCGAACCTTAGTTAAAGCCATTTCTTCTAATGTCATTTCATCACTTCTATGTTCTCCTAAACCATATTTTTAGGGTCTAACAGTTCGTCCAAATTGTCAATCTTTAAACCCATCTGTTTAATTAC
>JAGXNO010000084.1 GCA_019894975.1 Promethearchaeota archaeon | reverse complement strand
CCTCAGAACAACTCGCTGAAACCAAATTGATTATTTTACTCCTTTTATAGAATTGGTAATTTTCATTAGAGATCAAGGTTATTTCTCCTTTTACATCAAATTGCCTAATCTCTAAAGCAGCTGTAGCTCCTGCAGGGCCTCCACCGATAATAACATATCTCATAATTTTATATTCTCCTCCCACCATAATTTTTTTTATTTCCAGTTATAGTATATTATCCAAATTTAAAACTTAAAATCTAAGGATTACAAATTATTAAATTTTGTAATAATCAAATTTATTTACTAATACGTATTGAGGAAAATACATATAATATATAAATTACATAGAGGATTTTGCCGTCACTTCAAGGCTTATAATTTATTGACTTAATAATTAAAATAGTTGGAATGTTGAATTTTAAGTAAACTGATAATGACTATTATTAATGAAGGTTGAGTATATCAATGAATATTACATTTTTAGGAACTAATGGCTGGTATGCAACAGATTTAGGAAATACCACGTCTACAATCATCAGTTCTGATGAGTTTTATATTATTTTAGATGCGGGAGATGGAATTTATAAGATTGATCAATATATTGATACTGAAAAACCAATAATTCTATTACTTAGCCATCTTCATCTCGATCATATAATAGGGCTTCATACGTTTGCAAAACTCCCATTCACACAAGAAATTAACATATATGGTTATAAAGGGACCAAGAACGGGATAAATCTGATCATCAAGCATCCTTATTCGTCTCCCCTTATTGATTTACCCGTAAGTGTACAAATTCATGATTTAAATGAAGGAAAACGTAATATTGGTTTTCCACTTACGTGTAAGCTTCTTGTTCATGCAGATCCCTGTTTAGGATATAGACTTGAACTAGAAAATAAGATTATTACATATTGTACCGATACGGGATTATGCCCTAATTTGTATGAACTTGCTAAAGATGCTGATATATTTATTACAGAATGTTCGTATAAACCTGGTCAAGAAGAATGGGGATGGCCACATCTTAAACCTGAAGAAGCAGCGGTAGTAGCAGTGAAATCCAAAGTAAAAAAATTGGTGTTAACTCATTTTGATGCAAGTTCTTATAAAACCTTGCAAGATAGAAAAATAGCAGAAAAAAAAGCCAAAACAATCTTTCCAGAAGCAATAGCCGCAATCGACGGTTTAGAAATAATGTTGGATTAACTTAAAAAATTCAGATTTTACAATCAACATATTTTACTATATCGCTTTTTTATTTCAAAGAATTTCTTATTTTATTTTATTGTATAAAACATTAAAAAAGACCGCACAATATTGTACTTGATAATTGAATTTTAACGAAAAGGTGTAAAAAGCTTGAAAATTATAGAAATTGAAGGAATTGGCGAAAAATATGCCAAAATATTAGAAAAACAAGGGTTAGCAGATGTAGAAGATCTATTGCCCTTAACTTGGCGAGAAATAAAGGAGTTAGCAGAGAAAACCAAAATCTCACCCAAATTACTTGATAAATGGCAAGAACAAGCAGATTTAATGAAGATTAAGGGGATTGGTCCCGAATATTCTGAAGTTTTAAACAAGGTGGGAATCGATTCAATTAAAGAACTCTCATATAGGACAGCAGAAAGCACATTAGATAAAATTGTTGAGTTTGATAAAAAACAGCCAGATGTTATAAGAAAGATCCCTAAAGTGGAAGATCTTACTGGATGGATTGCTCAAGCAAATGAATTACATACAGAAAAAAAAGCTAAAACTGCTCCAAAAGAAACTCCTATAATAGAAATTGAAGGAGTTGGTAAAAAATATGGTAAAATTTTGGAAAATGCAGGAATTATTAAAGTTGAGAGTATGTTAGGATTGGGTGCTAAAGAAATTGAAGATTTGAAAGCAAAAACTAAGATTTCAGATAAATTACTAGATAAATGGGCTGAACATGCCGATTTAATGAGAATTGGTGGCGTAGGACCTGAATATGCTGATGTGCTGAATCAAATTGGTATTGACTCTGTAAAAGAATTCGCTCAAAGAAATCCTAAAAATACTTTAGATAAAATAATGGAATTAGATAAAAAGAAGCCTGATGTGTTCAGGAAACCTCCAACTTTAAAAGATATTGAAGATTGGATTGCTGAAGCTAAGGAAATTAAATAATTTATTACTCTATTTTTTTTTATTTTTATGAAATTTATTCTACACCTTAACAGAGATCATTAATGCTCCTTCTTTTAATCGACCTCCGCCACCTCCACCAGGGGGTTTAAAGATAAAGGGATACGGAAAAAATCCTTCATCATCTTTTCTATGTCCACACCAATCACAGGTGAGCTTTTCTTTCGGAATTTCTTTCCCACAATAGGAACACTTCTTCTTAGCTTTTATTGCTTCCATCATCAGTTGCTCAGGGTTCATTAGATTCTTAAATTTCTCTAACTCCTCCACCACATTTTGATCCTGATAAAACTTCTTGATAACTTCCATCCTTCTATTATATGCGGGATAAGAGGTATAAAGCTCTCGTTCGTTTGATTTTAACTTATTTTCAAGTAAATTAGAACAATCTCTAATAATTTTATCTAATTTATCATCAGCTTGGTCTGAAAGCTCATTTAAAGTTTTTTTAAGAATGGGTAATAATTGAGGATTAAATCCAAGATAAGGTCTTAAGGGATCTCTCTTTGGATCTATGAAACTTGAGTTAAAAATTTCTCTCCCATGAGGAAGTTTTAGAATTTGTAATAAGATGATTCCAAGTAGATTTGGATACCTTTGAATGCAAGTATTAATAAATCGAGACAACATTCTCGGTTCAGATGATAGACCCTTTGTGATATCAGATGATTCTATTATAGTTTTAAATTCATCAGGAGTGAAGACTTGGGTATAACCCTGGGTAAGAAGATACTGAACTACTGTGGGATGACCACTTTCGAGTCTTAGGGCAACCTCTTCCTTAAAAACTTTTTTTGCTAAGGGATCTCCAACCATCGTTAACTGTCTTAACAAAGGAAATGAAATATTACTCATCAATATCCTTGTATCATAATCATGCTCTACCCACGCTTGAATGTTCGAACAGTGCCCCCAAAACTCCTGTTCAGGGGTTATCTCATGGATTTGATTTGGTACAGGAGCTGCCATAGGTCCTCTTACGATCCTATTTTGGAATACATGATTGCTATATAATTTTGCTGCCTCGTCTATTGAATCAACTTCATCATACAAATGGGCATCACTTCTCGGGATGCTTAGTATTAGACGTATACATTGTAAGAATCTCTTGCCTTTCACGTAAATGAAAGTCCTTCCACCCACCATCCTGAGAGAAACGTAGTCATTAATCTTTTTCTCAAGGTCTGAAGTTATTTCAAAAGTCATTTCTAAAGTATAATAATTTTAATTGGATTTGATTTTTCAAATTACATATATTCACTTATAAATTTAAATATTGATATAGATCCTATCTTTCCATAATCTCTGCTATTTCACGAGCAGCGCGTTCACATTCAAGAAAAATGAGTCCGAGTTTTGCCTTAGTTGTAGTAGAGACCGCCAATACTGCGATACCAGCTTCAAAAACTAATAAATATCCATCAATTCCTTTGATAAATAACTGCGTGAATTCACCTAATTCCATTTCCACGACAGCTCTTTCTGATAAAGAGAGCAAAGTAGCAACCATTGCAGATACTATAGTCTCATTAGATCCTTTTGGGAGGAAGGAAAGAATAGGTAGTCCTTCAACTGATGAAATGGTTGCAATCGTAATACTCGGATTATCTGATAATAATCGTTTTAAAACTTTTTCTAATCTTGCTAGGAAATTATCTTCTTTGACCATAATATCTAATCTGAATTCTCACTCCATATAAATTTGTTCTATACTTCTTAATCTTTTTATTTGTTCAATACTAACAGGTATTTCATTAGTTGGGTAATTTTCTTTAAATTTCCTTAATAATTCTCGACAAAACTCTACAAGGAAATTGATATCGTCGGGTATTCTAATATAATTATCTGCTACTTCGCTCATTTTTAATCTTGGATTTAGCAATTGTTGTGTATATTAAGTATATTCACTTGTATATTATTTGTATACCTGCATATTTAAATGTTTCTGTTTCAAGATTATTAATATGTTTATCCCCACATATTTATATATGATAATATACAATTAATATACAGGTAAAAATAAAAATACGAATATAATCCTATTAATTCAAAGATGAGACAATTAGGATAACTAAAGGTAAGGGTGAGAAATAATCGCGATAAATTCTGAACTGGGGTTAAGTAATAAGGATCGTATATTAGATCTCCTTAAAACCAGCTCATTAACTAGCGATGAAATAGCAGACAAGCTCGATTTAAGTCAACAAGACACTCGAACTTATCTTCAACGTCTAAGAAAAGAAGAAAAAATCAAAACTCTTGGAAAACGAGGAAGACGTTATATCTACACTTATAAAGCTCCAACTGATACTGAGAAACCTCAAATTGATACAAATATGCTAGTAGAAGTTTTAAAAGACTATCTTGAATCTGAACCAAGCTTTAAAAAGGAAGTTAAAAAGAAAATTGCGGAACTAGAATCGAAGCTTAACACCATAGCTTCTAAAACAAACGAAAGTTATAATGAATTAGAAGAGGAGCTTGAAATGCTACAATACATCGAGCCCCCTGATAAACAAGGAGGAAAATCCCTAGAATTCTTGTCCAAACAGACCGTTAAATCCCCTATTTTAGAAAATCTTGACAATATCCTCGTAAAATTTATAGATAGTGTTCCAGATATAAAAGCCGCAACTATTGTTTCTACCGAAGGGGAAATATTAGCTTCAGCTCTTCCTGAGGATGTTGATGGGATGACAATTGCCGTCATGACTGCTGCACTCCTTTCATTAGCCGAAAGCGCTATAAATTTAATTAAAAGTGGCGATTTTGAACAATTATTTATTCGAGGAAAAGAAGGATACCTTTTAGTTCTGCCAGCAGGACCGAATGGAGTATTATCTGTCTCTACAAACAGAGATGTAAGACTTGGATTAATATTTAGCGATTGTAAACGAGTTTCTGAAACGATCGCACAATTTATCTGACTTTTCTTGCTGATTTATGTCTATCTCTAAATTTATTTATAATTGAATAGTACTTTTACTTTCTTTTTAATTTTCTTTGATAACCATTTAGGAATATCCTCAACTTCAGTATACCATTTACTTATGTTTTTTATGAAATGAGGATCTTCCATAAGGTTTTTTTTTTCTTCCTTACTAAGATAATTTAGGTATTTTTCATTAAGTAAATATTGTATCACCGAAGGATACCCACTTACAAACCTTAGAGCAATTTCTTCTTTAAACACCTTTTTTGCGAGAGGATCTCCTGCTCGTTCTAAGGCTTTTAATAGGGGAAACGCCAAATTACTGTGTAAAATTCGAGTGTCATAATTATTCTCATACCACACCTGCAGATTTGAACAATGCCCCCAAAATTCAATATCGGGAGATATATGATATTTTCTTTGCCTACCTAACTCCATTGAACGATCTAACTTTTCAGCAGCCTCATCTATTGAATCAATCTCGTCGTAATCTCTGAAATAAGCAACTGAGATATTCAATAACAGAAATTTACATTGTTTAAATAGTCTTCCTTCAACGTAAATATTCGTTCTCGTGTGCTCCAGTCTTAAATTTAGGAATTTATTTATTTTGAACTCAGTTCTTATTTTATCTGGTCGTTGTAATGGTCTTGGAGGAGGTGAAATATTAGATCTTTTTATGAAATGATCCCCAAGGTTGTTAAAAATAAGCTCTGGATCAGAAATTGGTTTTGAAATTACTTCAGTAATTGCACTTTGATGATACTTATCTGCTGTTACCATCTTATCTAATCCTAAAATGGCTTGAAATTCATTTGTTTCATTATTAAAGGTAATTAATTCTATCGGGATATCTCCTGATGCTTCACTAAGAATCTGAACAGTATCATTTAGTCTATACCAAAAATCAGGTTTGTTAATATCGAAGATTATTATCGCTGCTGCTGCTCCTCGAAAGTATAATGGAGCGAGAGGTTTGAACCGCTGATGATCTGAAAACTCCCATAAGTTAAACTTCATCTTTTTTCCGAGTACACTCAGAGTTTTAACATGAAATTCTAACCCTATCGTATGGCCAGTTTTTATAGTATAATAACTCTTACAAAAATTAGTAACAAGGTATGTTTTTCCTGCAATATCATCCCCACTGAGAACTACCTTTACGGAACAATCATACTCACTCATTTTCTCAACAGTCACCTTCTTAAGGACATTATTTCTAACCATCTATTTTTAGTTTAAAATTAACTGTTGATCCTTAATTTCCCTCTTTCATATATCTAAAAAAAATGCAGCTATATAAATTTCACATCTCCCTCAGTTATTCACAAATAAAATAGAATTTAACAAATTTCTTTTATTTTCTTTAAAATGTTTTTATATACTATACTGAATATGATCTTATTGAGAATTTTGAATGATTCAAATGAAGATGATTCTGAGAAGATATGGGAATACTATGATAAAGTTAGAGACGCACTTCAAGGATTGTTTGAGGTTTTAAATTTAGCATTAGACCCGAATAGTATATATTATCAAGCCGGAGTGGATAATTTGGAAGGCTTAAAGAGTGGTCTAATCGAATTGCTTATGAAAGATTATGATACTTTAGACCTTCAAGATACTCTACGTAAGATTGAGTTTAAGGTCAAAAAAACTTTATTTTTTGTTGATCCAAAAAAAAAAGACCAAGATAAAAACCGCAAGGAAAGAGAATTAGTATAAAATTTCTCTATTTAGGTAAACGATTTCTTATTACAATATCTATCTAACATTGGGTTATATCTGAGGATAATATATCAATTCCAACAATGAACAGACTGAAAGTCTGTCATTTTATTCATTTTTTTTAATTTTTTCAAACATTGAGGGTAAATATTTTGATACATGAGTATAATCTTAGCCTTCAATCATTCAATAAAGAAGATTTTTTTATTGGGGAAAATTATACCTTAAACCTTTTTATGTGAATTTCTAACTCCTCATTGTTCTAGATTTTGGTGATATATAATGAAAAAAAATGTTAGTAAGTTAATGTTAAGTGCGGTCACGATGTTACTTGTGATTACATTAATAGGCTCTATTAACGCGAACGCGATTGAAACTCCTGATGAAATAATTGAGGTTCAAGGTGATACGATTCAGACACAACTTCAAAGCAATCTTCGAACTATGTTTTTATTTCGTGAAAGAACAAGATTGACGGTTTGTGCGAATATTGATATAGAATTAGATATTAATTGTGAAGCCTTAAGAATTGGAGACAAGGATGTCATTATTGAGCTTGAGGGAGATGCAAACCTTCAAATGACCATGACATGCACCAGGGAGGAAAATCAACTCGGATTAATGAATGGAAGTCTACATAGAGCAAGGAATAGAAATATCTATCGCTACTTAGAAGGTTTTTGTATTGCACTGAAGAATACTGCAGATTGTAAATGTGAATGTAAATGTGACCCCGATTGTGAGTGTGTATGTGATTGCGAATGTAAGTGTGATCCTGAATGCCAATGTCCTTGCGTTTGTGAATGTAAGTGTGAAAATGAATGTTCTTGTGTATGCGATTGCCCATGTGAATGCGATCCTGAATGTAATTGTGAATGTAACTCCCAATGTAATTGTGATCCGGAATGTAAATGCAATTCCGAATGTCCTTATGACGGGGCTTTCCTAAAAGCACGATTAAAAATCAGAGAAACTAATCAAAACCGACGAGGTAAATGGGCTTATTATGACAATGAAAATAAGCAATGGGTAACTGTTACTACTATTAATCAAGACGGTTATCTTACCGCTGAGTCTAATACATTATCAACATGGACATTATTAGTTCCTGAGGAAACCACATCTACTATTCTAGGCACAGTTACGATCGTGTCTATATCTGCTATTGGACTTTTAGCTATTTCGGTCTTCTACTT
>JAGXNO010000083.1 GCA_019894975.1 Promethearchaeota archaeon | reverse complement strand
ATCCAAGTGATCATAGATATGAGAAACCCTTAATCAAAGATAATGGTTCTTTTAAGGAAGTTTCCTGGGATGAGGCTTTAAATAAAGCAGCAGATATTTTAGTTGGTGCTAAAAGACCTTTACTTTATGGATTTTCTAGCACAGAATGTGAAGCTCAAGGTAAAGGAGTTGAATTAGCGGAAGTTTTAGGTGCTATATTAGATAACACTGCTTCTGTATGCCATGGCCCTTCATTATTAGCAATTCAAGATGTTGGAGCACCTTCCTCAACTTTAGGCGAGTACAAAAATAGAGCCGACCTTGTAATATTTTGGGGTTGTAATCCCGTTCATGCTCATCCAAGACATCTTGGTAGATATAGTGAATTTGTAAGAGGATATTTCAGAAAAGATGGAAGAAATGATAGATATATAATAGTTGTTGATCCAAGAAATACTCATACAGCTCAAATAGCAGATAGGTTCGTTCAGATTAATCCAAGTGAGGATTATGAGTTAATTAGCGCTATGAGAGCTATTCTTAGAGGTACAGAATTGGATGAAAAAGAAATCTCTGGAGTTAAGACTGAAGATCTTATTGAATTGGTAAACAAATTAAAATCCTGCAATTTTGGTGTATTATTTTTCGGGATGGGATTAACTCAATCTCTTGCACATCATAGAAATATTGATACTGCTATTTGTTTAGTAAGAGAATTAAATGATTATACTAAATTTTTATTAACTCCAATGAGAGGTCATTACAATGTTGCTGGGGCAAATCAAGTTTTTGCATGGAATACGGGATATTCATATTCTATCGATTTTTCAAAAGGATATCCCCGATATAATCCCGGGGAATTTTCTTCTGTTGATGTTCTAATGAGAAATGAAATCGATGCCTCGTTAATAGTAGCGTCAGATCCCGCAAGTAACTTTCCCGCAGCAGCAGTGAGAAATATGTTTAAACATCCATTAATATCAATTGAACCTCATCACACTCCAACATCTGTAAACGCTGATGTGATATTACCCCCTGCTATTGCTGGTATTGAATGTGAAGGAACAGCATATCGAATGGATAGCGTTCCTCTCAGATTGAGAAAAGTCAAAGATGCCCCTGGAGAATGTTTAACTGATAAAGAAATATTAGAAAGATTAGTTGAATTAGTAAAAAAGAAAAAAGGGGAGTAAATAATGACAGAAATTAAATTAAAGCTAAAAAAAAAACCAACATTCCCACTGGAAGCAGAAGTTATAAGTCCCGATCAATTTGCTGGAAAAACTTTAGCAGATATCAAGAAATTAACAGTCTATCACGGCAATGAGGAAAAGACTTTAGGAGATTTTTTTGATGTATCTGGAAAATCGAGTGAACTAGCAGACTGTAAAATTATCATTGATGGGAACATCTCTAATGTCAAACGTATAGGTGAAAAGATGACTGCTGGTGAGATTGTCATAAACAGTGATGTAGGTATGCATGTAGGCAATCAAATGACAGGAGGAAAAATAACGGTATTTGGAAACGCTGATGATTGGGCAGGTGCAATGCTAAACGGTGGCGAATTAGAGATAACAGGAGATGCTGGGCATTATGTGGGTGCTGCTTATAGGGGTTTTTGGAAAGGAATGCAAAATGGAACAATCAAGGTTAATGGTAAAATAGGTGACGAAGCTTTAACATGGGTAACTGGCTCAAAGCCAGGAAATAGATTTCCAACGTTGATTTGTGGTAGTGCTGGATCTTTTTTAGGAATTCATAGTCACGGAGGAACTATTATTGTTGAGGGAGATTGTAATCGATGTGCAGGAGCAGACCAAGTAAGGGGTACAATTGTAGTTAAAGGCAAAGTCTCAAGAATACTTCCATCCTATATAAAAATCGGTGAAGTAAAAGAAATTGAATTAATGAACGGGGATAAAATAACAGGTAAGTTTACTGAATATAGTGGAGACCACTCTGTCGAGAAAAATCATTCGAAAATCGACAAGAAAACGGGAGAAGTTTCAAATAGTTCTAATGGTAGATTATTTGTAGCAGTCTAAGATTTGTTGAATCTGTATATTATTCCTTATATTCATAATCAATAATCTCAATACTAATTATTTTTAATAAATGTATACTAATTATTAGATCAGTACCAATAATGAGATAATTATAATATGAAGCATAAAACAGGAATTATATTGATGATCATTGGCGGAGCACTAATGATCTATAGTTCCGCAATTGGGGGTATAGGAGTTTATGAATTTCTATATGAAGTGGTATCGAATGAAGTAGATCCAGATTTACAACCAATAATAGAAGTTGTGTTAGTTATAGTAAGATTTATCGCAGATTGGGGTGGTGGTGCTATAATCATTGGCGCTTTTTTAATAATGGTGAATCAGTATAGACTAGGGAAGTGGATAATTGGTATAGGTTTAACTTTTGGTTCACTGGCATTAATTGTATGGCTGGTATCAACATTTATAGACATTACTGGACTTTTTACAGATTTAGAGACCTATTTAGATCAACTTGAAGATTTCTTCTATTATGGTACTACTTTACAATTTGCTGGTGTTACAACTGCAATTATTGGTAGATGGTTTATTAAAAAACCAAAAAAAGAGAAGAAGAAAAAAACAGAACTTGATGAAAAAGAAACTGAATCTACTGATGTTAATTCTACAGAAACCAAGCATTGCCCTAATTGTGGTGTTTCTTTAGCTTTAAATGCAAATTTTTGTAATGATTGTGGAACTGATTTTGAAGATCGATAAAATTCTTTTTTTTTCTATTTTAAGTTCTGTTTGATTGAAATTAATAGTAGATAGAATCTTATAAATTCAATAACTAATTTAGGCTAGTACTCATATTGAAATTTATAAGATTAAACCTTGGTTTGAATTTTTGTTTAAGAGAAAAATAAACATTACTAGAATTAAAAAACAAGGAAAAGAGGATCTACAAGATATCGTCCTCATTGAGCAACCTATAGATTTATTTCTTAATTCCGAACCTTTAGTTAATATCATTTGTTTACCGAAGGATTTAAGGGAATTGACTTTTGGATTCTTATATTCTATTGGAGTTATAAATTCTATTGAAGAGGTTAAAAATGTTAAAGTATCCGAATTAGAAAATAATATTTTTGTTGAATTACATAATAGAAATGACTTTAAAATTGGAGATATTAACATTGAACCCGTAAGTAGAGTTGTTGATACAACCTGTGGTATTACTTCACCTTGGAGAAAATTGATTAAACGTAGATTAGACGAAGCTGAAGCAAAAGATAAGCTATGGTTTAAAGACTTAAAAATAAAATCTGACATCATTTTTTCAGCGATAAAAAAGATGCATTCTGAAACTTCACTTTATCGGGAGACTGGAGGATGTCATGGAGCAGCAATTTGTGATTTAGAAGGAAATCTCTTAAGTGTGAAAGAAGATATAGGCCGACATAATGCGATTGATAAAGCCATTGGGGACATGCTATTAAAACACGGAAACTTTGAAGATACGTTTTTAATAACTACTGGGCGACTTACAGGTGATTCGGTGTTAAAGGCTATACGAGCCAACATCCCTATTGTAGCTTCAATTTCAGCTCCAATAGAATCAGGTATTAAATTGGCTTTCGCCTATGGTATGACATTAATCGGATTTGTTCGGGGGAAAAGAATGAATATATATACACATCCAGAAAGGATTGAAATATAATATACATCTCCAATTTATCTTAATTTCTCTAAGTGCTGCTATATCTATTTAATTTTAAGAAAGCTTTTAATCTTATTTTCATAAATAGAATCACAAATATCTAATTGTTAGAGGTTTAAGGAATAATGGAAAATAAAAAATGGATTTTAATATGTATATTTGGCGGAATTTTAATGATTATTGGTTCTGTCGTCGGTAGTATTACATTTTTTGAGACACTTTTCAGTTTGATCGAAGCTGATGTTGGAGAAGATGTGGCTAAAATCGTCTCTCTTGTAATACAAATACTAGGGTATGTAGCAATAGTTGGCGGGATATCCGTTATTATTGGGGCTTTAATTGTTGCTATGGATCATTATAGGATAGGAAAATTAATTATATTTATTGGAGCTGGTATGGGGTTAATTAGTTTTCTTATTTTCATTATCGGGGGTATAGCTGAAGGTACAATTCTGGATGAAATGGCTGGAATTGTAGACGAGACACTCCACGGGGGTTATGGTTTCTTCGGAGTTTTATTAACTATTGTCGCCAGATTGAAGATGAAAAAAGATTAATCTATGTAGAATTTTAAAATAAAATTATTTTTTTTTGTTTGGTTTTATAGCACTTTTAGAATTATTTAACAACTTTTTTAATTTATTCTAAATAGATTTTATTATTAAGATTAAAATTTATTGTTATTAGAAAGTGGAATATTATGGCTAAAGCAGAAGAATATAAAATGTTTCAAGGCTGTGTAATTGGTAATAGAATTCCGTTTATTGAAGCTTCAGCAAGAAAGGTTTTTGATAAATTGGGAATCCAAACATCTGATGCAGCTTTTGCATGCTGTCCAGACCCTGTTGGTTTCAATGGTACTGATCATGAAAGTTGGCTTGCAATGGGGGCGAGAAATTTGACAATCGCAGAAGATGAAGGAAAAAATATTATTTCCTTATGTAATGGATGTTTTCAAACACTTAAACTTGTAAATGAAGATTTAAAGCATAACGATCATGAAAGGGAGAAAGTTAACAATTTACTGAAAACTGTTGGGAGAGAGTTTAAAGGAACTATAAATGTAAAGCATTTCGTAGAAGTTTTACATGAAGTTGGTGCAGAAAAGATAAAAGAAAATGTTGTAAAAGATTTATCAGGAATAAAAGTTGCTTGTCATACGGGATGTCATTACAATAGACCTTCTGAGAAGGTCAAAACTGATGATCCAATGAATCCTGTAAAGTTAAGAGAAATTGTAGCCGCAGCAGGAGCTATTCCGGTCGATTATGGAGAGGAAGTACTGTGTTGCGGAACAGGTGTTGGAAATTCTGAAGAAGAACCAGCAATGCAAATTCTATCAAATAAACTGACGAGTGCAATGAATGCTGGTGCAGAAGCGTTAATCGTGAACTGTCCTGCATGTTTCCAGCAATTTGATAATAACCAGAAAAAAGCGGAAAAAATAGATGAAAAGACTTTTGGCCTTCCTGTCCTGTATGTTACTGAATTATTAGCTCTTGCTTTTGGAGAAGATCCTAAAGAATTAGGATTAAACTTTCATCGTACTAGATTAACAGCCTTTTTAGAGAAATATGGATTTTAAAAATCCTCTCTTTTTATTTTAATAAGATTTATTTTAACATAGATTCAATTTCGTCTATTATATTTTCAGGTATCTTTTCTAAAAATCCTTGAGAAGATTTAGGGCTTCCTCCTCCTTTACCTCCAGATTTTTGAATTAATCTTTGCATTAAACTGTTTGCATCTAATTTTTCGCTCAAGGATATGATTCTAAGCTTATTATTTTCCATAGATACTATAATGAGAGAATTTTGGGGGAAGTCAGGCAAAATTTTGTTTATTATTTTAATATCAATATCAGAATCAATATGGAATAAAGGTATATTATTTATTACTTTAAGAGGAGATTTTGAACTTGCCTTAAGTAATTTAATAGATAATTCTTTTTGCTCCTTCTGAATGTTCTCAAGAAGTTCTAACTGTTTTGCAATGACACTCATAACTTTTTGAAGCGGACTGTTTAAATTATTAGACATATGTATGAGGTCTATGTTTGTTTTTGAACTATTTAGTATGGCTTTATTCCCCACATAGTATCTAATCTCATTTCCCTTCTTAAAATCATATATAAATAATGAGCCTATTTCGGTTGTCTCTCGAACATGTGTTCCCCCACAACAGACTATATCTAGTTTATCAATTTTCAATAACCGAATCTCTGATTCATTAGGGATTTTACCTCTAATCTCATTAGCATAACCTTGAGTAACATCACGAGAAACTAAATCAGCCGCGATTTTATGTTCTTCTAAAGTGCAGATTCTATTGACTTTGTATAAAATTTTCTTCAATTGATCATAATCAATTGTCTGAGAAATTTGCAGAAAGACATCTTCAAAGTTAAGGATGGCACGGAGTGTATCAAGATCATACATACTTTTTAACATAGCTGAAAATATATGTTGAGAAGAATGAGCTTTCATTAGTCCATAACGATATTCCCAATCGATTTCACCTTCAACTTTATCTCCTACCTTAATTTTATCTCCTAATTCAGGTGAAATATGATGTATTATTTCATTATTATCTTTACTTACTCCTATGATTTCGAATTTATCATTACCAATTTTAATGATTCCTTTATCAGCCTGTTGGTTTCCACTTTCAGGATAAAACAGAGTTTTATCAAGTATAATGCCATCCGTTTTAATTGAAGAGATTACTGCGCTAAATTTAGTTTCATAAGGATTTTCCCAGTATAATTTCTTGGTCATTATCAATTTTCACTTGAAACGTTTCAGATGAGATTAAATCAATAAATATTCTAAGATATATCAAATTATTATATAATTGTAATATTAGTAAATACTGATTTTAGATGATTGAATATTTAAGAACCCCAGAAGATAGATTTGTGAATATTCATGATTTTCCCTATGAACCCCATTATATCGAAAATCTTGAAGGATATGAAGGATTAAGAATGGCTTATTATGATGAAGGCTCAAAGGATTCTAAAGAAATATTCTTTTGTCTCCATGGAGAACCTACATGGAGTTATTTGTATCGCAAGATGATACCGATATTTCTAGATGCAGGATATCGAATTGTAGCCCCAGATTTTTTTGGTTTCGGAAGATCTGACAAACCGGTAAATGATGAAATCTATACTTTTGATTTTCATAGAAACTTCCTTATAGAATTTATAAACCGTTTAGATTTGAATAACCTAACACTTGTTTGTCAAGATTGGGGTGGTCTACTCGGTCTTACACTTCCCATGGAGTTCCCTAAGAAATTTAAACGGTTAATATTAATGAACACAATACTTGGGACTGGTGACTTTGAAATTTCCCAGGGATTCAAGGCATTTAGGGAATTTATGAGCAAAACTCCAGATGTAGATGCAGGACGTCTCATTCGTGGTAATACATCAATTTTATCCCAAGAAGAAGCTACCGCATATAACGCACCTTTCATTGATATTAAATATAAAGCAGGAATTAGGAGATTTCCGCAACTAGTTCCAACGAGTTATGATGCTCCTGGGGCGGAAATTTCAAGAAAATCTAGAACTTGGTTCCAAAACGAGTGGACGGGAGACTCTTTTATGGCTGTCGGGATAGCAGATCTTGTATTAGGTCCTCCCATGATGGAAATTTTGAGAGGAATGATCCCAAGATGCCCAGAACCAATGGAAATTAAGGGGGCAGGACACTTTGTCCAAGAATGGGGTGAAGATATAGCTAAAAAAGCTTTAGAAGCATTTAATTTATGATTAGTAAGATTAATAAAAAAATTTTTTATACAGAAAAATCTTATAAAAGAATTGAAACAAAATAGGTGAAAATGAATATGGAAATATCTAAACTTTTATCTATCATGAGTACGGTTCTCTGTTTTATTGGGGGAGTCATTTTTTTGATTTTTGGCATTACATTTTCTGATCCCGCCAATGATCGATTTGGACCCCTTCTTATAGTAATTGGCATCTTCGTTATCATTGGAGCAATCGCTAGATTGAAATATACTAGACGCGGAAGTATTCTTTGCTTAGCTTTAGGAATTATTGGATTACTAATGGCCTGGTTATTGGAATTAAGTGCGATTTATGGTACAATATTTACATTACTCGGGAGTGTAGTTGGATTTATAGGTGTAATGAAAGAATAAATCAGATTATCATATTTCATTTTTATTAATTATACTACTTTTCCAAATAGGTTAAAACCTTCAATTTTTTCCACTTTTATCTTTATAAATTCACCATAAACAGCGTTACCATCATTTAAGAAGATGTTTTTGTAAGCAAAATTCCTACAAAAAACTTGTTGATCATTAAGTCCTTTATGCAATAAGAGAACTTCGCCTTCCCATCCTTTCCATTTATCATTAATATTACTTAAACTAGCTCTGTATACTTTGGAAAGTCTTATCGATCTTTCCTTTATGACCTTGCTGTTTAATTGAGTCATCTGTTTTGCTTTAGTTCCAGGCCTCGCAGTAAATTTAGAAATATTTAAGATTTCAGGCCTCAACCATTTAACAAAATTTATTGTCCTATAGAAATCGTATTCAGATTCACCAGGAAATCCACAAATGATATCAGTAGAAA
>JAGXNO010000082.1 GCA_019894975.1 Promethearchaeota archaeon | reverse complement strand
CCTGTATCTTGATCAATTTTGATAACATCTACGGTAGGTAAGATTTTACGTCCGACCATACCCGGAACTTCATCAACATTGATCAAAGGTACTCCAAAATCAGTTCCCCCATAAAATTCCCAAATATGGTCAATCTGAAACCGTGATTGAAATTCTTCCCAGATATCCTTTCGTAATCCCAACCCAAACATTTTCTTTAAAGTTCCTGGAATGTATTCTGATTCTGGTCGATTGAGAAGGTATCTTGGTAATTCACCAATATATACAGTAGCATTGGCGTTAAATTTTTTAATATCTCTCCAAAATTCTGAAACAGAAAACCGTTTTCTGAAAGCCATAGTGACTCCAGCATAAAGAACAGCTCTCCATGTTTGATTTGAATGTGAATGGTAAAGAGGAAGTGGATTATAAACGATATCATTTTCTTTTAATTGAAGTCCATTTGCGTAAAAATTTCCAATGTCTACATGTTTTATCATTACTGCTTTAGGAAATCCTGTAGTCCCCGAAGTAAAGATATAACTACACACATCACCAACATTAAAATCAACTACAGTTTTTGGGTTATTGGAAGAGATAGTATTTGGTTCATCAAAAAGATCAACATAGTCATGTTCTACTTTTTTATCTATTACAAAAATCTCGTTATTTTTTATATTCAAATCACTAAAGACACCTTGAATTGCAGGGAGACAATCTTTATCAACAACGATAAACTTTGGTTTACTGATTTTCATTACATGGATTAAAGGCTGTTTTCTTAAGTTGACATTAATTAATGAGCTTATAGCTTTAATCTTGCTGATTCCTCCAGTAACAAAAAGAAATTCTGGAGAATTTTCCATCATTACCGCAACAGTTTCACCAAGCTTTAAACCTCGGTTTATAAAATAATTAGCAAATTTAATAGTTTCTTCATTAATAGATTTCCAAGTCCATGATTTATTCTTAAAAAGTAAACCTATTTTATTAGGAGTTTTTTGTGCCCAAAATTCTATTTGCATTCCAATACTTTTGAATGTTGATGGATTTGTTGAATCTTCTACCATTTTTCCTAATTTTTCTAGATATTCCGTCTCTTTGGGAGTTAATTGGATACTCAATATGAATCACCACGTAGGTCAAGTTGAATTCTATCAAAATTTTTTCTGAAAGAAAAATATAAAATTCCAGATTCAATCAGAATTGTAACTATTAAAAGGAAAATTAGGACTCCTATGGTAGAAATTATTGCTTGGGTGTTAAATAGAGCAAAAGGATCAATCGGATTAGCAATCGTAACAGGAATATAGATGATTAAACAGATTAACCAGTTGAAAGTAAAAACAATAAATGTCCTAGATTTCATTATGTTGCATTGTTCAAAGTAAATATTTAAGTTTTTTGTAAGCTGAAATAAATTTTCAAAGTATTAGGCTAATATCATTAGAAAATTTTGAATAATATAATATCTGACAAGAAAGCATAAATATGAACTTCTTACAGAATTGAATATGAAAGTGAAAAATCTATTTCTCTTAGGTTTGGGAATTGTTTTCATTTTATCAACTATAGCCATAAATAATGAGGATCTTACCATTAGCACAAGATCTACCGATAAATCTACAGTAGATAATCAAAACTTGAAAATCTCTGCAATTTCCGAAAAAATACATATAAAAAACAATTGGACTGATGCAAAGTCTGCTGGAATTTGCACAGGGAACGGAACTGATACTAATCCTTATATTATTGAAGATTTAATAATAGATGGTGGAGGATTAGGAACGTGTATATTAATAGAGAATTCCACAGATTATTTTAAAATTGAAAACTACTCGGTTTCAAATTGTGGAAGTAATACTTATGATGCGGGGATTAAGCTTATTACTGTTTATCATGGTAATTTATCCAATAACCTTTGTACAAGTCCAAACGCTTATGGAATGATTTTAGAAAGTTGTATCAATAATGTTATTGCTCTCAATAAATTCGTCGGCAAAAATAGTCTCAGGTTTTTTGCTTCTAATAGTAATGTTATATATCTTAATGATAATAGTCAGACAAATTCGATTGGTTTCGAATATCGGTTGAGTAGTAATAATAGATTTCATACACCAAAAAAAATGAAATACATCTTTAATAATAATACATACAATAATTACTTAGGAAATCACTGGGATGGGTACCAAGAACTAGATAATAACAATGATGGTATTGGAGATATCCCTCATGCGATCGACAAGCACTTACCATCATCACAATGGGTTTATATTGATTATTATCCCTTGTTCGCAACGATAGAAAATTATACAATAATTGGAGAAGCAACCTCAGAAGGAATTCCTAGTTATAATCTATACTTAATTATTGGGATACTTAGTATAACATCAATTATCTTGCTTAAAAGATTGAAAATATTGAAAAACTAAATATATGAGATAGACATAATTAATGCAAGAAGGTTATCCTTTTTTTCTTAATTTTATTAAAAGAAGTGGCACATAAAACAATTATAAGTCTATATGACCTAATGCTCTAAATGGTAAAGCATTATTGAATTCTTGATAATCATAGATTCTTCTTCCATCTACAAGATTTGGTGTTTTCATGTGTTTTTTGAAGTCTTCGGGTTTGAGATTTTTGAATTCATCCCAATCGGTAATTATTACAGCACATTCAGATTCTTTTAACACTTCTTCTATGGAATCAGCATATTTAATTTCTTCACCAAAAACTTCTTTGGCAGTCTCTTTTGCTTTTGGGTCAAATCCTATGATATCCAGAATCCCTCTTTTTTTCAGTTCGTTAACAACTCGGATACTTGGAGCTTGTCTCATATCATCTGTCCCTGGTTTAAAAGCAAGGCCTAACAATGATACTTTCTTACCCACCAAAGATCCAACTAGTTCTTCAGCAATATCTACAATATGAATAGCTTGATCGTCATTGATTCCTAAGACTGCCTCTAATAACCTAGAAGGATAACCTTGTGATTTTGACCATGCTTTTATTGCGTTAACATCTTTATGAAAACAAGAACCCCCAAATCCTACTCCTGCACCTAAAAATCGGTGATTAATTCTATAATCAAGACCTACTCCTTTCATTACCTGAACAATATCTACATTTGGCACAAGTTCAGCAAAATTAGCAAACTCGTTTGCATAACTAATCTTTGTGGATAACAGACAGTTATTTCCATATTTAACCAATTCGGCGCTTTCAAGGTTCATTCTCAATATAGGACAATTTTTAAGATGCTTCCCATAAAAATACTCATAAAATTCTTGGAGCATCATTCCGCTTTTCTCATCAAACTCCCCAATCACAATTCTATCAGGATGCAGAGTATCTTCAATAGAACGCCCCTCTGCTAAGAATTCCGGTTGCATACATAATCCATAATCTTTACCAGGCTCTTTTCCAGAAACGTCATTTATAATTTTATTAACTAGATTTCTTGTAGTTCCAGGAACCACCGTAGAACGGACCACAACCAGATGATATTTATCCTTGTGTTTTAATGCTTCCCCAATTTCTCTTGCTGTACTTTCAATATAGCTAAGATCAATACTTTTATCTTCACGCATAGGTGTTCCTTGAGTTATCATTGAAATATCGGTGTTTAATACAGCTTTGATTGGATCAGTTATGCATTGTAAGAGCTCTGGTTTTTTCTTTTTGATATCATCCATCATTTCTTGGAGATTTGCTTCGAAGAATGGCGCAATCCCATCATTTATCATTTGAGCTTTTTTGGTATTATGAGTTGAAGCTAAAACTTTAATATCTTTTTCTGCAAAACAAGCTGCTGAACATAAACCAATATATCCCGTTCCTAGTATGGAAACACTATATCTGTACATCTTTATCGATACCCCTTATATGAGTAATTAGAATAAATATCACGTTTAAGTTTAAGTTTTCTTTTTTTTTGAATATAAAACTCTATTTCATAAAACGTATGAAAAAATTTAAAATAATAAGAAAACATTATTAGATTTATGAGAAATCTCTTGTTATCTACATATAGGTGGGATAATTATGGGTAAAATCATTAGGATTCTCAACAAGAGATTACAATTCTAGGAGTAAAATTAATATGAATAATTTAAGAGATAAATTAAGAATACCAACAAGTGCTTTCCAAGCCTTAAATGATTTTTTTTTAGATGAGAGTAATCCACTCATTAATAACTTATTAGAAATTATTGAAAAATATGGGGGAATTGATGAGATTAACAAAAAGGCAAAAGAAGCTACCAATTTAGATAACATTATTAATAAGTTGGGAAAAGTGAATCCTGATTATATTAAAGATATAGAATGGTTAATTCAGCAAAGAGACGACAAATCTTTTATTAGTATTTCTGATTATAGGAAAATGATATTAGGAGGAAAAATTAACCAAATTAATTTTAATGATGATTTTGCTGTAACGCTCGAATTATCTGCCTGTCAATATTTTCCTTTTCTAATTGATGTTGCCAAAGATGCGATTGAAAATCAAAAGCTCATTCCAGGGAGGATTATTAGGGTAAGGAAAATGAAAGAACAAGAGGAAGACGGTGACCTTTTAGCTATGACTGCGGCGATGCAAGTTATTGGATCATCATATGTAGAAACTCTTGACACTAAGGGAACTGCTCCTGGACCAGACGGTAATCCGGTCAACATTCATTTAGGTGGGCCAGATACTATTACAGGTTATTTTGGTGGTGTAGGTCAACCAAATGATTACGCATTAAAATGGGTTGACGAATATCTCTATTATTATACCAATTATGGAGTTAAGCAAGTACTAAATGTTAATCCTGGCACTGTACTTCTTGGTTATATCATGTATAAATTAGGAATTGATAATGAATTCAAAATCTCAGTATTTATGGGAAATGACAATCCATATTCATCACTTTGGACATTGTTGACGGCCAAATTATTTGCTCGAGAAGACGGAACAAGTCCCTTGATAGGTTATAATTTATCTAATGCAGTAAATAATGAAACTCTAGAGCTTTCAGCATATATCAGAAAGAAATTTAATTTTGAGGATGTTGTTCGGTTAGAACATCACATTACCGAAACGTGGAAAAGTATTGTAAGACAACCTTATGATAGACGTGAAGAATTGGTTGAGCTTGCTAAAATTGTTAAAAATATAAGTGCAAAACATGAGGGTGGTAATATTGATGTTGAAGAATCAAGAGATTATCCTACGGACATCCTTGATTATTTCCGAGATAAAAATGAACTTATTGAAAAAGGACTGTGGGAATCTCTAATGATAAATCATAGGGATCGATATGATGCTGTTAATACTACTGCTAAACTTTTAACAGAGAATGGAATTTCAATATTAGCAGCTAAAAATTTGCACCACAGAGATTAAATTAGGGGGGTGGTTATTAAAATGAGTAAATTTAAATTTCGACCTGAAGGAGTAATGCCTGCATTAGTTACTCCATTTAATAAGGATGATGAATCAATTAATGAAGAAAATTTAAGGAATTTAGTTAATCATCTTATTGCTCAAGGCGTGACTGGTCTTGTTCCTGTTGGAACTACTGGTGAATTTGTGAATATGACGTTTGAAGAACGCTTGAAAGTAATAGAAATCGTTGTGGATGAAACAAATGGTCGCGTCCCAGTCATAGCTGGAACAGGAGAATCAGGAACAAGACTAACAATAGATGCCACCAAAGCAGCAACAGATATTGGAGTTGATGCAGTATTAATTGTCACACCTTATTACTTAAAACCTAAAGCAAAAGGACTATATGATCACTATTTTACTGTTGCTGAGAAAACAGATATTCCAATTCTTTTATACAATATTCCCGCATGTACGGGAGTAGAACTACCTTGGACTGTTGTTGAAGATTTAGTTGACATTGATAATATTGTAGGAATTAAAGATTCCAGTGGTGATTACAAATACTTTTCAGCACTTTTAGAAAAAGTCAGTGATAAAATTTCTGTTTTGATTGGATGGGATGAGAATGTGTTAGGAGCTTTAGCAGGAGGGGCAGCAGGTTGCATTTTAGGATCTGCTAATGTTATTCCCAAAATATGGCTTGAAATATATGATCATGTGAAAAACAATCGTTTAGAAGAAGCGCAATATCTTCAAAAAAAAGTACAAAAATTAGCAAGACTTTTAATAAATTCTGGAGCATTAGGTGTAAAATCATGTTTAAATTTAATGAAAATTCCGGTAGGAACTACACGTCAGCCACTGATTTTAGGTGATGCACTTTCCTATGAAATAAAGGATGAATTGCGTGTGGAGCTTGAAAAATTAGGTTTAATTAAGAAAAAAGAGATTCAATTTGAAATTGGGAAAAAATCATTAACAAGTCGTTTTTATGCTGTCGGGATTACTCCCGAGAAAATTACAGATTTCAAATTAAAAGTAGGGGAGTCTCTTGTAGGTGAACGTGCAGAACTTGCTCATATAGACCTTTTAATTGGTGAAAAAAAAGGTCCAGTTGGCAATGCATATGCTCAAGCATTAACTAATCCGGAAGAAGGACGCGAAGGACTTCAAGTCATACTTGAACCTAATATGCAAGTTAAACCAGCTACAATTATGATTCCCACTGTACGCCCAACTTCTCTTCGTCATGCTAGCCTTACTTATGGGCCAGCTCAAGCAGCAATCGCTAAAGCTGTTATGCAATGTGTAGAAGATGGAATTCTCCCAAAAGAAGCTGCAGATGATATTGTCCTAATTGTGAATGTTTTTGTGCATCCAAGTGCTAGTGCAAGAAAAAGAGTTTTCATTAATAATTATAAGGCAACTCGAAATGCAATCCGAAAAGCAATAGAGGGTGTACCAACTGTAGATGATGGATTAGAGAACGCAGAAAATGCACGACATCCCTTTAGGAATGATCCATAATAATTATTTTAATTTTGTCTACTATTTTATTATTATTGGTTTTAAAAGAACGTGAATAATGAATGGAAGAATCTTATAAAGATACAATTAGCTTTTTTTAAGTAATTTATTCTTTAGATCATCAGAAATAATAAATTTTTCCTTTTTTTCATAGTTATACCATATGATATGAGCTTCACCTTCAGCAGCTATCCTTTCCAATTTCTTGCTAAATAATATATGCTTTATAATTATTTTAGATCCTTCTATGCTTGTAATTTTCGCTCCGACAAAAACAGTATCTGGATATACCAATGGTGCTTTATAATAACAACTCTGAAAAGATAGGATTGGTCCTACACGAACTTCTGTAGGTTCTTCATAAATATCCAGTAATTGAAATAATGATATTCTCGTACTCTCAAAATAACGATAATATATTGTATTATTTACATGCCCCCTAGCATCCATATCACCCCATCTAACGGGTATCTTTTCTACGATAGTATAATTGTCTAATTCCTCGCTCATCCTGCTAACTCCTATTGTTTAATAAAATTCAGTGATTACTTATAATCTATTGAATGATTTTATAATTTAGTAATTAAAATTCTTTATATTATTAATTTATTAAACTCTTTCTGTTTCTGTCTAATACTTCATAACGCGAATATATATTATACTAAGAATCTATTCTAAATTAACACTATATTATTAAATCCAATATATAAAAAATTAACAAAATGACTAAAATATGACAGAGCAGATAACTGAATTAAAAGTTGGAGCAGAAGCTCCTAAATTTTGTCTCCCCGACAAAGATGATAAAGAAGTCTGTTTGGATAATTTTGAAGGAAAATTTGTTATACTTTACTTTTACCCAAAAGATAACACGCCAGGGTGTACTACTGAAGCAATAGGTTTTACAGGAATTTTACCGCAATTAGAAAAATTAGATGCTGTGGTGATTGGAATTAGCCCTGATAGCCCTGAATCCCATGCTAAATTCATTGAAAAGAAAAATCTAAAAGTGGTCTTACTTAGTGATGTCGATAAAAAAGTGATTAAAGAATACGGTAAATGGGCTATGAAAAAGTTTAAGGGAAAAGAATATATGGGAGTCGTTCGAAGTACATTTTTAATAGATCCAAAAGGAAAGATAGTGCATATTTGGCCGAGGGTTTCTGTTGACGGCCATCCCGAAGATGTAGAAAATGTTTTAACCAAATTAAAGAAATAAATTTTATATATTTTATTTTACCAATTAAATTATTCCTAAAAAATTATGAATGTTAAAGAAGCAATAGAGAAAAGAAGAGCTTATCGATCACTCGATCCAGTGGATATCAGTGATGATTTAATTCAAGATTTAGCTGAAAAAGCCCAAATTACACCTTCATGTGCTAACAAACAGCCATGGAATTTTATTTTCGTTAGAGATATTGATGTTTTAACAAAGCTATTTACAACTCTTACGGAAGGGAATAAATGGGTTGAAAAAGCCTCAATGATTA
>JAGXNO010000081.1 GCA_019894975.1 Promethearchaeota archaeon | reverse complement strand
TCAAAGTACTTCTTTTACATGGAGGTCCTGGAGGAACTCATGAATATTTTGAATGTTTTAATGACTTTTTTCCAGCAGAGGGAATCGAATTTTACTACTACGACCAGTTGGGATCTTATTATAGTGACCAACCTACAGAACCTGGTTTATGGGAGATATCCAGATTTGTTGAGGAAGTAGAGCAGGTTAGAAAAGCGTTAAAGTTAGAAAAATCCAACTTCTACTTGTACGGTCATTCTTGGGGGGGTATACTAGCAGTTGAGTATGCTTTAAAATATCAGAATAATCTCAAGGGATTAGTTATCTCCAACATGATGATGAGCGCTCCTACTTACGGGAAATATGCTGATGAGGTTCTAGGGCCTAAGCTTAAACCTGAAGTGTTAGCTGAAATCAAGGAGTTGGAATCCAAAGAAGATTTTGATAATCCTCGTTACATGGAGTTATTATTGCCTAATTTTTACACAGAACATTTTATTCGTATACCCGTTGATCAATGGCCAGAATCCGTCAATCGAACATTTGAACATCTTAATGAGGATATCTACGTTCCAATGCAGGGTCCCAGTGAATTAGGAATCCGTGGAACACTAGAAAAATGGGATAGAACCTCTGATCTGCCAAAAATAAAAATTCCTACATTGGTGATCGGAGCTACACATGATACCATGGATCCCGAACACATGAAATGGGTATCTACTCAAGTACAACGGGGTCAATTTCTATTATGCCCAAATGGTAGCCATTGTGCTTTTTATGACGATCAGAAGACTTTCTTTGATGGGTTAATTAAATTCATCAAAGAAGTAGATCAAGGAACATTTTCTCAAACGTAAATACTAAGAATATATAAAGAATAGATATTATTCATTATTTAGATTCAAGAATTTTAAGGATTTATTCAAATCTCGTTTCTCTTGATAGTCTTTTTTTTAATGGATGGTGATCTCTATATAATTCTCTATGGTATATTGGTCTCAGGGTTTTATAAAATACTCCTAAATTAAATTTATGCGAACTTCTTGCCATAATTAAAGCCTCTTCATATATATATCATATCTTGATTTCGTTTTGCTGCGAACATTGTGTGAGCCAATCCTTCCGCTAATCCATTAGCATCTCCAGAAAAACTTATTACATACTTAATCTTATCATATAAATTTCAATTAACCCAATTTGACCTTTATAATATGTTTTTTACCATCATTGAATACTGGTAAAAGATTATCTTCGAAATCTTTATTATCAATCGTAGTCTTTTTTATTCCTTTTGATATACGTTCTGGATTTAGAACGGTTATATCATATACTGCATTTCTAAATTTCCGAATTACTCTATATTTACTCCAATCTTTTGGTATGCACGGATCTACTATTAAACCTTCAAAATCAGGTCTTATACCAAGGATCCAATCAGTGGCGGCTTTCATTGTCCATGATGCAGTTCCTGTAAGCCATGAATTCTTAGCAGCACCGAACTTTGGATGATCATTACCAGTTATCATTTGAGAATAAATATAGGGCTCAGTTTTATGTATTTCGGCAATCTTGTTTTTTGTTGTTGGCGCAATTTTTTTATAATATTCATAAGCAATATCACCTCGTCCTAAAATGCATTCAGCAATTTCTGCCCACGGATTAGTATGACAAAAGATACTAGCATTTTCTTTAAGACCTGGTGGAAAAGTAGATATTCCCCCCATTTTAGGATAAAATCGTGTATATGCAGGGAAAAATAATTTAATTCCATAATCAGTATTGAGATATTTTCTTACAGAATCCATGCATTGAAAACTTCGTTCTTCTGAGGCAATTTGACTAAAAACAGCCCATGATTGAGTATTTAGGAAAATTTTACCTTCTTCATTATTTTGACTGCCTATAACTTCCCCATCATCATCAAAGGCACGAATATACCATTCTCCGTCCCAAGCATTTTTGTTTATATTTTCTTTAACTTTATCAGCCAAATTAGTATATTCAATAAAATCGCTTCTATTTTTTAACTTTTCTGCGATTTCACCTAATTCTAATAATGTTTTATGGTACTGCATAGCAACCATTACACTTTCTCCTTGTTTATTAGGTCCATGGAGTTGAAGTGTATCGTTCCAATCTGCTGTCCCTATTAAAGGAAACCCATGTGGTCCAGTATTACCATTTGTGAATTTTATTGCTCTTTTCAAATGTTCATATAGACTACCTTCAGATCCCTCAACGAATGTAATTTTTTCCTCTAAAATCGACATATCTCCTGTTTCTTTTAAATAATTACTAACAGCAAAAATCATCCACAAATGATCATCTCCAAAGAATTTCATATTAGGATTAATATAATTGGGATAATCACCTCTCCCTGTTAGAGGAAAATAAATATGATATACTTTTCCACTTTCAAATTGGGTTTTAATAAGTTCTATTAAGCGATCATGAACCTTGTCCGGAATAGTATGACAAACTGCTAAAGTATCTTGATTACTATCACGAAATCCTAAACCCCTTCCTATACCTGTTTCATAAAATGAAACATAACGTGCCCAATCAAAAGTAGTTTTACATTGATATGGATTCCAAATATTAATAATGGAATTGAAATCATGATCTGGCGTGTCCACAACAAGGTTCTGTAGATAATTATCCCAAACATCCTTCAATTTCAAAAACTCAATATTCACATTTTCAAAATTCTTATACTTATGAATTAATTGGGTTGCTTGTGATTTTTCCTTTACAACTCCTAAAGAAAAAACAATTTCTTTAGATTCATCTGGATTCAATATGATTGTATTACATGTAGCAGCAATAGGATTGCCTCCAAGAGCTTGGGAATTCCCACATCTACCTTGTTCAACACATATAGGGTTTGCTTCAGAACGATATTCTCCGATAAATGATTCTCGATCGCAGTCATAGCTAGTTAAATTACCATTTGAATAGAAAAATGCAATATAAGTAGATAAATCAAATAAATGATAAAATATAGTTTTATTATCTTTAGAATATTTGGAAACAGCAACATTTTGAATATATTGAAGATCTCTTTGATCTGATACAGCATTCCAGAGACAAAATTCAGCATATGAAAAGATTTTTAATTCTTTTCTTTCTGAGGATTTATTTTGAACTTTTAAAAACCAAATTTCTACATCGTCTTCAATAGGTACAAAATATAGAATCTCGGCATGAATTCCTTGAAAGGATGATGAAATTTTTGTGTATCCTAACCCATGTCGACATTCATAATGATCTAGTTTCTTTATGACAGGTTGCCATGTAGGAGACCAATATTCGGAGACATGTTCATCTTTAATATAGATATATCTCCCTGGCCTGTCGACAGGTAAATTATTATACCTGTATCGAAGAATTCTCAGATCTTTTGGATCAATATAAAAACTATATCCTCCTCCAGTATTAGAGATCATAGCACAATATTTGCCATTACTTAGATAGTTAATCCATGGAAGTGGTGTGTCTGGTCTTGTAATAACATACTCCTTCTGTTCATCATCAAAATATCCATACAACATTTGAAATCAATATTCGCTAAATTTTAAAAAATATAGTCTGAAGTTATTAATATAATTATTGAAACTGGGTATCTACTATAATTTGTAAAAAGATAGCTATATACAGATAAGTGATAAAAGAATAAGATAATGTGTTTTGGATATTGCTAGATTCAGATTAGGGAAAAATATAAAATAATATTATTAATTTCTTAGAATTGAAAAGAAAAAAAATATTAAATTCTAGAGTAAGAATGAACTCAAAAATCAAAATTAATGATTATATTACAGTTTGTTTAGAACATAATAAAATATTGATTTATATCCAAGGAGAAAGATTCCAAGAACTTGAATATTCCTTCTTAAATAAAATATTAAACGCTAGTGAAAATCAAAAAGAGGAAACAAAAACTCAAGGTAAAATTACTGAGAACATCTTTAAAAACGATTCAAAGAATAATTATTTCAATATTTTCGCTAATATTTTGAAATTTTGGATTCGAAATAATTATGATACTGGTATCTTACTATATAATTTTTCATTCCCTTTACTAAAAAAATTAGTTGAGGTTGGAGATCCCCAAGCAAAAAAGGTATTTATTAATGAAATTCTAAAGAATCTGTGGGGTGCTGATCCATTAGTTGTAAAATATCTTATTAAAGAAAAGTATGATAATTATGTAGCTATGTATAATAACAGAAGAAATATTCATACCCCTAATATTAAGGGAATAAAACTCACTATATATGTTTGTATTTTGAATATTTTTATTTATATTCTTTTCACTGAGGTTTTTCATATAGAAGATATCTTTAATTTTGACTTACATAAAATTTTAAATAATTTTGAGGTATGGAGAATATTTACTTCAATTTTTATACATCCAGGAAGATTTTCTTTATTAATTAACACTTTTTTTTTAAGTAGTGTAGGTTCCTATTTTGAGGCTAATAATCTTCTTTCTAAACATGTATATTTTATTGTATATCTACTTTCTGGTATAATGGGTAATATCGGATACATGTTGATATCTTCAGAATTACCTTATTTTCTTTCATCAGCTGGTGCTTCAGGAGCAATATTTGGATTAGCTGGAGCATTTATCATCATTTTACTAATAAAGGAGAAATATTACTGGGCAATAATATATAGTGCTATTTGTGTATTTTTCTACTTTTATACTATAATTCCCCGAATTAATTATATTTCTCATCTATTTGGATTTATTGCTGGAATTATAATATATGTGTTTTGTATATTCATATATCAATATGTAATCGCTTCTGACAGATTTTTAGTATAAAATTTTAATTATTCTGAAATTTATAACATAATAATAAAAATTTAATATATGCATTTTAGAATAAACTGTACTTCTGATATAAGAGTGATAAAAAATGAGAAAAATGAAAAAAAGAATTTTGGGGAAAACAGGTATTAAAGTAAGCCCTTTAGGTTTAGGCTGCTGGGCCATTGGTGGAATAATTTCTCGTACAGAGGGAACTGAGGCAAGTTATGGAATTGTTGATGATAAAGAATCAATAAAAGCAATTAATCATGCTATAGATTTAGGTATCAACTTCTTTGATACCGCTGATCTATATGGTGCAGGGCATAGTGAAGAAATTCTTGGTAAAGCACTTAAAGAGTATAGAGATGATGTTGTTATAGCGACAAAGTTCGGAAATACATTTGATACCGACCGGAAAAAAATAACTGGGACTAATATTACACCAAACTATATTAGAAAAGCATGTGAATCATCTTTAAGGCGGCTGAAAACAGATTATATTGATTTATATTGGCTGCACTGTTGGTCTGTTTCAAAAGAAGATCTAACTTCTATTAGGAATACACTAGACGAGTTAAGTAGTGAGGGATTAATAAAGTCATATGGTTGGAGCACAGATCTTTCAGATTTATCTGAATATTTTGTGAAGAATTCACAATGTGTAGCGATTCAACATGAATTAAACGTTCTTCATGATATGAATGAAATTATAGATTTATGTGAAAAGAACAATTTAGCGAGTGTAAATCGAACAGTTCTTGCAATGGGATTACTTACAGGAAAATTTTCATTAAATTCAAAATTACCTGATAATGACGTTAGAGGAATAAATGCTCCTGATTGGCTGAAATATTTTAAAGATGGAAAACCGGACCCAGAGTGGTTAGGAAAGTTAGATAAGATAAAAGATGTACTCATGAGTGATGGACGGTCTATAGTTCAAGGGGCCTTATCATGGAATTGGGCTCGAAGTAATAAAACAATTCCTATTCCAGGATTTAAAACTGTAAAACAAGTTGAAGAAAATATTCAAGCAATGGAATTTGGGCCATTAAATAGTAGCCAAATGAAAGAAATCGATGAAATCCTTGGAGAACGAAACTTTGTATATAGTATGGACGATTGATTTCTAATGAGTCAAATTAAAAATACCATACTTTATTTTCAAATATAAATACACTAATCGAAAGTAATTATACCCATTTTTCTATTGATTTTTCTAGATTGTTGATGGCTTCTAGTTCGCATATCTTGACATTTTTAAGAATTTCTACTCCTTTCTTCCTATTCTCCAGTGTAAGTTGGCCATTTTCTGGTTCGAAGTATGGGAATAGGACAGTAAACTTTTCGAGATGCATTTTAGCATCCCTATAATTTTTACTTGCTTCACCTAAATTAAGTCCTTGAGGGGTGTTTTTATATTTACGAGATAACCGATTTAAATATTCAGAACTTACATCTTTAGCATCGAAATAGTATATTCCCAAGACGGAATTTCCATAGATATCTATATTTTCCTCTTTACCATTATTTAACATATATATCCAGAAATCATATGCTTGGGGACCAACATTATATTCTTCGTTAGAAAATTTTACTCCCTTGGCAAGTTCGACGGCTCGCTCTAAAGCTCTTTTTTCTATAACTTCTGTTTCTTCTTTTTCTTTTTTTGTGTCAAAATAGTAATGTACAAACTTATCAAGTATCCGAAGTTGATCAAATCTAATGGGGACTTCATTCAGCCCTTCTTTTCGATAATAACTACTTACAAGGTAGCTTTCATTCCTGTAGCCATTAATTATCCCGAATCCTGCACCGTGGATTCCAAATAATATAGCGGGGATATCATATTTATCTATAATTTCTTTAACTTGGTTAAATTCTTTTAATGCAAAATCAAGATCCTCTCCAATTAAATTCCATTTACCTGGATTATCTCTTTTTTGTTCCCATTTTTTTAATTGCCAGCCAAATGATTCAGTACCTCTATAGATTTCTTGCCATGCATCAATAGGATTTCTCTCTTTAATCAGGGATGTTCTGATCATTCCAGGTATACTTATTAGAAAGCAATAACCTGTAATACCACTTATGTAAACATAATCATGTTGAACTCCCAAAAAATTTAAAACTCCTGTAATTGAGGATATATAGGAATTCCAACCTCCTTCATATAAAGCAGGGATACTGACCTTATTCTCGTTAATTCTTCTTGGACCTTTTATAAAATCTGGCCATTCAGGCCATTCACTCAGAATTTTTTCATGTTCATTTTGAGTGTTTTTATTAATAAGTTTATATGCATTAATTATGCTAACAACAAATTCGATACCAGCTTCGGTTATTTGATATCTTCCCCATTCTTCTTTTTCGATTAATTTTGATTTTAAGAGTAGATCAAGATGATGATTAATCGTAGTACGTTTGACATTTAGACGATCCAACATGAATGAAAAACTTCGAGGTCCTTTTAAGAGATATCCCAATATTACAATACGTTTCGAAGAACCAGCAGCCTTTAAAATAATTGTAATATCTTTATACGATTCTAATATTATTTCTGAGATATTATCTGGTGAACGGTCGTTTTCCATTTTAAAACCTCTAGTAATAAAGGAATATTTGATATAAACAAAAAAAACTTTGTTTATCTAAAAATATAGTACATTTTTCATATTTGTATATTATTTATAGATTAAAATTTATATTTAAAAATTTCTTAAATTTTACATTTTCAGCTTAATTTAAACAATATTAATATATCTACTTATCCATAATGAAACCGAAAAGTATATATATATATTGAAGAAGATTATAGAATCAATATACTATTTTTTTAGTATATCTTTTATAAAAACTTGGAAAAAATGAAGTGTTTTAAAAAACATATTTTTTCAACAATAATTTAATAGAAAAAATTAAAATACAAAAAAAAAAATCTGGGAAAAAAAAAATGAAAATTGGAAAAAAAATTCCATTTGTTATAGGTTTATTATTATTTTTAGCAATGATCCCTGTAATAGCAATGATCCCTGTAACCGTAGCCGATGCGCCCTCTACCTCAGCAATCACCGGTATTCCAAATCAGCGAACTACAGACTCACCTCGTCATGAAACTATGTGGATGGCAGGAAGTTATAATGGTGCAGGTAATTTTATACCATGGAGTACTGGTTTACACCCAGGCACAGATGCAGGAATGTATGAAACCTTATTTGGGAGAAATACTTTAGATGAAGTGGATGTTCCATGCATAGGTACTAGCTACTCATGGGGCGTAACAGGTGAAAATATAACTATTGAACTAAATCCTAATGCTGAATGGTCTGATGGTGAACCAATTGATGCTTCTGATGTAGCATATAGTTTTGAACTTGCTGGAAACCAAACTAGATATAAAACTGATTTTGCATTAAGATTTGAAGATTTTGTTGCAGTAGATAATGATACAGTTCGATTTGATATGAAACCTGGTTTTGAATTTAGTCGACAAGTCGAAGTTTGGATAAAAGGTAATATTCCAATTGTACCTGAACATATTTGGACACAAATTGTAGCTGCAGAAAGTGTTGATGGTGATTTCTCAACCGCAGCCTTTCAATATGATTGGTTTGATGCGGCAGATACACCTGACGCATGGAAAGTAATTTCTGGTCCTTATGCTCCTGTCTATCGAAATGCACAGGAAACAACTTGTATATATCAGTATAGAGGAGAAGATTGGTGGGGTCATGATATTCTTTACACAGATCTGCCAAATTATTCACCAGCCCAAAGAGATAATGCTGGCAGTGTAGGTGGTATTCCTAAATATTTAGCATCTAACGCATTTTGGGATAACCCCGCACAAGATATTGCCTTTATTTCAGGAACAATAGATTTATTTGCTGGTTATTATGCCAACATCTGGGAAGTTTGGGAAAACGCTGCAGCAGGTAGCCCCCAATCATATGTTACTACTTGGTATGGTCATGATTCTCCATATATG
>JAGXNO010000080.1:4094-8886 GCA_019894975.1 Promethearchaeota archaeon | reverse complement strand
CAAGTAACTCATCTAAAAGTAATTTTTCTTTTAGGTTGTTCAGTATTGCAGTTTTATTCATAATCATTATTATTGTATGTATATTCATTTTTGTATTAAAATATTTCTAGGTTCTATTCATTCCTTAATTTAGAAATATTCGTCATCTTAAATTGAAAAACATATAATGAAAATTATTAAATACAATTACTTTTTTCAAACATTTACATTAAATTAATCTATTAAATTTCAAAGAATTCAATAAATGGGGATGAGAATAGTTTGAAGGATAATATTGATAGCTACGATATTTTAAAAGACTCTGAAGAAATACATAAAAATATCATTAACAATCTTATGGATTTAATAATCATCTTAGATTTAAAGGGAAATTTCTTGTATGTCAGTCCTCAAGTTTATGATATATCCGGATTTAAACCAGAAGAACTTATAGGAAAAAGTAGTTTTAAATTTATGCATCCTGATGATATAAAAAAAGCAGCTATTGCTTTAAAGGAAGGAATAGAGCAGAATGATAAAGTGAATATTGAATATCGGACAATTCATAAAGATGGACATTATGTAGATGTCGTAGCAGGCGGAAGAATTATAGAAATGGATGGAGAAAAAAGAGTTTTTGCTATAGTAAAAAATATATCGGAACAAATCAAAGCCGAAAGAAGGTTCAGAAGTATATTTTATTCAATTCCCATAGGGTTACATGTGTATAAATTGAATGCGGAGGATCAACTTGTTTTTATTGATGCTAATCCTCCAGCGGATAGAATTCTTAATGTAGATAATAAACAATTTATTGGTAAAACAATAGAAGAAGCGTTTCCCCCTTTAATTGATACTGATATACCAAAGCATTATAAAGAGATCGCTAAAGAGGGGGGAACCTGGGGTTGGGATCAGGTTGATTATGAGGACGATAAAATCAGAGAAGCCTATGAGGTTTTCGCTTTTCAAACTAATCCTGGTTACATGGTAACTTCTTTTCACGATATTACCGAACGAATTGAAGCAACACATCGAGTTAAGGAATCGGAAATTAAATATCGTCAGTTAATTGAAGACTCTCTTGAAGGTGTTTGGGTAATTGATGAAAATGCAAATACAACTTTAGTAAATTCAAGTATGGCAAATTTATTAGGATATGGAATTGAAGAGATGATTGGGAAGAGTTTATTTGACTTTACTTATCCGGAAGATATAAATAATACGAAGGACACTCTTGAAAGAAGAAAAAAAGGAGTAAAGGAAGAAATAGAAAAAAGATTTATAGGGAAAGATAGAACAGATTTGATTACAAGATTGATGGCTTCTCCTGTATTCGGTAAAAATAATGTCTATAAAGGATCAATTGCTTTTGTCACAGATATTACTGAAAGAAAAAGAACTGAAAATTTATTAAGAGAATCAGAAGAGAAATTTAGATCTTTATTTGAAATAGCTCCTGCTTCTATTGTTGTGTCAGATCTAAATGGGAATATAATTTTATCCAATCAAAAATTTCGTGATCTCCATGGAGTGCAAAATGTTGAACTTCTAGAAGGTAGATCCATTCGAGATTTCTTCGCGGCATCCGATTTACCAAAATTAAAAGAATCAATGAAATTGTCTTTAGAAGGAAAACTTCTTGACCTTAAACATTACACTATGCTGAGGGAAGATGGAACAGAATTTCCCGCTGAAGCAATTAGCATAGGAATTAAAGATAAAAATGGGGAGATTAAAGAACTTATTGGGGTTGCCCAAGATATCACTGACCGTGAGAATGCTGCTCAAGAACTTAGGGAATCAGAAGAGAAATTTAGAACGATTGCTGAACAATCCTTCATGGGAGTATTAATAATTCAAGATGATAAAGTTGAATATGCGAATAAAGCTTTACTTGATATTTTTAACTATACTGAAAAGGATATTGACCAATGGTCAAAAGAGGACTTAGTAAATCTGATTAATCCTAATGATCTACATTTTTTAAGAGACTACCGTAATAAGCTACGACAGGGAGAACCTAATGTAAAATCATATTATTCCTACCAAGTTTTCACGAAATCAGGTAAAAAAAAATGGATTGATCAATTCTCAAAAGAAATTAATTATAAGGGAAGACCCGCAGAATTAGTAACAATCATAGACATTACAGAAAAAAAGGAAGCAGAGCAAGAGTTGGTAAAGTTAAATAGTTTAAAATCAGAACTTATGAGGAGAACTTCACATGAGTTAAAAACACCCTTAGTTTCAATTAAAGGTTATGCTGATCTTTTGTTAAATGTGCATAAAGAAAATCTTGATGATTATGTACTTGCATCAGTTGTTGAAATCAAGCAAGGGTGCGAACGTCTTGAAAGTCTTATACAAGATATATTAAATACTGCTGAATTAGAATCTGGAACTGTTCAGATTAAGAAAGTAGAAGAAGATTTAGCTTTCTTTATAAAATTAAGTATAAGAGAATTAAAAGGATTAGCTAGACTAAGAAATCAAACAGTAACTTCAAATATCAAAAATAAATTGATAACCAGTTTTGAACCAGAACAAATCCATCAAGTAGTAAGCAATTTAATAAACAATGCTATAAAATACACCTCTCCAGATGGAACTATTGACATTGATTCAGAATTTATTGACGGATTTATTAAAGTTTCAGTAAAAGATAGCGGGATAGGGATAACTGAAGAAGAAAAAGAAAGATTATTCACTCAATTCGGAAAGATTGAAAGGTATGGTCAAGGACTTGATATTATCTCTGAAGGGTCTGGTTTAGGATTATATATTTCTAAGAAAGTAATAGAATTACATGGGGGGAAATTATGGGTTGAATCCCAAGGGAGAAATAAGGGATCAATTTTCTCCTTTACCCTTCCAATAATTCAATAATCTTTTCAATAATTTTGAGTAGATAACATTTCTTTTGATTTTCTATAAATTTCTTGATATCTTATTATATATGTGATTTAATTAGATACATTCATGAAAATTATTGAAATATATATAGGTGGAATAATTGAAATTTGCAATTTATACCCCCAATTTTGGATATTCTAACAATCCACTTGATCTTGCAAAACTTGCTAAAGAGGCAGAAAAAGCGGGTTGGGATGGTTTTTTTCTATGGGATCATTTAGTATTTATGGAAGGTTTAAATGTACCCGTTCTAGATCCTTGGATAACTCTTTCTGCAATGGCAATGAAAACTGAGAAAATCAAAATCGGTCCATTGATAACCCCAATCTCGAGAAGACGACCTTGGAAACTTGCTCGTGAAATAGTCTCATTAGATCACCTTTCTAATGGACGACTAATTCTTGGTGTCGGATTGGGTGCTCCAGAATATGATTTTGTAACTTTCGGAGAAGATTTTGATAATAAGATACGAGCGAAGAAACTAGATGAAGGATTAGACATCCTACTGGGGTTATTGTCAGGTAATGATTTTAGTTTCAAAGGAGATTATTACAAAATTAAAAATGTAAAGTTCTTACCAGCACCAATAAATGGCAAAATTCCAATTTGGGTAGCAGGGATGTGGCCAAATAAAAAACCTTTCTTAAGGGCTTCCAAGTTTGATGGTGTGTTTCCCATTCATGCGGATTGGCCTGAAAACTTAACACTAGAAGATGTAAAGCAGATAATTAACTTAGTATATAAGAATCGAAAGGATTCTAAAAGATATGATATTATTATAGCTGGGGAAACACCAGGTAATTCTTCTGAAGGGATTAATGTTGTAAAGCCATATAAAGAAGTTGGGGTTACTTGGTGGTGTGAAAATATCAATCTTTTTAGGTTTAAGAATTCTGCAGAAAAAATGCTTGAAAGAATAAGACAGGGACCCCCAAAAGAATCAGATTAGTTAGACAATCTCAGCAGATACTCAAATTTTGAATAGTATTTGGTTTGAAAAAAAATTGATTTTTTCTATAGGGTATTATCTTAATTAATGGCAAGAATTTCGCAAGATAAAATGAGATTCCCCTAATTTCTGTATCATTTAGTGAAAAATTAATGGAATCAAATTTAAGAAACCCTAACTGCTCCTTTGTTTCATGCAAGGTTCCTATTTTGTTGTCTCCCAAATATACTGATCTTGATGCATTGAAACTATGATTTCGCTCTGAAATGACAGTTCCAATTTTATATTGAGGAACTCCCCCATCTAATAAACAATCAAAGTGATTTACTTTTGCTTTAACGCCTTGAATAGGGGATATTTTATAGTAGAAAGATTCTGGAAATCTCCCAAGAATGAATTCAGGACAAATTTTTATGATTTCTACCGGCACTTTCCGATAGTTTACTTTTATTCCAGCATTTGTCAAGTTTTCATTTGTTTCAAACATTAAGGAGAAATCTTTCCCACCCCGAGCACGGATTGCATTTTCAGATAGTCTCACTTCCAAATGCACATGGGGGCTTGACCAGTAAGCAAAATACCCGTTTCGAATTGTTTTTCCTAAGGGAGTGCCGATCTTTACTTGATCTCCTACTTTACCAAAAGGTTTAACATGCATTAATTTCCATACTAATTTAGGATTAGAAGGATTGCTAATCAAAAGCAAGTAATCAATATCAAGTCCACCTGCAAATTTAGGTTTCGGAGCAATTAAAGGTTTGATTTTCAATATTTTCCCTGCAACGGGGCTTAAAACTTCATAATTTTCTAATGACAGATCGTGATAAATATCTATAGCTAGTCCATGTTGATGTGCATAGTAAGGGGAAGTTCCTATACTGAAGTGACTTGTTTCTGGTATTGAAATATGTAGTTCTTCTGTTCTAGCAATATCATAAAATCCTGATG
>JAGXNO010000080.1:0-3997 GCA_019894975.1 Promethearchaeota archaeon | reverse complement strand
TGATTAGGTAAAATCAATGAGTTATGGTAAAAATACTTCTCTAGTTTTAATATATTCTAAAAAAAGTGAAATAATTAGATTATTGAGTTTCAGTATGGTTCAATTGCCATCCAATACCCTGTGAATCTTCAAATCTTGCAAACCAAGCGCCCCAAAAGGTTCGTTCAAGTTCCATTTTAATTTTAAAATCATTTTTTTTTACTTCTTCATATATACGATCTATTTGATCTTTGTTTTCGAGATCTAATGTAATTTCTACATTTCCGGGGCTAGGAAGTCCCATCATATTATCTGCTAAATAAATGAGGGCTCCCTCAATATCTAATTTAGCATGCATCGTTGAATTTTCATAATCAAAATCTTCAGGTAATCCAAATTCTTTACCAATCTCTTTATTAAATGGCTGATGTTCTATTAACTGAGCTCCAAATAAATCTTTATAAAGTTCAATTGCCTTTTTTCCATTCTTAACCAATAAATATGGAATTGCTCTCGTCATTCATTAATCACATCCATTTCTTACTGAATAAATGGAGATATTAAGAGATAAAAAACTCCTTTTTATAAAATATAAAAGAACAAAAGCTTAGAAGCATGTTTTAGAAATTTCTTATAAAATCTTTTACAAATTATTAATTTCACCCTGATGATAGGGAATTTGTTTTCAACCAAATGAGGTTAAAACAGGTAGATTCAGCAGAATATTTAGAAAATTACCAATTCCGAGGTCTTACAAAATCAGGAAAAATTATCTGGATTGAGAATTTCACTAAAACTATAATGTTTGAAGGGAAACCCGCTGATTTTGTAGCATTTATTGATATTACTGAACGAAGAAACGCTCAACAAGAATTAATTAAATTAAATCAGTTAAAATCTGAATTACTCCGACGAACATCGCACGAATTAAAAACACCATTAGTCTCTATTAAAGGATTTTCTGACCTTTTATTGCAAGTACATAGAGACAAACTTGATGCCATGGTAATATCCACTTTAAATGAAATCAAACAAGGGTGCTTGCGTCTTGAATCTCTTATTGCTGATATTTTAAAAACTGCTGAATTAGAATCTGGTGCAGTTCAACTTAATAAAACAGAAGAAGATCTATCATTTTTACTAAATGTATGTGTAAATGAAGTTAAAGGTTTCTCAACATTGAGGAATCACAAAATTAGTTTAGAGATAGACGAAAATCTAATAACTCATTTTGAAAAGGAGCAAATTCATCAGGTAATTAGCAACCTCTTAACTAATGCTGTTAAATATACTCCTCCGAGTGGCAGGATTGAAATTAAATCTGAAAAAAATGATGATTTTATTATCCTTTCAATAACCGATTATGGTATTGGATTTACAGAAGAAGAAAAAACCAGAATATTTAAACAGTTCGGAAAGATTGAGAGATATGGGCAAGGTTTGGATATCATTGCTGAAGGTTCAGGTTTTGGATTATTCATTTCTAAAAAAATTATAGAATTACATGATGGCCAGATATGGGTAGAATCTGAAGGCAGAAACAAGGGTTCTACATTTTATTTTTCCCTTCCAATAATTCAGAATTAAATTTAATCAATGATGACCATAAGAAATTAAATTTCTATGGGTTTTTTAATTTAAAGCATCTCAAAAAAGTCAAAGTTTATTACTTTAAGCTGCATTTTTCTAACTGATACTTTAGCATTTAAAGTATTTTAAAAAAAAAAAATTGGTAAAAAGTAAATGACCAACGGTACTGTTAAGTGGTTTAATAGCCGAAAAGGCTATGGATTTATAAGTTCTGAAGACGGAAGCGATGTATTTGTTCATTATTCTGCCTTAAGTGGAAGAGATGATGAATATAAGACTTTAAATGAAAATGATAAAGTCGAATTTGAAGTTACTGAGGGTCAAAAAGGTCCTCAAGCAAGTAATGTCGTCGTTACCGAAAAAGCTCCGCCTAATCCTTATAATAGAGGCGGCGGTAAAAGAGATTTTCGCTTTTAATCAAATGAATTTAAGTAAATCAACAAGTAAGTAAAATATAATATAAGAAGTAAGTAATAATTAGTAAAAATCTATATTTGCCGTTATTATCGAATCTTCTCTTTTTTTTATTTTTTCTAAAGTGTTAAATTCTTTTACTAAGAATATTAGTAGTATATTTAAGTAATTAAAGACAATAAAATGATATAAATGGATATGGATAAAATATATAGGGATACACCAATAAAGAAGATCCCTTGGAATTATGAAACACCTCCCGAATCTTTAGTTGAATTAGTTAATAGTGGGAAAATACAACCGTGTAATACTATTGACTTAGGATGCGGTACTGGGAGTTATTCGATATATCTTGCTACTAAAGGATTTAAGGTTACAGGGATAGATATTTCTTCGTCAGCTATATCAATTGCTAGAAAAAAAGCTAATGAGAAGGGAGTTGATTGTCTATTCCATATTAAAGACATTGTGGATGATTTAAAGGATTTGGATTACGTGTTTGATTTTGCATATGATTGGGAACTATTGCACCATCTATTTCCCGAAAAAAGGCAACGATATGTTGAAAATGTATATAGCCTATTGAATCTAAAGGGGAAATACCTTTCAGTTTGCTTTAGTGAGAAAGATCCCAGCTTTGGGGGTCAAGGTAAATATAGAACTACTCCCTTAGGAACAGTTTTGTATTTTTCTTCGAAAAGTGAATTAGAAACTCTATTCAACACATATTTTAAGATAATAGAATTAAAGACCATAGAAATCAGAGGAAAACCTGTACCGCATATTGTACATTATGCCTTCATGGAACGTATTTAAAAATAGTAAAAACTTTGAACTAAGTCTTTCTTAACTGTTTTTGTTTTTTCACATTATCTTTAAACAGAATTATTGATTCTTCTCTTGCTTTTAGTAAAGTCCTTTCTTTTATCCCCTCCATTTCTTTCGATGGTAAAACTTGTTCTTTTAATACTCTTTTATAGAGAAAATATTCATCTTTTCTACTGATAAATGGATCTACTTCTTCTTCGTGAATAAAACTTTTTATAGTTGTATTTTTTCCGTTACAGTTACCTTCTGTGAGATCAAACCTGAAGTTTTTGTAAACCAAGAAGCAGTGAGCCATTGGTATGTAGGGGATGTTATATTTTTTCAGTATTTTATTTGTACCAGAAGAGATCTCTTCTGTCAATTTGTAAATACCCACATGTTTAGAGAGTGGTATATTAAGTTCTTCTGCAAGACCTGCTATTACAGCGTGTTTGGATGTGCAAGTTCCCATTTTCTCTTTGAAAAATATCATTTTATCATCATAGTTGGAATTATAACCATAATCTATATTGTGCACATTTTCACAAGCTTCTTTGAATGATGTAATACCAAGTTCTATAAATTCCTTTGAGATTTCTCCTACAGGTTTAATTTCAGCATCGGGTAATTTATCATATGAATCCATAATATTGGTTTAAATTATAGATATATAAATTATATTTCTATACACTATAGAAAATTTCCATTTATATTATTCATTTTCATAATAATAGTTAGAAAAAAAATGTTTTATTTTTACTTCTATGCAGAAACTCAGCAAAATTTATAAAATAATTTAATTTAGAAGTAGTTATGAATTTTGAAAATTTAATATATGAAGAGAAGGATAAAACTGCGTTTATAACTCTTAATCGTCCAGAAGTTTACAATGCTTTAAGCATGAAACTCTCTGATGAATTATTTTCCGTAATAGAAATCATTATGCAATCAAAAAAACTCAAATTTCTGGTTATTAAAGGTGCGGGAAACAATTTCTGTGTTGGAGACGACATTAGTGAAATGCAGAGGTGGGGTGACGCTAATGGCATAACTCGTCGTGCAAGATATTATCAAAATATGGCTAATCAGCTTGAAGAATTAGATAAGATCACAATTGCTGCTGTAGATGGATATGCAGTTGGTGGGGGGTTAGAAATAACTATGGCTTGTGATTTTGTTATTGCCACTGAACGCTCAAAGTGGGGAA
>JAGXNO010000007.1 GCA_019894975.1 Promethearchaeota archaeon | reverse complement strand
TCTTCTGCTGACTTGTTGAGTAAATGGTTAGGTGAAAGTGAAAAATTAATTAGTTCATTATTTAAAGTTGCGAGATTAAAAGCACCGAGTCTAATTTTTATGGATGAGATAGATTCTATAGCTACAAAACGAGGGGAAGGAAGTGAGAGTGGAGGGGAACGAAGAGTTAAAACCCAGCTATTGAGTGAGATTCAAGGATTAAAATCTACTCACGACAAACCCTTATTGGTATTAGGAGCAACAAATCGTCCATGGGATATTGATAATGCAATGTTGAGTAGATTCGAAAAAAGAGTTCATGTTCCTCTTCCAGACATGAAAGCTCGGGCAGGAATCTTTAAAATTCATACTGAAGGGGTAAATACAGAATTATCAGATGAAGATTATATTGAATTAGCTGTTAGATCTGATGGATATTCTGGTAGAGATATTGCTAACGTTTGTCGCGAAGTTATTATGCTTCCAATTAGAGAATTAGATATGAGTGGTCTTTTGGATAGTTCTGATAAAGAAGTGATTGTCCGAGACATTACATTAAAAGATTTTATAAAAACATTAAAAAAAGTAAAACCTATGACTAACGCCGCTTTTATAAAACAATATGATGATTGGGCTGAAGAATTCGGGGAAATATAAAGAACGAGAATGATCGACATGGAAAGACAACGAGAAAATTCAACTAAAGAAAATGCAACGAAAGATTTAGAAGAATTAAGAAAAGAACTAGCACGATTAAGAGAAATAAAAAAAGAAAAAGAAGACCTTGAGAAAGAAGCATTAGAAAGGCAAATTATAGATGAATCAGATTTTAAAATTGCAGATTTAACCTATATCGAGGAAGAATTTGATAAACTTGAAAATGTTTTAAGTTCTCAAGCAGGGGAAATAGATAGCAAATTGTACAAACAGCATGCTGATCAAATTGAAGCCGATCTACAAGAACTTGAAAAAGAAATAATAGGAGAAAAGGGATTATTAGAAAAAAAGTTAAGCTCTTACGAAAAATTGTTAAATGCTTATCCTTGGTTAGAAGAAGAGCGCAAAAAATTTATGTATACTATGCCTGATAAGAATAAACAGAAGAATGATTACACCTCATGGAAAACAGAATGGGCAAAAGTCCTCTTTGATTATGCGCGATTTGCTGTTCTTCATATAATATATATAAGAGAATTAAATTCAGAAAAACCATTTTCAAATTTTACCAAACGTGAAAAATATATTCTAGAACTTGCTGAAGAATTAATTAGTCAAAAACAAGGGGCATGGCTCTCCAAGAAGAAGGAAAAGTTGAGAGTATACTGGAAAACACTTGAAGTCTGGTCTGATGAAATATATAAATGGGCTTACGATAATGGAAAACTTGAGCCTATTATGATATATGAACTAAGGGAGGCAGAGCAAGAAGATTTTAGTAATCTACCATTAGAGGATTTAGAAGAAATTTTTAAAATCTTAGCCAAAAATCGTAGAGCCAAAGTTCTTAAATTAGAAAACGGACAACTTGCTTTTAAAATAAAATTAGAATAAAACTTTTTTGTCGTTATAACGATGGAAAATACCATTGTTTCCCTGTTAAGATACTTTCTCTATACTTTGCAACTCCACTCTTTTCGAGTGATTCTAAAGCGTGAAGAGCACGATCTTGGGACCACTCCAATCCTGTGCATACAACTTCTAGAGTGAGTATGCCTTTTTCTTTTGCTAATTCAACAACTTTAGATTCATCCCCCGTATACTGAATTGGAAAGAATCTTACTATTGTAGCACCAGATTCTAATTGAATAATCTCTTCAATAACTTTTGACTTATTTAAAATCTTTAAAGCTTTGTCAACATCTTTTACCTCAACATTCCCTTTTAATATGCCCGTATTTATTAATTCAAACACTTCTGATAATGGTATTATACCACCAGTTTCTTCTTTACTCATTAAAACTCTTTGATATGCAAGCATTCCTAATTTTTCATGATCAATTTTAGAAAACTTACGCAATACATCATGTTCGGTTATCTGTTCTGTGATAATCTTTGAAGATGGGATATTATATTTCTTTTGTAATTCTTTTACTTCCTCTCTTAATTCTGGAGTTAAGGCGAGTAAGACTCCGTGCTTTTTTGCGAGCTCACGTAATTGATCTTTTGTAAATTTTTCGACTGAAGCTTTCGACTCCATTTCTTTCATTTTCAATTCGGCAGCTTTCTTTTTCATCGCTTCCTTTAAATCAATCTCATCTTCTATCTTTCGGATCCCCATTTTTTTAACACTATTATTTAATACCTTTATTGATTAATAATAATAAAAGCTCTTAATTCTTTTTATTTTACGTAATTATGACAGAACGGAATGACTTCAGAATCCTAAATGAGTTCGAAAAATCTATTATATTGAATTCTCTAGACAAAATTTGTCAAAATTCTGCTATATTCATAAAAAATTATCAAGAGAGATTATACATTTCTTTTGATAAGACTAGTTCTAGAGGTTTAAATCCCTCAATTTTTTTATTATCCCCAGAACATCCAAAAATTATTGAAAAATTTGATAAAGACATCCAAATTACCTCCATTGGGTTATATTTTGGTTTTTTTAATAAGGAAAGTTTTCGTTTAAGCCTTGAAGGAGCAGAATTTCTCTTAAATAGGGAACTCTTAATCCAGGATCATATTCTAGTTATTGATATCGATGGGGAAAAATCTGTTCTTTATGGGAATGATATTAAAAAAGGCAACGCGATAAATATCCCTTTCCACTTAAGGAAAAATGACTTTTTAGTAATTAATAATGAGAAGAATGAAATCTGTGCAATAGCACAGTCGTTGATAAACAAACAAGACCTAGCAAGTCTTAACCCCGGAGAAATAATTGCTTTAAACTTAGTAGATATGGGTTATTATTTGAGAAAGATACAATAAGTAAAAAAAAAAATAGAAATTGTTTATGGTTACTCTTTACGGTTAAAATACATAAGAATTATAGAAATTGAACTAGATAATTCGCTTGTTCTTCAAAAAATATGAGGATTAGATAATAAATAAAATATTGAAATATACCTACTATTTTTCCTTTATTTCCTCATTAATTTTTGAAAACATTAGATTTCGCTCAATTCTCCCAATAAATATTAATTTATTGTTATATAATTCCCTATATCTTCAGTATATTTAAAGTCATTAGGACCAATTTTAAACATCTCAATTTTATATTATCAAAAAATTTAAAGAGAAATATAAAAAAAAGAAAAAAAATTATTTAGATAAAATATTTTCACTCTAGTCTTTTGCGTCTCAGATAAGTTATCACAGATAGTATCCCTGTTGTTCCGATTACGATTAAGCCTAATGGAACTAAACCGAGTAGTGGAATACCAGGAGGTGTACTAGTAACAGTAGTTAAAAATGTCCATGTTGCAGATTCTGTTGCACCCTTCCCATCATTAGCTCTAACATACCATTGACAGACCATATCACTTGTTACTCCCGACCAGGTTACTGAAGCTGTTCCACTCCCGCCTGTAACAATGTCTGAGCCTATTTCACTATTATCGGATGCATTATAAAATGTTACTGTTACGGTATCCCCGTCTTCATCAAATACGTCCACGCTTAGGGTAGGGTCGTCACCAATATCAGTAGCCCCATTATTAGGAGTTGGGTTTGTCACTTGTGGCAGGTGATTTTCTATCCATTCCCCAGTAGTAAATGACCATGTAGCAGATTGAATTGCACTTAACCCATCATCGGATATTGCGTACCATGAATAGGGCGTAATACTTGAGAGTCCCGTCCAGGTTACCGAAGCGGTACCGCTCCCTCCTAAAATAAGCTCAGAATCAATTAAGCTATCATCAGAAGCATCATAAAACGACACGTTCATAATATCTCCGTCGAAATCAAATACGTCCACGCTTAGGGTAGGGTCGTCACTAATATCAGTAGCCCCATCATTAGGAGTTGGGTTTGTGGGGGCATCAGGCTCGTAATTTGTAGTAAATGACCATGTAGCAGATTGTCCTATGTTTAACCCATCATAAGCTGTAGTATACCATGAATGGATGTTTCCCGGCAATAATCCTGACCACAATACATAGGCGGTACCGTTCCCTCCAATAACAAGCTCAGAATCAATTAGACTATCATCAGAAGCATTATAAAATGACACAGTCAAATCATCTCCATCATTATCAAATACATCCACGCTTAATGTAGGGCTGTAATTAACATCAATAGCCCCATCACTAGGAGTTGGATTTATGGGAACATCGGGCGCGTAATTTGTAGTAAATGACCATGTAGCAGATTGAACTATACTTAACCCATCATCGGATTTTGCATACCATGAAAAGATCGTATCATTTGTGAGTCCCGACCAGGTTGCTGAAGCTGTACCGCTACCTCCAAAAATATATTCCCATCCTATTAGGCTATCATCAGAAGCATCATAAAACGACACGTTCATAATATCTCCGTCGTTATCAAATACGTCCACGCTTAATGTAGGGTTGAAATTAATATCTGTAGCCCCATCATTAGGAGTTGGGTTTGTGGGGGCATCAGGCTCGTAATTTGTAGTAAATGACCATGTAGCAGATTGAACTAAAGGTCCCCCATCGTCAGTTTTTATATACCACGAATAGACCGTATCACTTGAGAGGTCCGACCAGATTTCTGAAGCTGTGCCATTCCCACCTGTAACAATGTCTGAGCCTATTAGGCTATCATCAGAAGCATCATAAAATGACACGGTTAAATCATCTCCTTCTAAGTCAATTACAAACACAGATAATGTAGGGTTATAGTTGATATCTGTAGCTCCATTTGCAGGAGTTGGATTCCCTGTAGATTGACCCTTTTGTATATAAATGAGCTTAACATATGAGGGAAGACTATTATCATACGCAGTATAACATGGTGTAGAACCGAAAGGATTTATGTCATGATTATGAGAAGGATTACTAGAAGCTGTTGTGGAAGTATATCCATCATCACGCCACCAACAGTCTAAAGACCCATCGGGTGAAGTTTCTGTACCGCCTACTCTATATATGCTGTGTCGATGATTCATCGGATCAGTTGGAATAGTGTGTGTATGTAGGGGAACCGCCGTATAGGTATGACGATGAGTGGGGTTTCCACCAATAAGTCCAGGTTGTTCTCCAGTTGCTACACCTTTTGGAAATCTTTCAAGCATGTTAGGTGTACCACTTGTTCCAGTGCATTGATTCCAACCTGAGGGTATGTTCGCTATTGAATCTCCCCACATACTAATAGCTCCCAACGGTAAATTCTCGGTTACTACTGTATTCATTATGAACGCAACCTTGAAGTAGGGGGGTTGGTTGTTTGTATTCGCAGTTGTGCTAGTCGTTAACCCAATTGTGGGTACAGAATGTGTGTGAGTATAACCACCATAATTAGTATAGCCAGAACCTCTAATATAAGTCGCTCCCGTCCATATCAGAGCACCCACTGCGCGAGAGTTCACTGCAACTCCTCCATGGCTATGAGAGGAACCTCCAGAATCAATAGTATGTCTATGTCGAGGAATTTGGGTATATGTGTGATCATGGGCTATAGTTCCACCTAACGTTCCAGGATCTTCCCCTGGAGGGGCTCCCCGAATGAATTTATCTCGAAGATCAGGTGTACCGTTCGATCCATTGCAAAGTTCCCACCCTGCAGGAATAGAACTTATATCACCTCCCCACATTACAATCAGGTCACTAGGAATAGCAGTATCATCTGCTTCCTTCTCGATAAATGCCATCTCGTAATAGGGTGGGATATTTTCTTCTTCAGCCGTATAAAGAGGTGGTGTGGGACCTGTATAGCTGGTATACCCACCATGATTATGCGATGCAGAATCAGCACCAGTAGAGCTGGTGCCAGTACCTAAAGCGTTGTATGGCCATAATGTCGTGCCCATGTGCCAGTAAGTAAGTGGTCGTAGATAGGTGTGACTGTGTGGAGTATATGTTGTACCAGTTACACCATGATCGTGGCTAGGTACCGTTTCGTAAATATGACTATGTGTTGTATCACCACCTGTGTCTCCAGGTGCTTCTCCACTATCAGTACTATAAGCAAAAAGATTAGTTGTGTCTATGGTGCCATCGGTACCATTACACAGTTTCCACCCCGCTGGGATTGTATTTAAGGGTCCAGACCACAATGCAATTAGACCATCTGATTCATATTGACTAGTTCTTAGATTATTGTTTATGTCTTTACGAATAAATCCAGGATTCATCCAGAAGGTAAGGGGAAAGAATAAGAGACAAAGTATCAATATGCTTAGAAATTTCTTATTATTCATTTTGTTTTTATACATTGTTATATCACTTTTTATTTTTTTAAATTAGATTTTAAAATTACTAACATTTTAGTCTTTATAAATTGACTAGGACCAAATTTTAACAAATTGAATTATAAACTTAATTGGGCTCAATCTCTGGATTTCTTATATGAATGAAACTAATTAATTAACTTGTTCTTCAAAAAAAGTGAGATACAAATTAAACCCTAGAAACGGGAAATAATTTGACTACCTTTCTAGAATTCCCACTTATCTTTTTGAAAACATTAGACTTCGCACAATTCTCCCAATAAATAATCATAAAACTATGATATTATTCATTATATCTTCAGTATATTTAAATGAATTAGGACCAAATTTTTACAATTTTTTTCAGTTTCCTAAAGATTTCAAATATGAGGATTTAATTTAAAACATCATAATTGAATAAAGATCACTTATCTTCATTAGAATCTGTATCTAAATATTTTGTTTCCTTTCCAGAAATTTGCTCTAATTCTTCTTTCATTTCAGAATAAGATTTAAAGAAATCAGAGGGCATTGAGAGGGGAGATTTTATTAATTCTGCTTTTATAGCTTCATATTCTTTCTCATCTGTAATCACACTTCTAAGTTTATTATCTAACTCTGGGGGAATTCTAAGATATTTACCTGATAGAAGAAGTGGTTGTTTTTTATTCTTAATTATTTTATATGGAAAATTAGAGAAATATTTTTCAATGAGTTCATACGCCGGTTCATATGCGGACATATCAGAGACAGATGCTTTTAATTCTCGATCGAATTTTTTTTCGAAAGCAGTTGTAAAACTTACTACTGAATCTCTTAATAGTTTTGAAGATTTTGAAGCAACTAATCCAACTGTTGTTTTATCAGATTCTTTTAAAATTAAAATTCCTTCCTCTAAGTTAATATCTAATAATCCCCCAATATGCATTACCTCTTCACTCATGAGTTGTACTGCATTTAAGAAACCTGTGAATATCCTTTCACTAATATTAGATTCAGACCAATCATGATCAAACAGAGGACGACCTTCACGATCTTTTACTACAATTCTGAAGACCGTGAAAGGAAGTATATATAAAAGTTTTGGCTCTCTTATTATAGCTATCGTAAAAACTACAAGACCTATGATTATTGAAAGATTGGAAAATAAAATATAAACTGGTTCAAAGACATACAAAAAATAAAACAACATTCCTAGTACTGACGCAAATAAAATACCTAAAAATAGTATGGTTGCATCCTTTTTAATTAAAAATGGAGCTTTTAAATAAGTTTTTGTTCCCCAATATAATAAATAAAATGAAACTACACCGCTGAACAATATTCCCAGTATGTTAAACAAACCTCTCCAATCGATTCTAGGGTAACCAAGATATGTGGAGACTCCAACAGAATCTGGTTGTAATCCTACATAGACTAATAAAACTCCTAAACCACAAAATATTATTAGCCCTAGCGAGTAATAATCTTCTCTAAAAGTGTAATTTATACTTATAATAACGAGTAAAGTAAGAGGTAACAGAATTATACCGCTAATTCGAGAAAAGAAAGGGCTTATAAAAAGAATTGACAAACCATCAAAAACAAAGAAAACGCTAAAAGCTAAAAATACTAATCGAAAATAAAACAAGGATGTGATTTTCTTAGTCTTAGGGGCTATAAAACTTACGAAGGCAGTAATTAAGATTATAAATGAAAAAATAAAATCTAAAATTACCTCGATATTCCAATTTAATACCATCCTTAAACCTCTTCCTCTTTGCTAGATAAATTCTTCTCAATATATAATTTTGTTGTTTCGAATAATTCACTAATTTTTTCCTTGAAATTTGGATTAATGCATAATTCTTTAACTGATTTAGGATTTTCAATTATGATTCTTAGATCTAATAAATTATTAATTCGATAATAGACATCTTCTCTTTTTTCATTGATTGCTTTATAAATCTCAGATTTTGCTTCAGTATTCTCCTTAAGAAGCAGTTCAATTACTTTGAAATTAATCCGATCTCTTAGCATAAACATAGTTCTTCCTTCGGCCTCATCCATATCGTACGGAAGAAAGACGGTATAATTGCCAACCTTAATCTTATTAATATAATTAAATTTAAGGAGCATTTCTAGATGCCATACTAATTGTCCTGAGCTTCCCATCTCCTCAGGTAAAGCCCTTTTTCTCAAATCCGAAAAATGAACTCCTGGATGCTTATTAATATAGTTTAAAATTCCATTCCGAATGTGATTTGAAAGAACCGATTCTCTAGAAAACTTCGAACCTTCGATCAATAGTTTTTTATTAATTAAAAATTGGATTATTGATAAAAGCCCATTTCGGGGTAGTTTCAATCGTTTTTTGGCTATATTATAAAGGTTTTCAACATTTAATACCTTGTTTTTATTCATGATTTCTTCTGCTATTTCTAAAACATTTTTAACACTTGGATGATCCTCTCCAATTGGTTCAAAAAAAAACTCAGTTTTCATAGCAGAATAATCTCTTCAATCTATGTGTCTATAACTCTCTTAACAACCTTATTAGTTTATAGTCTTTAATTCCCTTCTCAATTCATTAAAAAGATCTATAAAATCTGAGAAGGTCTTCTCCGGTGCTTTCAGGATTTCCATTTTTACTAATTTCCTAATTTTGTCTTGAGTTAGACACTTATTAAGAATTCTATAAAGCAAGTTTCTTAATAAATATAATTGTAAATTATCTTTTAATAATGAGCGATTTACCTTTTTATTAAAATTTCGATGAAAATTTAATAAGTTTAAGTTTGCGTCATTTCTCTTGATTGCTATCCTGTCATAAGTTAGGACGATTGATTCTATTAACTCTAAGGTACCGATTCTTTTGTTAATCTGCCTTTTAATAAATTTAATTCTATAAAAATGATATATTATATCTAAAACTGGAAGAAGTATGAAATTAGGTAATTTACCAATAATGAAATTAACTAAGGTACTGTAAATCAGGGAGCTCTTATCCAAAATTCTTTCACACAATTAAAAACTATCTTCGGAATAAGAATAATCAATCCACTCCTATAAAGGTATAAAGACCAATTTTCAACAAAATCCTAAAAAAATTATGTCTAAAATCAAGTCCAATTTAGAATAGAGATTTATGATAATCCTTACTAAATTATCTGAAAATTCAATATTAATTGGTTCGCTCAAGTAGGCATAAATAAAAACCAATCGTATCATGAAGATGGGGATATAATCGTTGGGAATATCCCAAATCTTCTCTAAGATTCTTTCCAAACACTTCTGTTAATCCACTCACACCGTATGTTTTTGAAATTTCAGAAATTTTAAAGCTACTTTTTTCTTCCAAAACATCATATATGACTAATTCATTTTCTTCTGGAGCGATTGAACATGTACTATAGAGGAGTTCACCTTCTGGTTTCAAAGATTTCAATCCTGCTTTGAGTAGCTTTTTTTGAATTGAAGCCATTTTTTCAATATCCCTAGCTTTCCGACTTTTTTTCCTATTAGGATCTTGTCGTATTAAGCCTTCTCCTGTACATGGGGCATCTAATAAAATCTTATCTGCCTTGATATTTAAATTAGACAAGTTGACCGCATCCATATTTATAACAATAGAATTAATAATTCCCAATCTTCGCAAATTAATTTCTAAGGCGGGGATTCTTGCTTTATTCCTATCAATTAAAATGAGTGTCCCTTCATTTTTCATTAATTGTGCTAAATGAGTTGCTTTGCTTCCTGGTGCTGCACACATATCGATTACGACGTCACCTGGTTTTGGGTTAAGAATTACTGCTGCGAGCATTGATGCTAAATTTTGAATGTAATAATAACCTTGGAGAAATTCATGAGTAGAGCCAAGATTAAAGGACTCCTTGATAACGTTATATGCATAAGGAATCCAATCAATTGGTGACAATTCAAAACCCTTTTGTTCCATTCGTATTTTTAAATCTGGCGTTTTAATCTTAAGAGTATTAACCCTAATGGAAGGTATTAGGGGGATTTCATTTGCTTTTAGTAGATCAATGGTTCCATCTACCCCTAAGAACTGTAAATATCTCTCAATCATATAAGGTAAATATCCATATTCTTTAGCAAGATTTTGGGCTAATTCTTGATTTTGTGACATCGGTTATTTCTACATTTAATTATTAATACTTAATAAAAAATAATGAATTATAATTGTTATCTGAAAAGAAGAGAAATTAGCTTGATTGAAGTTGAAATAAAAGTAAGAATTTTGGATCCTGACTTGATAAGAAAAAAACTTGAAAAAAATCAAGGATCTTACAAATTTTCACTGATACATGAAGATACTTATTATAATATGCCTAAAGGTTTGAGAGATTTCAAGCAAACAGATGAAGCGCTAAGACTTAGAAAGTCAATTAGATTTGATAAAAACGAGGAGATTACTAAGAAAATTGAATATTATTTAACATATAAAGGAGAGAAAATTGATTCCGTCTCTAAAACTCGGGAAGAAATAGACATACAAATAGAGGATAATGTTAAGATGGGAAAATTGCTTAATCTCCTTGGGTTTCAAGAAGTATTAACTGTGAATAAAGAGAGAGATCTATTTGAGCTGGAATTTAAAAATAATAAATTTGAAGCCTTAATTGACTATATCCCTGTTTTACATCAACATTTTCTTGAAGTTGAGTATTTATCAGAAACTAAGGAAGAAATTGAAAGAACTCGAAACCTATTATTTGATTTTTTGACTTCAATAGGAATTCAAAAGAGAGACTCAATTACAATATCATACTTAGAATTGATTTTAAAAAAAAAGGAAATGGAAAAGGAAAAACCTTAATTAAAATTCATAGAAATTGCAATAAAAATAATTTGGAGTCCGATTTTTAATTTAGATCATTCATCAAGACGAGTTTTCAAATCACTGTATTCCCCATCCATAATTTGTGCTATATACCTTCTTCCTTTAATGATCCACATGATTTTATGACCTTCTCTTGCCTTTTTCCCCCATTCAGATTTTTTATTACGGTTTTGCTCTATAAATCTATATCCAAACAAATCAACGTATTTTATCCCACTCGAAAATTTTTTAATTGGATACTCGATCTCTTCAATCTCAACATTTTTTTTTCTCTCAAATATAGCGGTATATATTTTCAATCCTCTTTTCTCCAGATCCTCCATTGTTAGAATCACCCTATAACTATAACCTCTTGTGCTATAATATCTTCTTTATTTTTTCCTTTTTGTGTAGCTACTTTAATATCTTGAAGGTTTATTGTTGTCTTAGGAAAATTTTCATCACTATGTAATCTTCCGAAAGTTTTTTTCTTTTCCTTAGAGAAAAATTGAAAATCAAAATTCATAAGTTCTTTAGCTTGTTGATTCTTAAACTGCATCAACCAATTAAATTCATCCAAATTAAGCCTAAGTTCCTCTAGTAAATTTACTTTTTTTAATTCTGTTGTGAAATATGAATCTCTTACTTGAATAGGAATGGGTCTTCCCCACTCTTGTAGCTCGTCAATGAGCATTAAGAAAAATGCTAACGGTTGACTGTCAAACCCATAATCCTTAAGATTAGCCTTAAAATTATGAAGAGCTATAGCTTGAGCTACTTTGATATAACCATCGAATTCATCATTTGATTTAATCTCTTCAGGAGTGCCTAGCCCTTTTAATAAGGAGAGTGAAGAAATAACACCATGATCTAATTTTACAGGGCTATTAAAATCATATTCTGGATGCCCTTCTGGCTTTGCTAAATACGTTTGGAGATTCTGTTTTAGTGTTCCTTCATTATAGTATCCCGATCCTTCTCTTACCAATTTCTTTGCTTCTTTAGATAAGCCTTCTTCAATAATTTTTAGATAATCTTCTTGATGTCCTTTCCAAGTTAAACTTATTTCGAACGGGGAAAATTCTAAATCCAGTGTGGGATAACATTTTAACAACTGATTAATTAAAGAGTAGTTTATTGCAGTAGTCATTTTTCCCAAAGGATATCCAATATCATGAAGTAAACCAGTAATCCACCAAAATTTATCTTTTAATAATCTCTTGTCTAAATCTAATATTTCAGAAATCATCCCTTCTAACGTACCTTGTCCAAGATCTTGTTCTAAAAGAAAATCCCCTAATACTGCTACTCGAAGAGCATGTTCTGTGTGATCTCTATAATATTTCTTAACACTGGTGCTATAAAGAAAAGCTTCGAGATCTGGTAAAGCCTTTATAAGATATAATAATCCCTCGGATTCGATACCTCGTTCTTTTGACACATCGTAAAGGGCAGATGATAGATTCTTTCGTTTGCCAGTTATAAAATCTAAGTTGATATCTCCATCAATGTCTAAATCCTTAAGAGAAGATTTAAGTCCCATTTCAATTGGTTTTTGGATCTTATTCATCATTTTGAGGGTAAAATTGGAGATTCTTTTCCCAAAAGAACCCAAATTTGCCATTTCCCTATCAAAATTAACCATGTCCATATTTATATCCTTTATATTAGCTAATTCTTTATCTACTTTAGATTTATCAAGAATGTCTGGAGGAATTTGTTCTAAGGTTTTCTCTACATTTTTTACTAGATTCGTAATCCATTGATTAAAACTAGTACTTTGTGAAGAAATTCGGTTTAATATCCAATCATCATTAATTTTATAATCAGTCATTATACTTCCAATTGAATTTATAATTAATAATTGCTATTATTGAAAGCTTTTAAAATTTTTATCTATTAAGAATAATTTCACATTTCTATGTAACCAATAAGACATAAGTCAAAATCATAAGCATTTCAGATTATTAAAGAATGATAAAATTTTTAGTACTCAATTTTAAATGGCTTAAACCCAGTTATTTCATTATAGGAAAAAAAGTAGTAATTAGTTTGTATCTGGACACGTAGGGATTTGGTATGGTATACTTTGAAATCAATCATTTAGGATTTAATTGTGGAACTAGAAAATCAAAGTGTCCAAAATATCCTAAATATTGTATGTCGTGTCTCAAAAAGAAATTAAAGGAACTAGGATTTGAGGCGGATTCAAATTTAGAGGTATTTGAATTAGATTCATACGAACGACATCTTCAAGTGGAGCGAGAAATCATCTGGCAAAAATTTGTTGATGTATTGAATATTAGACATATAATAATAATGGATAAAGAATCAGGTTTGAAACTTTTAAATTATTCGATTTCAGGTGCAGAAATTGATGCAGACTTGTTAACAGGTTTTATACAGGCAAATATAACATTCTCAGAATCAGACACAGTTTCCCCTAATGATTCTATCTACAATAAAGATAATCAATTCTATGAATTCCAATACCAAAATTTTAACATTCTGTTAAAAAATGGAGAATTTGTAAGGATTTGCTTAATTCTTGACCAAAATGCTTCAGATAACATGAGGACAGACGTAAAGCAATTTTTATTAGAATACGAGGAATTATTTCATGATGAGATTACAAACTTCAAAAAATCTGGAATTTTCAATGTTGAAAATATGATTGAGTACTTAATTGATTCTTTTAATGTTAAATTAGTGTTCCCATTAACCTTAGCTCACAGTATTGCTCCAAATATATTGGAAAAAATAAATCAAAACCAAATTCCAAAAGCTATATTTAACTTGGCTAAAGAACTTCTAGTATCTAAACCATTTTTCTTTGTTAACAATCTACTCAACAGAGTTAAGAAAATTGTAAATCTTGAGGCAAATATCATCCTTTATGAGATTCATCAGATGGTCGAAAACAATGTTTTTGTTTCTACAAACCTTGAAATCGTTGCAAGCAATTTGGAAATGAGAGAAGAAACTATTTCAGAGAAAGTTGCTAAATTTAAGCCGATATCTTCTATTCTTTCAAGTAATTCTGGAATTGAAGATTTGCAGATCAATTTCGATGATATGAATATTTTATCAGCAAGTAAAATGATAAGGGAGTTCGTAAAAAAAGGTAAAAACGCTGAAAAAACCTTAGCGTATCAAATAGCTGAAAAAGAATACAAAAAAGCTCATTATATTGCAAGGGAATTCAATATAAAAGAAGATATAAATAAAATTTCACAGATGGTATTAGATCTAGAAAAAAAGGAGAAGCAGTTAGAATTGGATTTTGCTATAGAAGCTGGTGAAAATGCTGAAAAGAATGAGGATTATCTAAACAGTATTAATTATTATCAGAAGGCTCTAAAAATCCTTGAAGGCTTTTTGATTTTCAATGTTTCTGATTCCAGGATAAAAAAACTTAAAAAAAAAATAATTAGGTTACGTGAAGAAATTTAGTACGTTCCTATATCTTCTCTTACGACTTCATGATGACAGATTGTAATAGATCCATTTGAAGGTGCAATTAACCTTACTTGTTCTGAAACTTCTACATACGAGGCTAATATAACTAAATTTTGGTTATTCCCTTTTAATTCTACCCCATTCCCTATTAAGCAGTTATCAGAAATTATCCCTTTTTCGATTTTTACATCTTTTGAGATATAAGCTTTGTTATAAATTAGTGTTTCCTTAATTATAGTGTTATCATCGATAAACACATTATCTCCAATTATTACATTAGGACCTATCTCACAGTTTTTTCCAATTACAACATTTTCTCCTATAGCAATAGGAGGATATATCAATGCTTTACCATCAATATCAAGGCTTTCATCAATAATGTTTTTTTGTTGGTTGTTTACATCTTTTAAAATATCTAACATCAACTGAATATTTCCTTCTAGTAATTCTTCGGGTTTTCCAATATCTTTCCAGATTCCACTTATCGGGAAATTGTATAGATTTCCTTCTTCAGCAAGTTTGGGAAAAATTTCTCTTTCAATAGATACTTTCTTTCCCGGTTGAATGTAATTAAAAATATCAGGTTCTAAGAGATACACACCTGCATTAATAGGCATTGGAACGTATTTACCACCAGGAGGATGATATTCATTCTTTTCAAGAAAATTATTTATTTTACCTGATTCATTATCAACAATCAAAACACCATAACGGGAGGGGTCTTCTACAATCTTACTGGCAATTGATCCCATCCCCTTATAACTCTCATGACTTTTGAGCATTTGCTTAAAATCAAAATTTAAAATCACATCACCATTCAACATAAAGAAATTTTCATCTTTTAAATGATCCTCCGCTAGTTTAATAGCACCAGCAGTTCCCATAGGTGTTCTTTCACTGGTATATTGAATTTTTACTCCAAAATCCTTACCATCGTGAAAATAATTCTTTAAAACGTCAGCCATAACACTGACAGCCAGAGTTATATCCTTCACTCCCGCAGATCTTAGTAGATCAATTTGTCTTTCTATCACTGGTTTGTTGACTATTGGGATAAGAGGTTTAGGAATAGTACATGTTAAAGGTCTTAAGCGTGTACCAAAACCACCAGAGATTATAATTCCTTTTGTCATTATTCGAGTGCTAAAATCCCGTTAAAATTATAGTTAATCTTAGGATATTGAAATATAATTAAATCAGAAATTAAAATTTATTTAAAAATGTAAAAATACAAAATTTAACTTATTCTAAATTCAATTATATTTCTTCTCCCTTATTTGTTGCTTCAATAAGTTTCTCATTTTCTATTACACTTTTAATGCTTGTAAAGAACCAAGTTAAAACAAGAACAGCAAATTGCAAATATAAACTGAAAATAAAGAGAATTACGATCCCGAAACCCTCTGCTAATGGTCCAGAAATAAGCATTCCAAGTGGTGTAACGGCTGCTGCTATGCTAGCGATAAATGAAAAAACTCGACCTTGAGATTCTGGGGGCACTTTTGTTTGGAACATAGTAAGAAACATAGTATTTGCTATAGGGATCATAGAGGCATGAATTAGTGCCCCAATCCCGATCATAAGAAAGTTACCTTTTGGAGCAAAAGTAGTCAAAGAATATCCAGCAATTCCAATAATTACAGAATATAATATTATTAATTCTTTATGTTTCCAACTTTTTTTAGACAAGGCAATTATAGCACCTATTACAATACCACCCTGCAAAAATGCACTTACCATAGCAAATTGTTGCTCTGCACCTGAATGGTTTAGAATTACATATAACGACATTAAGGTTGCAAATGGCATATTTAACAGATTAATAACAGATATAAAAACTATTAAAATTAGTAAACTTCTTACAGATTTCAGGACCTTAATACCTGATTTAAAATCTTTTAGAAATGACTTCTTCTTTATTTGATCCTTTTGTGTTTTTATTGATGGAATCTTAATCTTTAATAACGGAATGATTGCAATAAAAAAAGTAATGATGTCAGCCCATAATATTTGCTCTATCGTGAAAAAATATAATAAAAAGCCAGCAACCAATGGTCCAATTACACGTATAACACCTGTGAAAAGGTAGTTAATTGCATTCATTCTACTTAAATTTTTCTTCGGTATCATCAAAGGAATAATCACATTTACAGTAGGAAAATGAATTGCCTGGCAAATTCCTCTAAAAAAGTTCATAGTCATTACTAGCCAAATATTAGCAATGTCAAAAAGAAAAAACATTATAATTAAGAAAGTTATGAATGCTTGAAGTGAGTCTACTAATGCTATAGTAAGTTTTCTATTCCACCTATCAATAAATACTCCCACAATAGGGGGAATGATAACCATTGGTAGTGATCCTAAGAAAAAAGCAATTGAAACGTAAATTGGGCTTTTTGTCCCTGCTGCAATCCACCAAATTATAACAAACTGTATTATAGAAGAACCTAATAATGAAAATAATTGACCACCCCAAAAAATTAGATAATTCCGTTGCGTATGTTTGGTGGCTTCGGTTTCCATGATATATTTAATTAAAATTTATTTCAAAAGTTTATGAAATTAGATTGGAAATATTACACTTACTAAAAAAAGATAAATAAAAGATTTTATTTCTTATATAATGGATCTGCTTCTTGCAAAAGGCGCCTTTGGATCTTACCGAGAATATTTTTAGGAACTTCGTCAATAAATTCAATGATAGCTGGGCATTTCCACTTAGTCATGTTCTTTTGTGTCCAAGCTATTAACTCTTCAGCGGTAATTTTTCCCTGATATTCAGGTTTCAATGCAACCCATGCTTTTGTTATTTCTCCAACTTTCCCTTTTGGATCAGGAAGGCCTGCTACAGCTGCCTCTGAAACTGCTTCATTACTCATAAGCATAGTTTCGACTTCAGCAGGAAAGACTGAATGCCCTGCTACTTTAATTAATTGTTTCTTTCTGTCTCTAAGAGCAACGGTTCCATCCTCGTTCATAAAACCTATATCACCTGTAAGTAGCCAAGTTCTCCCGTCCCAAGTTTTTAAAGTGTCTTTAGTTTCGTCGGGCTGGTTTAAATATCCCTTCATAACCTGAGGTCCGCATACACATAATTCTCCTGTATTTTCCTCCCCATATTTCGATCCACTTAACCCATCTGCTATTGGACCTTTAAAAAAGTCATCTGCATCAAAAATTCCCCAATCTGTACCAGGGAAAGGCATACCGATAGTTCCAACTGGACTCTCACCAAAAAGATTCCCCCCACTAACAACTGGACTTGCCTCTGATAAACCGTATCCCTCTACAATTCTTCCACCAGTATTCTCTTGAAATGCTTTTTGTACAGGAGCATGTAAAGGTCCCGCACCTGAGATGCACAGTCTTAATCTACCTGTTAAATTTGGAAATTTCTCAAGTTTAGGAAAATCTGCAATTCTTTTAAACAATATTTCTGCTCCAGCATAGAAAAGACCCTTTGGAGCATCAATATGTGTAATTTCTTTCAGGAATTCTTCTGTTGGGGGTGGTCTTGGGAATAACATCATCCACCCACCCATTGCAATAGAGACATTCATAACTGCGGTCATAGCAAACGAGTGGAAAAGTGGAAGAGCTCCAATATCTCCTACTCCGGGATCTTCTCCACCTACCCATAAAGCTGCTTGGATTGCATTAGAAACTAAATTGAAATGGGATAAAATAGTAGCTTTAGGAACTCCTGTTGTTCCTCCGGTCATTATAAATGTAGCTGTATGCTCATATGGGTCAAACTCTACTTTTGGAAGATCCGGTTTTGTCTCAAGAAGATCCAAAAAATTAATTGCACCAGGAAACTCTACTTTTCCTTTGGGTATCTTTCCTATCAATTTTCCTAGCCCTTTTTTCAAACCTGATAATCCTGATGCTAAATCTGCTATATTTGTATAGATTACCATCTCAATTTTTGATTGACTAACAACTGGTCGGATTAATTCCCCATACAATGCATCCAACGTAATTAATATAGTTGCACTGGTTATTTTAAGATGATGAAGTACTTCTAATGGTTTATAAGTAGGATTGATACCTGTTGCAATTGCCCCAAGTTTTACAGTAGCATAGAAACTAATTACATATTGAAAACTATTCGGCATTAAGAATGCAACGACATCCCCTTTCTTTACCCCTAAATTATGAAGTGCTGTAGCTAAAGAATCGATAGCTTGACCTGCTTCCTCATAAGTCATCCACGATTCGATGAACCACATCATTTTTTCATCAGCATATTTCTTTCTTTGTCTTTCAAAGAACTCTCCCATTGAAATTTTTTCAAAATCATAACTTTTAGGGGTATCTTTTGGCCACCATTTCTTAAACCAAGGTTTACTTTGGTCAACTTGCCAATCTGCCATTTTTTACACTTTAGATTTCTTTTATTATTAGATTACAAATTATTAATATGTATTTTAAATATTAAGTAAAATTGGTTTAAATTTATAAAGTTTATAAAAAATAATATCTCTTAATTTAGGTTTAATTGTTCTTAAAGAAATTATAATAAAAAAGAATAAAAGATACAAATAATTCGAAATACATAGATTTCAAATAAATAATTGATATTGAAAAAAATGCCTTGTATACATGGTTTAGATGAGATAAATTGTCCAACATGTAGATCTATAAAGTCTACTTTACCAAATAATTCTCTCAGTAACATAAAAACACCTGATATAAAAATCGGAAGTCCATTTTTTAATCAGAAAACTCGGATTAATAGTCAAATTGCTGAAGAATTACTCCCTAAAAGATTCAAAACTATAACACATCCCGTTAATCCCATACAAAAACCCTTTCTCATCAATGAAATCCCAAATTTTGAAAATCAATTGCTAAGAGACAGATTTCAAGAATTAGATATATCTAAAGATGATAATTTTGGGATTAGCAAAAAAATTCAACTCGAGAAACCTGAATGGCAATTTGAAGAAGAAGACTAAGATTTGTTTAGAAGATCACGATAAATCTCAATTCACTCTATCCCTTTTACGTTAGTAATTTAAAGGATTAAATCATAATAATAAATTATAACAAGTTTTCAAAATAGTAAGAGGTGAAACTATTGGGAGAAGATTATCAACTTCAAATTGAATGGTTAGGACATGCAGCGTTTAGAGTGAAGACCGGTAGTGGAAGGGTTATTTATTTGGATCCCTATCAGCTAAAAGAGGGTGAAGAAAAAGCTGATATAATTGTGAGTAGTCACAGTCATTTTGATCATTTTCATAGTGATTCTATAAAGAAATTGATGAAAGATGACACTATTGTATTAGGTCCAGAAAGCATCGCAAGTAATCTAAAGGAATTTAATGGCAAACCAATTAAATTGGGGGATTCTTTCGATTACAAGGATCTTTCGATAGAACTTATCCCTTCATACAATATAAAGAAGCCAAACCATCCTAAATCAAGCGGATGGGCTGGCACAATCGTGAGATCGGGGGGAAAAAGTGTCTATCATGCAGGCGACACGGAAAGAATTCCTGAAATGAAAGATTTAGCAAATAAGAACATTACTGTCGCATTACTTCCTTGTGGAGGTACATACACCATGGATTTCGATGAGGCCACTGATTGTGCTGTGGATATTCAGCCTGAAATCGCTGTTCCGATGCATAATTGGGATAAAGATTTAAATGAATTCAAAAAACTCCTAAATGAAAAGGATCCTAACATAAAAGTTGAAATATTAGCAGATAAAGTCCTAAAAGTATAATTTCTAATCCTATTTTTTTATTGTCTATTTTTCCTTTCTATTTTTTAAAGAATTTATTAATTTGAAGATTAAAAACGATATCTGTAAAAAAAAGAAATCTATAAAATTAGTAAAATCCCATTATGATTTAATAAAAAAAATAAAATTTAATGAGAAAATTATGCCTTATTTTGAAAAAGGAAATTTACGATTGTATTATGAAGATGTTGGGAAAGGAGATGCTATTATTGCAAATCATGGATTATCTGAGGATGGGAATTATTGGAGCGATACAGGTGTAACCGCGGCGTTATCTAAAAAATATAGAATGATCTCAATTGATATGAGAGGACATGGTCGAACAGTAGTAGATGGAGAACCTTATGGTTATGATCCTGATACAATGGCTCAAGATTTTGATGATCTTGCTGATTATTTGGGTATTGACAAATTCCATCTATTAACTCATGCAACGGGAGGGATGGTCGGTGCACGCTATACTATGAGAAGGTCTGATCGTTTACTAAGCTCAATCTTAACAGATACAAGTTCAAATACTCAGATAGAGATCCCTGATTATAGAGAATTTACAGAGGAGGAAAAAAAGGCGAGAACTCAACAAGCTGAAGCTTATGAGAAGGCAAGTGAAGAAGAAAGAGCAAAAATGAGGGAAATGTGGATCGCAATGGAGAAGAATGCATCAGTTGAAGATAGAATGAATGCTATTAGACAAGAACCCGGACCTTATTTATTTAAGATGGCAGCACATCCAGAAAGCGAAAAGATGCTGAAAATCTATGAAGGATTTTTGAGACGACAAGATCGTCGGGCAATAATAGAATTCATGACAAGGTTTTATACAGATCCTGATCCCCGCATAAAAGAACTTCGGCAGGTTAAGTGTCCCACGCTTGTGTTACTCGGTGAATTTGATGTTGTCTTTTTAAAACCTAGTGAAATAATGACAAAGGAGATTCCCGATGTTCGACACGTAATTATGCCTGGTCTTGGCCATATGACTGCTATTGAAGATCCTAAACAATTTATTGCCGAAATCTTAGATTTTCTGGAGACAGTAGAGCAAACAGGAAAAGCTAATCGCTAAATAAAAAAAATTTAAGGGAGAAAAAAAATGGGTAAACTTGATGGAAAAGTAGTTGTAATAACAGGCGGATCTAGTGGTATTGGGAATGCCTCTGTGAGGCTATTTGTTGAGGAAGGTGCTCAAGTTGTATTTGGGGATATTCAAGACGAATTAGGGGAAGCTCTTGCTGAAGAACTTGGCCCAAATGCTATATATTCGCATGCTAATGTTCGAAATGAATCTGAAATAAAAGCACTAATTGATCTTGCTGTTGAAAAATTCGGTCGTCTTGATTGTATGTTTAATAATGCAGGATTTCCATGTGTAGGAGGTCCAATTGATGAAACTCCCACAGATGGATTTGACGTGAGTATGGAAATTCAATTCCGAAGTGTTTTTCTGGGTATGAAACATGCTGCTCCTATAATGAAGCAACAAGGTTCAGGAAGCATTATCAGCACAGCAAGCGTAGCAGGCCTTCGAACAGGGATGGGTGGTCATGTTTATAGCGCAGCTAAAGCTGCAATTATTCACCTAACTCGTACAGTTGCTATGGAATTAGGAGAATTTAATATCCGTGTAAATTGTATATGTCCCGGGGGAATAGCAACTGCCATTTTCGGGAAAGGTCTTGGTTTAGACCAAGTTAAAGCAGAAAGATTCAAAGAATTAGCAAAGATGTTTCTTTCTGGACTTCAACCAATAAACCGATCAGGGCTTCCAGAGGATATTGCTAAAGCAGCTCTATGGCTAGCAAGTGAGGAATCAACATTTGTTAGCGGACACCCACTAGTTGTTGATGGAGGTTTAATAGGGGGAAGGATGTGGGGCCAAAATACAGAACAATGGGAAACTATGGCAAAGGGTTTAGGAATTGAAGATCTGGAAGAAAATCGACGAAAAATCAACGAAGAAATTGCTAGAATGAAATAAATTCTATTTTTTTATTAACACTTTCAATTTTTTATTTAAGTTAAGATTTTAAACCATGGTTTTTAAACATAATATATAAAATTTCTATTTAATTGCAGGAAATCAAATTAATAACATTAGGATTGTGAAACTAAATGAATGTTGATGAAGATCTAAAAAAAAATACTACTGTAGCGTATATCTCAATGGAGATAGGTGTCGATAGTAATATCCCTACATATAGTGGTGGTCTAGGTGTGTTATCGGGGGATACTATTAGATCCTCTGCAGACTTAGAACTTCCTATGGTGGGGATCTGCTTATGCTATAGTTCTGGCTATTTTTACCAATTTTTTAATGAGTTTGGCGAACAGAAAGAAAGAGAGATTGAATGGAATTTTTTTTATGAATTCGATAGGATTCCTCGACCAATTAGCATGAAGATAGAAAATAAGGACGTAAAAGTTTCAGCCTGGCAATATAATGTAATTGGTCAATCTGGTCATGTTTTGCCTATATATTTATTAACCACTGATATCGAGGTAAATGAAGATTGGGTGAAGAAAATGACTGGCTCTCTTTATGATTCTACTTCAAGATGGAATAGAATAGTTCAGGAAATGATATTAGGAATTGGGGGAGTTAAACTATTGAAATCTTTAGGTTATGATAACATTCAAACTTATCACCTTAATGAAGGACATGGTTCATTCGCTATGGTTGAGCTTTATAACATGTTAAATGGTGATATTGAGAAGGTAAAAGAAAAAGTAGTATTTACAACCCATACTCCTGTACCTGCCGGTCATGATCGTTTTAAACAAGAGTTAGTCGATAAAGTCTTTGAAAATAGAATGCCTGCTGAAATTAAGAAACTTGCCGACGATAAAGGAGAATTTAATATGACTTTTCTTGGAATGGCTCTCTCCAGATATAGAAATGGAGTTGCTAAGAAACATGGTGATATCTCAAGGAAAATGTTTCCACAATATGAAATCGATCATATAACTAATGGAATTCATTTACCTTTTTGGGTTTCTAAACCAATTCGTAAGGTCTTTGGCAGAAAATGGCCCAATTGGAGAGCAAATCCTTCGATTTTGGAAAATGCGGTGGTGTTAGATCCATTAGATATCTTCGATGCACACATCAAAAATAAATTCAACTTAATATCCTATCAAAAAGGACATTCCTGGAATTTATTAGATGAGGAAATGATTACTATTGGTTTTGCACGAAGGTTTGCGACATATAAAAGAGCTACACTAATCTTTCATGATATTGATAGAATAGGTAAAATCTGCAAAAATAATATACAATTTATCTTTGCGGGAAAAGCTCATCCAAAAGACCAAATGGGAAAAGAGTATATTCAAAAAATCCATGAAGCCGGTGAGTATCTATATGACAATTACGGTGTGAAAGTTGTAATGATGGAGAATTATAACATGGACCTAGCTCATATGTTAGTTTCGGGAGTAGATATTTGGTTAAATACTCCAGAGAGATATCGTGAAGCTAGCGGTACAAGTGGGATGAAGGCAGCACTTAATGGTGTTTTAAATTTATCGGTTCAAGATGGTTGGTGGTTAGAAGGATATAAAATGAACCATTTAGCTGGTTGGGGGATCGGACCTGATGATTCAAATCCAGAAGATCCTGGTGTATCAAATGATTGGGATTTAGATGCCAATGCACTGTATGAGATACTAGAAAATGAGGTTATCCCAACTTACATGAATCATGATGAATGGATTTTTAGGCAGATAAATGCAATCTCATTGGCAGCTTATTTTAACACCCACCGTATGATGTTACAATATGCCGAAAAAGCTTATAGACTTAAAAAACAAAAACCTTGGAAATTCGAGTGATAAGATTTTTAAATCTTTTAAAAATTAGATAAACTAAACTGACGGACTTTTATAAAATCTTCAAAATCTTTTTTGGCAAAATAATCTTCTAAAATTTGTTTTAAGATTTCCTCCATATATTCAACTCCTGAATTTATGGCACCTATATCTTTAGCGAGCAACAACAAATAATCTTGAGTTGTTATTAGTAAAAATTTGCCTATGGTAAATTCGAAATTAGAGTATATTTCTATAATCTTATTTGCATCCTTTATAATATCTGGTGTTGTAAATAAAATCATTAGATAGTGCTCACTATATTCCTCTTTAAGATAAGTATCGCGAATTCCCGATGCTAAAAGAGGAGTTTTAGTATAAGATTTAAAGAGATATTGGAGCTGAATAAGACTCTTTCTTATTTTGCTTTTATTATGAAAAAAATCATAATATTCTGTTATTTTTAATGGTTCTCCCTCTATATAGGTAAACATTTTAGGAGGACTTTTAAACGTGAATTCTATGAGGTTATTTGACATTTTAAATGTTATCTGAATAGATTTATTTAATTATAAAAAATTTGAATTAGTAAAAAAGTTTCATTATTTTAGACTATAAGTGATACTAAGGAAATCATGAAATTAGGAACACTTGAATTAGCAAATAGATACATTTTAGCGCCTATGCAAAATGTGACTACTGGACCTTATAGAAGATTTTGTAGAAATTTCCATAAAATTGGGTTGGTTAGTGTTCCAATGATTTATGCCAAGAGAATAGCAAAAAATCCAAAATTTTTAGAATTTGAGTTATCTAAAATAGAAAAAGAAAAACCAATTAGCATACAATTGATAGGATCTGATCTAGATGCTCTTAAAAAGTCAATAGATTGTCTTGAAAGTTATAAATATGACGTTTTAGACATAAATGCAGGATGTCCGTCTCGTAGAGCTATTAACGCTAAAGAAGGAGGTTATTTAATGAAAGATTTAGAATTATTAACAAACATTATTCATGTAGTCGTAAAAAATTGTTCGAAACCAATTTCTTTAAAAATTAGAACGGGATTTAGTAAGCCTGTCGATTTAGACAGCTTGGCTAATATTGTTAATAATTCAGGAATATCTTTCTTAATTATCCATGCAAGAACAGTTAAAAGCAAATATAATGATGGAACATTGGATTTAGAGACTGTAAGAAGATTAAAACACAAACTTTCAATTCCTCTAGTAGGGAATGGTAATATCACTGATCCAAAAAATGCTAAATATTTTATTGATTACACTAATGTTGATGCGTTAATGATTGGAAGAGAATCTATGGGAAATCCTAAAATTTTTCAACATATACATCTCTATTTGACTGAAAACAAAGTACACATTTTTAAAAACAATTTATCTTTAATGAGGGAATACTTGAATATTTACGAGAATATAGTAGACGATTTTTTATCTAATACCTTAGCACCTCATGGGAATGAGGAATTTAAATTAATGGAATTAAAGAGAAATGCAATCTGGTTAACAAAAGATATTGAAAATTCCACACTCTTTCGAAGAAAATTAAGTAAAGTGAGAACACTTAAGCAATTAAGAATAACTTTAGATAACTTTTCTAACTCGTAAGAGATTTATGGATTAGCTTATAAGTACCTATTCAATAGCTCTTTATGGGTAAAAACACCATCCTCCGTAATAATACCAGTAACTAATCTGAAAGGAGTCATATCAAAAGCATAATTCAAACACTCTACTCCTTCTGGAACAATCCGCACTTTCCCTAAGACATTACTTACCTCACTACTATCTCGTTGTTCAATCGTGACATCTTTGATAGTTTCTCCAAGAGATAAACTTGATGTTGGAGCTGCTACATAAAAGGGAATATTATTATCCTTTGCTGCTAAAGCTACCAAATAAGTACCAATCTTATTAAATACAGCATCAGAAGTCACACGATCAGTACCAACAATTACTTTGTTGATTTTTCCTAACCTCATAAGCAATCCAGAAGAAGTATCTGAAATAACATTTACAGGGATTTTATCATACTGTAACTCATAAGCTGTTAATCTTGCACCTTGTAATCGTGGGCGTGTTTCATCAGCAATAACTTCGATTTTTTTTCCTTGCTCAATTGCGGTTCTAATTGGAGCTAGGGCTGTACCATATTGAACTGTAGCTAGAGATCCAGCATTACAATGTGTTAATACAACATCTCCATCTTCTAATAATTCTGCTCCATTTTTACCAATACTTTTATTGACTATGATATCTTCTTGAGCCATAAGTTTCGCTTCTTCTATAATAAGTTCAGAAAGATTTTCCGGATTATCGGGGTAAGTATCGATTATCTTCCAAATCCTGTCTATAGCCCAAAATAAATTCGAAGCTGTTGGTCTAGTATTCCTAAGAACATTAGCAGCTTCTTCCATTGCTTCTAAAAACTTTTCTTTTGGTAAATTTTTATATTCTATCGTTGCTAGAGCCATTCCCATTGCTGCAGCAACTCCTATTGCAGGAGCACCACGAATATTCATTACTTTTATTGATGTGGCAACTTCTCTATAGTCATCAAACTCTAAGAATTCAAGTTTCTGGGGCAAAAGAGTCTGATCTATCATCTTCACTTTATCTTCAGAAGTCCATATGATTGACGGGATCATAATGATTAAAATGTTTCATAATTTAAAAAATTAAATGGGGATTATAAAAAATATAAGAAAGATTTAATTCCCTTTTTTTAATTTTTAATTTAGTCTACATCAATATTAAAATGACCATAAATGTTTAAAGAGAGAATTTTAGGATTTTTAAAACTCACTCGATTAGGTGTTTCTTTATTTGGGTGCATTAGCTTGCTTGTATCAGGAATCCTTGCAGGTGATCTGAAAGGATTTCAATTCGAATACTTAATAGCTTTTCTAATTGTACTTATATCTGGTTCAGGTGCATTTGTTATTAATGACTATTTTGATTCTGAGGTAGATAAAATCAATAACAGACAAGATCGCCCTATAGTCATTGGGTTAATATCGAGAAAAACCGCTTTAATTACGGCAATAGTGTCGTTAATAATTGTTATCTTATTGAGCACTCTCCTAAATCTTATTTCACTAATTTTGATTTACATAAATATAACAATTTATTATATATATAGTGTGGTTTTGAAGAAAAGATTATTTATTAAGAATATATTAATTGCTTTATCATACTCAAGCACTATTTTCTTAGGAGCATTAATTATAGATTCACATCTTGAACCTTTAATAATCTATTTTGCTATTATGGGTTTTATTGTTGGATTGGCAAATGAAATTATGTTTGACATAGCTGATGTAAAAGGAGATAAAGAAAAAGGTATAAAAACGATTCCTACAGAGTTTGGAGTTAAGAGAGCTGCTGAAATCTCTACAATTCTTTATGTTATTATAATGGTTTTAGATCCCTTGCCTTATTTTTTAAGAATTGATCAAAAATTATACTTAGATTATATCTTTTTATTCTTGATATTAATTCCAGTAATATTGTATATTTTCCTTTCAAGATCCCTTCTAACAAATCAAACAAGTAGAAATATATTACAATTAAGAAACCGTGTTTTTATAATAATGCAATTTGGCACAATTTCTTATCTCATAGGAGTATTAATTTAAAAGAATTTATTTGAAGATATATTCAATTAGGTATTAAATAATATATGCAAAATTTTAATGAATATTGTTGAACCTTCAATTATATCATGTTCGCGTAGAACAGATATTCCCGCTTTTTTAATGGATTGGATAATTGAAAGGATTAAGGCGAAGCATGTTGATGTAGTTAATCCATTTAATCGTAAACAGATTTCTAGAGTTTCATTAGAACCCAAAATGGTAAGATGCTTTGTATGGTGGAGTAAAAATTTTAAAGAATGGATTAAGCAATACCTTGAGAATAAAGCACTATTCCAATCATATAAGGGACACTTTTTTCAATTTACAATCAATTCTCCATCAGAATTAGAAAAGAACTTAAATGTCTCAATTGGAGAACGATTCCATCAGTTAGAATGGTTAATAAATGAATTTGGAGTATCAAATATAAATTATAGATATGATCCTATAATCTTTTACAAAAGAATGGGTTCAACCAAAATTCAAAATAATCTTGATGAATTTGAATATATAATCAAGGGTGTATCTAATCTTGGAATTAAGAACCTTATATTTTCCTTCGCAACGCTATATCCTAAGGTTAAAAACAGGATGAAAGCAAGAGGATATATCCCGGTTGATCTGCCTTTACAAGAAAAAAGGGAAATTTTATTAAGATTAATCAAGATCTGTAATGATTATGATATTCAAATGAATGCCTGTTGTCAACCTGAGTTATTGGGCATTGAAGGTATTGAACAAGCACACTGTATCGATGCAAAAAAAATTGGAGGAATTATTAATGAGAAGATTCCGATAATAAGAGATACAGGTCAAAGGAAAGATTGCGGTTGTTTCAAATCAAAAGATATTGGAGGATATTCAGGGATCTTTCGATGCAAACATAACTGTGGTTATTGTTATGCATCTCCGGCAAAAAGTTAATTATTGTTATTCATGGAAATTTCCATCTAAGTATTTATGTAACTCCCAGAAAGGAGGAACAACTCCTAACTCGTAAAAGAGATCATAGAAACAAAATGCACCCCATTGATCAATAACTTTTCCCTCGGGATTAAGATATAAAATAGTGGCACCTTCAAATTCAACTGTTTTGTTAGTCGCTTTAAATCCCCAACCATCTCCTAAGTGTGTGCCACGAGCATTATAACGAATCCAAACCTTGTCCTTTTCTCCTCTCATTTCAACAATTTCGTAGTGTAAATCCGGAAAAATTGTTCGAAAATAATTGATTTCATGCTTCACCTGAGCAGGACCCTTCTTATCTATATAAATCCAGCTAGGATTATAATTTGGATCAACTATTTTATCTGCAATAGTTAAATCTGGTATACTCCACATATTTTCAAACCAAAGTTTAGCAATCTCTTCAGTATCAATTTGCTTCATATTAAAATCAACCCGCAGGTTTTATGAAATGAACTTTTAATCAAAAAACCCTTAAGAAGTTTTGTAAACCCTTTATGTCGGGCAATACAAGATTAAAATATTGTTTTAAAATATTTAATAAAAAATTGAGATAATTGATCTGTATTTTCTCGTTATAGACTTCTTTAATATGGTTATTGAGAATTTTTGCAGTTAATGCTTTTTCATCAGCATCTTTTATGAATTCCGATAACGTTTTCGAGAATTCAAATGCTTTTTGAATTTCATTTCTTAATATAATTAATCCAGTAACCAAATTATATTCTTCCAAAAATTTTCGAGCAATACTTTTTTCAATCAATAATGTTTTAGGATCAACAGTATTATATCTATCTTGAATTACTTCAATTTTATCAAATACAATATGATTCTCATATTGGTCATTACTATTTTTAAACTCTGCTTTTGACATCGTGATGATATCATTATGAAATAGGTTTTGCATAGCGTACTTAAAAAATTGTATAATGTGACTTGCGATAAATTCATCATCGGATATTATGATAACGTTCTTGCCTGAGAAAATTGCCTTAAAAATAGACGCCATTAAGATTTCAGGAATATTCAATCTTATTAGATCATGGTTAATCGATTCAGCTACATTTGCAATACCATCCTCTGTTTCTGGGGATGATGATACTTCAATTTCAAAATCTGCTATTAAACAATCTCTTACGGTGAGGTTTTTATCTACATAAGCAATAAAAGTGTGATCACATATCATTCCAGCTTCTATGTTTACGGCTAAAAGTCCTTTTGTAGTATTCGCTGTAGCATCATCTGAAATTTCGATGTTCTCCCATTTAGTACAGACCGGACATCTAACTTCGATTTTAGCCATACTTTACCTAAATCATTTTAGTAAGTGAATTTGTATTTAAAGTGTGTAGATTTTCTATTATGAAATCTTCCTTATCTATTTAATAAATGTTGTAATACCAATATATAAGTTTACGATAATATTATCAATTCATCCAAATTGATTGTAAACTCAATACCTTTGAACTTTCCCATAACTTTTTTCAATTAAATTAGCAATGAGAAGGCAAATTATAGTGCTAATATTTTCAGCGGTTAAAAAGGATATTGTAGAATTCATAAAAAGAGTACAAATATAAAAACTTATAAAGAAAACAGGGAGGAATACCAAAAATATGATAATTAATGGTTTAGTTATTGGAAAATTTAAAAATTGGTTTAATCCTGACACGTCTACTTTTGATTTACGAAATTGGCTTCTTAATTTTTCTCTTCTCTCGACTTGAGCATAGCTTTCAAAAATAATCATTGCAGCATAGAATATTGCTAGCGTCATCCCTATAGGAATTAAAATTACCACGAAATAATTACCAATTCCTAAAGCGTACTGCCCAATAATTATTAAAAATAACTGTAGAACAGCACACATACCAAACAATAATAATCCAATCCCTATATATTCCTTTGATCTCCACCGTACTCTTATTGGCATCTTCTTCTTACTTTTTTTAATTATTTAGTGGGCCCGGCGCGGTTTGAACGCGCGACCTTCCGCACGTCAAGCGGACGTCATACCAGGCTAGACCACGGGCCCTTAATTCAAAAAATATTGAATTAAATAGTTATATAAATTATTTCATCAAAAAATAAATATTTTATTAAAAATCGTGTTTTTAAATTCCAATTTCAGAGAAATTGATAGAATCTAAAAAAATAAAAAAAATTAAGGAAATTAGACTTTCTTTTCTCGTAAGGCTCTAATCATGGGTAAATCTTTTCCAGAAAGAATTTCTAACATGGCTCCTCCGGCTGTGGAGATGAAAGATACATCATCAGCTTTTCCGGCCATTGAAGCAGCAGCACCCATTTCACCGCCGCCTATAATGGTAAGGGCTTTATTCTTCTTTGTAGCAGTAACCATTGTACCGATAATTTCATTTGTCGATTTTCTAAACACTTCCTTTTCAAATATACCTGGCGGACCGTTTGCAATAATTGTTTTACACTTCATCAGAATTTCGTTGAATTTATCTACCGTTTTAGGGCCTATATCTCCTGTTGTGGTATTATAAGTGCCAGCTTCATCAATTCCAATTACTTTTCTATTTCCATTGTCATCAATGATTAAATCTTCCGGAAGAATGATTTGATTCATATATTTTTGGTATGTTTCCATAATCATCTCTTTATTAGCTTCCAGATCTTCAGCTATTATTTTATGGTTTGGTTCTCCCATGTTCTTCCCTAACGCTTCAAAAATAAGAATAGCTGTTAATCCCGAGCATAAAGCATAATCGAGCTTTTCATTATCGAAGTTATACTTCATAGCTTTAAATTTATCTATAGCTTTCGCTCCTCCGATTAACATAGCCATTGGTTTTTCCGGTTCCATCATAATCTTCTTCAAAGCATCTAATTCTTTATCGGTTATTGGTCCAGCCAGCATCTTGGGCCATCCTACAATAGATGCGTGAGCTCGATGTGCTGCTCCAAAAGCATCAACAATAACATAATCAACAACAGGAAACAGCGCCTTAACCATTTCAGTATTTTCAGCTTCGGAAAAATCTTTATAATTTTTCATTTCTCCTTCAAATTTCCTTACATTGTTTAGAACCAAAACTTCCCCTTTTTTGAGATCTTTAATGGCTTGGATTGCTTGCTCACCATAAATATCTTTAACAAACTTTACAGGACGTCCAAGATATTTTTCAATTTCCTTTGCATGTATATCCAAATCCGTAAAATCATCGCTTCCTGGACGTGATTGATGCGCTAAAATAATTACAGCACTTTTTTTGAAATGTTTATTCAAAGCAGATGCAAGGACTCGAATTCGAGGAGAATCTGTTATTTCCATCTTATCTGTGTCAATATTAGAATTGATGTCAACACGCATTAATATCTTTTTTCCCTTTAAGTCCACATCCTTATAAGATGTATAATCTATTTTCATTTGTTTCATCACATTAGTTTAGGATTATTATTTAGAAAGTAACATGAAATATTTATTTTGACTTCTTATTATCTTTTTTTAAAAACTAGGAACTAATTAGATGGCATATTTTAGAAAAATACAAAATAGAAGGACTCTTAATTATACGAAATAGTATACCTTTTCTTAATATGAATAATTGTTGAAATAAATTATGACTAACATTAAAGATACTCTTACGAAATTACTTGAAAAAAAAATCTCTATAGAAGAAGCTGAAAAGTTACTTAGAGCTAATCATATAGAAGAAGTAGGGGATTTAGCAAAGTTGGACATTTTCCGTAGAACAAGAACGGGGACGCCAGAAGTCATATTCGCTCCAAATAAAGATACCCAAATGGTACTTGAAATCACTAGAAAGTTCTTACAGAGTAAACAATATGCTATAATCTCTCGATACAATGAAGCCCAAAAGATCCTTCTTGATAAAACTTTTGGGAAATCTGAAGATTATATAATAGATATTAGTGAACTTGGAAAGATTTTAGTGATTAAAGAAAAATCTTATGAATTTCCCGTGATGAAAGGGATCGTAGGCATTATTACTGCTGGAAGCTCAGATATACCAATAGCTGTTGAAGCTGAAGTTATAGCTAAAGTTATGGGATGCAAGGTTATTACTACTTATGACGTAGGTATTGCAGGCATCCACCGCATATTTTCACCCTTGAGTGAAATGATAAAACGGGGAGTACATGTAATAATTGTATGCGCAGGGATGGAAGGGACTCTACCTGGATTGGTTGCTGCTCTTGTCGATGTTCCAGTTATAGGTGTTCCAATATCAAGTGGATATGGCATGGGAGAAAAGGGAAAGGGGGCACTGATTACTATGCTACAATCATGCTCTCCTGGTTTATTAGTAGTAAATATTGATAATGGATTCGGTGCGGGTGCTTCTGCAGCTATAATTTCAAATAAAATAGCAGAATAATTACCTGCTAATTCTACGGATAGTTTAAAATTCAAGAGACCTTAGTCATCTCCTTTTAGTCCAAAATTTATTAGTAAAATTATATAAGGATTTACGTTTAATTTTCACATATTTAATTAAAAAATACTACTAATAAATCTGAGTGAAATAGATGGCAACTGCAGCTTCACTTGAAGCATTATCTAAACTTCGAGAGTTAAATCCTGAATTTGGTTGGTATGTGGTCCTCTTTCTTGTACTTGTCTTATATATCTATGGAGTGGAGATCAAAAGTGCAAGAGATACAGGAAATTGGAGCACAATATTTGCGGGATTAACTCTATTTGGTTTAGATCTGATAAATGAAATCTGGAATGGTTTGATTTTTGCTTTTTCTGATCATTCTGCTTTCTGGACGACACCTGGTGCGAGTGCCTATATAATCCTAATTGGCTGGAATATAGAAATTGCTTTTATGTTCTCTATTGCAGGGATTGTATTTGCAAAGTTTTTACCCGAGGATAAAAGTAAAAAAATTCTAGGTTTACCAAATCGCTGGGCGATGGCAATTGGTTTCACAATTTTTTCTGTTTTTGTTGAAATCTTATTGAATCGAGGAGATTATTTAATCTGGGAATATGTTTGGTGGCATTGGTATAATCCAGTTCTGATTTTTTTAATGGGGTATTTTCATTTCTTTGTTGGAGCATTTTATGTATATGACTTACCCGATAGAAAATCTAAAGTTCGAGTAGTTGGGATAATATATGGTATAGGGATTGGTTTACTAATTATCTTCTTACCACTAGGTGTAGCGGGAATAATTAATTTTTAATTTTTCATTTTTTTTTTTCGAATTTTCCATTCTCCATTGGACAAATTCCAAATATTTACCCCTTTTCAATATTTTTAGTTATAAAATTTAACCTAGATAAGTATTTATATTAAAATTAATATAATAAATATTGAACTTATTTTTATCTAAATAAAAACTAAAATTCGTGAAGAACAAAAGATTAGTTGAGACCCCTATGGTCACATCTATTGATCATCAAGAACTATTCGAGAAATCTAAGAAATTTTTTGAAGATAAAGATCTCGATAACACCATAGATCACTATGAAAAGGCAATTGAAAGGCTGGATCGGACAAAAATCACAAACAAATCAGATTACATCAACTTTTTAGAGGCTATTTTAGAATATTGTAGAGAAAATAGCTTCCCCGAGCAAGAAGCTTTAGTGTTGAGAGCATTAGGAAGAACTTATTCTATATTCAAAAATCACACTGAAAGTATGAAATGTCATTATCAATCACTAAAGATTCAAAAGAAATTAGGTAAAAAAGTTGAGACTGCTGAAGGGTTAGTATTTTTAGCTGAAGATCTTGAAGTTTCTGGGAACTATGACAGCACTGTGGAGACTTTTCAAGAAGCCTCAGAAATTTTTCAAGATTTAGGAAAACTAAAAAAAGTAAAAGACATTACAAAGGAAATCAATCGGTTAAAAGAATTTATCAAAGAAATGGTTGAAGATGAGTACCTATTACACAAGTTTAACGTAGATAAGTATTAATGTAGGATTGAGTCACAATTTATTTAACAACCAATTTTTTTTCTCTTTTTATATATCCGAACAACTAAATTCCATCAATAATAAAGTTCATTTAGCTTAGCATTTAGTATGAATTGAATCCTTCTTGCGGGAATTCCTGATTTTTCACTAATTTTTTTAATATCCTCATACTCTGGTTTAATATTTACAATTTCTTTTCCGTTTTCTAAGCTAATATAGGAAATCTTAAAATTTACTTCATATTCTTTACTTTCAATTTCAATAACTTTCTTTTCAATAATTCTATCTATACATACACGGTTGTTTATACAATATCTTACACCTAGAGTACCTAACTCATGTATCATTTTTTCAATTAATTCAAACGTATCTTTTGGATAGCACAATACTTTAATGGCATAACTAGGTCGATTTTTTTTTGAAAAGCTTGGGATTACTTGCAAATCCAAGACTTTTTCGTTATTAAATTCGTTGAAAAAATTACCAATTATTTCTCCTGAAACATCATCTACATTAGTTTCTAAAATCGATACTTTTTCAACATATTTTCTCAATGGGTGAGTTGAATTATAAGGTTTAATTTCACTGTACTCACCATAAAATAACCGTAAGATATTCTGAAACTCTTTAAATTTTTTCTGGCCAGTGCTATAGACAGATTGTTTAATCGTCATTTCAGGAGGGAATTCTAGAAATTCAGGTTTCAAATTTGCCAGTAGAGCAATTCCCGTAGGAGTTACTAATTCAGATTCTATTGGTCCACCAAAAGTAATTAGATTAGACCTTTCTAAAATCTTTAAAGTAGCTGGAGCGGGAACAGATAGAATTCCGTGAGCAGTTTTAATTGTTCCCCCTCCCAAAGGAATTTTACTGCAATAAAACTTAAACTCTTTATCAAAAGCATTAAGTTTATCTAGAACACTAGTTACACCAAGAATATCTATTAAAGTATCAATTGAACTGAGCTCGTGTAAATGGACTTTACTAGCTAATTTACCATGTACTTCTGCTTCTGCTTGAATTAAAGAGTTTAAAACATCATTAGCAAACCTTTGAGCTGAATTAGAAAAAGAATTATCATTCAAATATTTATTTAGTGAATTTACAAGTGTTTCTGCAGATCTATGATCTCTATTCTCTTTAATTTCAATATGTAATTGATTCAGTTGAATTCCTGATCGGGGTAATTTTATTAAACGTATATTTAATTGAGATACTCCTGATAAATAGTCTTTTAATTTACATAATTCTTCTAAAACTAATTCTGGTTCAGGAACTATCCCCAAAAGAGATGCTAGAAGCATATCTCCAGAGATGCCAGAGTTATGCAGTTCGAGATATAATATTTTCATTTTACTCTTCTTATCAATTTTTGCGATAATATTAATAACAATGAATTAAAAATCATTCATAGTTGTATTAAAACATATTTATAACAAAAGGTTACTTCCCTTATTTTATAATTTATTATAATTAAATGGAATTCAAAATAAGTAGATTATTCAAATGTTTTGTCCTAAATGTGGTTCAGAAATACCTAACAAGGCAAAATATTGCCCATTTTGTAGTGATGGACGAAAGGAAGGCTTTTCTATTTCTCTTAGTGGTGGTGTTGATACTTTGGTCCTTCTCCCAAACGTACGTGCAAGATTTCACGTAATACTTCAAAATAATTCAAATTTACCTATATACAATGTAGATCTACGCCTTTATGGTCCACCTGAATTTACTATGTTGATATCATCTAAAAAAATTCGAGTAATCGGGAGGAATCAAACAAAAAATGTTTTCTTTACGATATTGCCTGAGGAACTCGGTGATTTTAATTTAACCGTAGATTTAAGATCTGACACTGGTGAACCGATTGTCTTTCCAATTAAAGTTAAAGTAGAGACTAGAGAACTTGTTGAACCAAAAACAAGACCACAAGAACGCGAAATGTGGACATCACCTACTAAATTGCTGCAGTTTGTGATGGATGTGGTGATTGTGATTGTTAGATTTTAGACTAAAAAAATATATTTAATTTTATTTTTATGAATAAAGTAAGAAAATGCCTAGCCATAAAGAGATCAATTTAAAAGATGAAAAAGTTATAGTAAATTGGCTAGCGTATCACAATCCAAATCGCGAAGATTTTGATGATCATGTTTTTTATATATTTAAGTATGCCATTTGTATAGGGTGCTTTGCATTTGTATTAGGAACTATCATTGCTCTGACAGTCGGTAATTTATTTTATAATTATATTGTAAATTTCATTAGCTTCCCATCAGTTTTGATCTTTTTCTTAATATGTTGGCTCCCATCAATTGTACAGTATTCGATTCAGATAGCTAGACGGAAATCACTAACAAATCGTATAATAAAATTCTCATCTCGAATTCTTTACCCTATTGGTAGTATATTACTAATCTTTAAATCTCCTCTATGGGGTTTTATCATATCAGTTCCGGCTGGATATTTTATAATTATTATAAGAAAGATTAAAGACAAATCTATAATCAACGATTAATTTTTTTATTTTTTCTGTTCTAATCCAGTTGATACAAATGGCGAGAATTAAAGTGATAACAATTTTATAAGTATATTATCTATTTATTAATATTGTAAATTATTATAATTAAATCGATATTCAAATATAGGACACAGATATGAGCTCAGAACTCCAAACATTAAAATGTTACATGAACCAACTACCAGCAACAATTTTAAAAATTTTAAAAGTTGATCCACCTCAAAAAATACTTCCTAATCCCATTCAAGATGTTCTAGATCTATATGGAAATATAGAAAGAATTAGCATCAATTTAATTGACAACATGGGGCTCTTCGAAATAACCTATATGAAGCCTCAGTTCATGATTAGTAATTCTGAAGTGATGTTATTACTGAGTACGAGAAATCCTTATACTCTCGGTGTTTTACATCAATTAATATATGGTGGTTTTGATGTGGAGCCTAATGGATTTCATCTCTTGAAATACCTGAATGATAATGAAAAGTCGTCCTGTTTTATTGGTCGGAAGAAAGACCTAGAACGTTATGATGGGGGTACTAAGTCTATCCCAAAAGATTCTGACATGAGTACCTGGGTGGAATCAGCAAAAGCTATCAATAATCATGATCTCTCTTGGATGCATTACCTAGATTTTGAGAACCTGCATAAACAACAACAACAATTAAAACAGAGAACTCCTGAAGATTTAATAGAAAAATTAATTAATCGAACGGACAAGTGGATCTTAAGTAATTATAAGCAATTGAGGAAGAATTCACTTATGATTATCATTGGAGATCATGGTAGAAGTAAGTTAAACCTTGAATATTCTGGGAAAATTGCCCAGTGGCGTGAAGCAAGTGTACCCATCGCAATCTTTATAAGAAAATGATTTTTACCTTTTTCTAAGAAAAAAATAAGTTGTTAGCTAAAATGGAAGAATATAAGCGATTCACAGTTTCTCTACCTGAAAAACTATATGAACAATTTGAAGTTTTTAGGAATAAGTTAGGCGTATCAAGATCGGATGCAATTCGAAAAGCTATGCATACTTTTATGATTAGCGAAGAAAACATTTCTATAAGCCATGGAAATGTTGTGGGGTGCATAACTATCATTATGGCTCATGAACATCCAGATATAAAACAAGATGATCATTCCCATGATTCTTCTCACACCGCTGACCATGAGCATGATTATAGTTCTCATACAATGTATGCAAGTGTCCAACAAACAGATGAAATATTAAAGATCGACATTCAACATCATTTCTTTGATATAATCATATCTACTATGCATGTTCATTTAGAATATGGAAAATGCTTAGAAATAATCGCTGTTTCAGGTCCATACAATCGTGTAAAGACTCTTAGAGATCGCTTGCAACGCTTAAAAAGTGTACTCTCAGTTGGATTTTTTATAATTGATAAAGGATCTACTCATAAATTAGAGAAAGAGGAAAAATAAGAATATTAAATTCCTTTTCTTGAGAAAGAGTCCAAGGTATAAGGCGATTTGGGAAGGAATTTTTATTCCTTATTTATTTTTGGTTGTGTGTGTAGTTAAATTAAAAAGTACAATTTTATCAATTTAAAGTTAAATACACTCTGAAATTTGTGATAATTTTATTAATTATCAAAAAATTAGATTAAAAAAAAAACTTAAATTTAAAAATATTGACAAGAAATCTACAAATCTTTTTCTTGAACGGTTTTCCTATTATTAGCTTTGGCTCTTCCGATCGCTTTATCAAGGACATCAATGATAGCATCGTTAAGTGCTGGACCGTCTATAAGGTCGCCGCTTGTATTGCATCCTTTACCCTTGATATACTCTCGAACTTTACTTTTTACAAAAAGAGCCTCTACTGCTGCTTTTTTAGCCATTTTATTATTCCTCCTATTATTAGTTTAAAACTGTTTTAAAAAAATTCTATTTTAAATATTAATCTATCGTTCTTATTTTTAAACTTTAAGATCTGATCATCTTAAACGATGAATAACAATGCTCTAAATACAAAATTTGTAATTTCGATAATCTATAAAATCTGGGACGGGTTTATAAATTAATCATAAAATCAGCATTATTTTCTAATTCTCAATGAGATCATAAAATGTCTAAACTATAAGAGAGTAGTTTTCGGTTAAAAGCTACTTTTCTTCGTAGAAATTAGGAATATAATGGTGTAGAGCAATTTTTCTATATTCTTTCTTAGTATAAGATCTCAAATATTTACGATAAATATGAGAATTATATAATTGAAGTGAATTTGTATATTATTTGAAATAAATTGAAAATTAATTAGATTATTTAAATCATAAATGTAAGAATTGTGTTCAAACACAACCTATTAAGCTTGATTTTACGAGTGTTCAATCCTAAATTGTTAAGGATAATCTCTGACTTTCCCTAAGAATATTTTTGGGTAAAACTATGTCCTTTTTATAGTCTAGATTTAAAACATCTATATGATTATACAAGATCAAGCCGCATTTCCCTCTAAAATAAAGAAACATACTGAATGTTCATTAATACATAATCTGTTTGTTTTTAATAAATCTGGTATTTGTTTTTATGGTCGAAATTTTACGGATTATATTAAAGTTGAGAAAAATTTAATTTCCCCTTTTATATCTGCTCTTATGTCATTTGCAAAGGAGATGATTGGAAAGAAGTTTAAGATTATAGAAATGGAAGATGTCAAAATAGTAATTTTTGAAAAGAATTCGTTATATTATGGAATTTTATGTGACATGGTTGAAAATATGACAATATTAGAGGATATTATCTTAAAAATACACCAAAGGATTACCTCTTATCTTATTAAGAAAAATGTTAATATAAATGCCGAAATAATATATGACCCAGAATTAAATGAAGCAATAGAGGAAGTTATAACTATTGCGTTGAGCCATGAATTTGGAACGCAAAAAGAGATGGAAGTTGTTGCTTATCTGAAGGAACTAATCTCCAAAGATGATATTGATGGAATAATTCTATTAACTGACAGGGGAAAAGCAATATATTCTTCTTATAATAATTTGGATTTAAAGAAATTCTTAAAAGAAGTTGATTTTCGTGTGAAAATATATAATAATTCAATTTTAAAGCTTTTTTATACATTCAAAGACGAAAAATTTATTTTTTCGGAGTATGTGCTTGATACTTATTTTATTATTCTAGTTTTTGGTTCAAATATAAAATTTGGATTGGCTGAACATTATTTGACTAAGGTTGTGAATAAAATTAAAACCACAGTAGCAGATTAATGTAGGATAAAAACTACCATCCGAAATAACCATGCATTTTTAAATATCGTAATATTTCTTTCAGAGAAGAATTCTAAATATTAGAGATCAATTTATTAATTATAAAAGCCAAATTAAAAAATCTATTAATATAATTTAGAATTAAATTTTATCTCATAAATGTGAAGGAAATGACAAAATCAGAAGAAAATTTAATGGCTGCATTTGCGGGTGAATCCCAAGCAAATCGTAAATATTTAGCTTTTGCAGAAAAAGCAGATAAAGATGGGTTTCCTCAAGTGGCAAAACTCTTCAGAGCTGCTGCTGCTGCTGAAACCGTTCACGCTCATAGCCATCTAAGGGTACTTGGTGGCATAAAATCAACCAAGGAAAATTTACAGGCTGCTGTAGAAGGAGAACATCATGAATTTACGAAGATGTATCCTGAGTTTATTGAAGAAGCTAAAGCTGAAGAAAATAAAGGTGCAAATCGTACATTTACTTATGCTAATGAAGTAGAAAAAATACATCATAAACTATACGAAAGTGCTCTTAAAGCTGTTGAGGATGGTAAAGATTTAGAGAAAAATGATATTTATATTTGTCCTGTCTGCGGATATACCCATGAAGGAGAGCCACCAGATAAATGTCCAGTTTGCGGGGCGGTTAAAAAAGTTTTTCAAAAAATTGATTAACTAATTTTTTTTTTATAATTTCCAGGGACTATACCCTTCCTTAATTTTTAATAAATATTGTTCAAATGAGAAATGTAGATCTCCTTCAGCTTTTTTAAGAGCCCCAAAATTACCACCATTTATATAATAGTTCAATAGGAGATCCGAAACCAAAATATTTCCTAAAGAAATCATTGTCTGGAGACGCGCATTTTTAATTATTGCTTTGAAGTTCATAGATTTTAATTTTATAGATGGTATGTTCTTAAGCTCTCGTTCAATCTTTTTGTATTTTCTTGCAAAATTGTTTATTTCTTCTTTAAAGTAAAAGTTTACCTCTCTCTCATAAGGAGTATTCAATTTTGGGATAAAAGGATTTATGTTTACTCTTAGTGACTTATTATTAAATCCTAAATTATCAATAGATTTTAGTAATGTAATGATTTCATTAATGTCTTCTTCATCTTCATTAGGTAATCCAATTAAAAAATAGAATTTAACATTTTTTATCTTTGAAGCCCGAATTTGAGATAAAACGGATATTATTTTCTCATTTGTAAAATTTTTTCCTAAGGAGTGCCTTAATTTTTCTGATCCTGCTTCAGGGGCTATAGTAACAGTCTTAATATCACCAGATTCAAGAATTTGAATTATTTCTGGAGTTAAATGATCAATTCGTAATGAAGGTAAAGTTAATCTTTTTCTTTTTTCTATTATATATTCACAGATTTGTTTAAATTTGGGATGTGAAGAGACACAGGAACCAATAAGACTAATCGCAGAAAATTTTGAGTTTTGTATGGCTTTATCCACAGCTTCAATAATATTTTCATAACTTCTGTTTCTAAAGGGAGAATTATGAAACGATGATATACAAAACTTACATTGATAAGGACAACCTCGGTTAGTTTCAATAAAAAAGTTATTCTCAAAAATAGGGGTGTCTTTAGATACTTTTGAGCTTAATTGATAAATGGGAATAGGAGAATCATCTAAATTTTTTAAAACTTCTCTCTTTGGATTATTATTTAATGAAGGTATGAATATACCATCGATTTCTTTTGCTTGAGTTATAAACTCCTGAAAGGAGATCTTCTGAAACTTATATTCGCTAAATAAATTGAAAAATGGTTCAACATTAGGCTCAGCATCCCCAATAAAGAAAAGATCAAATATATTACTAAATGATATAGGATTGGAAGTAATTACTGGACCACCGCCTATGATTAAAGGAAACACATCATTTCTTTCAGACATTAATTCCTGTCTTTTCTGATAGGTCAAAGGAATCTTGGCTTTCTCTAGAATCCAAAGAACATTCTTATAATCATTTTCAAAATGGAGTGAAAATCCTAGTATATCGAAATCTCGCGGTAATATTTTATTTTCAATGGAACGTAGAGTTCCTTCTGAAGAAAAATCAGTTGATGCGGGGTATTTTATCCTTTCCGGTAAGAATATACGTTCACAAGCGATATTTTCATAAGTATTAATTAAATGATAAAGTAGTCTGATAGAGTAGGATGACATCCCAATCTTGTATACATTAGGATATATTAATCCAAAAGAAAAGTCTATTGTACGCCAATCCTTAATAATTAAATTTTCAGAAGACATCTATATGCTTAGTTCAGATTCACGTTTAATTTTAATTTTTTTGATTTCTTCAACAATTAAAGGTAAAATGACTTCAGTTTTATGATTAATCACAATTTCAGCTTTATCATCTAAATGTGTAGGCTGGTCATTTACAATTATTAATTTACCCGCTCCACTTAATGTATATACAGGTAAATCACAAATTGGAGCTACAGTTAATGATGATCCAGCAATTAACATAACATCTGCTTTCTTTGCTAAATCGATAGACATATATTTTTCAAATTTTGGAAGATCTTCTCCAAAAAGTACCACTGAAGGTTTTAAAGGTGCTCCACAATAATCACAGAGTGGTGCTGATTTTTTAATTCTTTTTATTTTGCTTAAAACCTGTTCTTTAGTATAACTCGCTCTGCACCCAAGGCAAGTAAATCTGTTGATATTTCCATGAACTTCATAGACTATAACAGCACCGGCTTTTTGATGCAGCTCATCTATATTCTGAGTTATAATTGCTTTAATAATTTTCTTTTTTTCAAGTTCTGCAAGGGCAGAATGACCTGGATTAGGTTCAGCATTAAACAATGTTGGAGCAATTTCTTCAGCCATTTTCCAGAATTTAGAAGGATCTTTTAAAAAAGATTCAATATTTCCATAAATTTTTGGTTTATATTTTTCCCAAATTCCACCCGCTCCCCTAAAATCAGGTATACCCGATCCAGTTGAAATTCCCGCTCCAGTTAATACAATTGAATGCTTTGAATTTAGTAATATCTCTGCAGCTATCTTAATATTTTCTTTTTGAGATGAAGTTAAAGTTTCCATTTGTGATTTATATAAAGCAACTTCAAATAATTATTTTTTTTAAGAGTTATATAGCTAATAAACTTATATATACAAATTTAGTAAAAGAAATTCGATGGTTTTACAAAATTAAATAAAATTAAATTCCTTAAAAGTTATTACCAATATAAGAGCTCACTAATGACTTTTTTAAGTTCTAAGAGTTTTTTCGATGATTAATGGTTTTACAATTATTTTAGAAGAGGATGTTTTGTATTGTTCAAACAACAAAAAATATAGCTCTTTTGAGATAATCCTTTTTTTGGAAAAGCTACTTCGAAGTATAAATCCCAGAAATACTTGGCGTTTAAAAAAAATTTGTTTAAAGGATCATAAGATAGGACGAGAAAGAATAATCGTAAAGCACATAGTGACAAAAAAATTACAGAATCTATTTTTCTGCATAATCGGCGATTTTGAGGTAGGATCAGAGGAGACCTTTAAGATTGTAAATGAATTTAGCAAACAAGTTAATTTGCATTACAAGAATCTGGCTGAATTAAAAAATGCCTCTGAAGAATCCACTTTCAATGATGTTGTATCTTTAATTGTTAATTATCTGAAAGAAAAGTATACAGAACCTTTAGAAGAAGAAATCATTTTTGATGAAAATGAAAATAATGTGAAAAATGCTATTCTTTATGCGGGAATATCATCCCAAGGATTACCTATAATCTCTCAACTTTTTGATATAAATCTTCTTCTGAATTTAGCAAAAGAAAACACTATAGAAAATATTGAGCTATTCACTTCAGATCTTTCTGCTAAATTAGAAACAATTTCAATGAATACACAAATTCGAGCAAAGACAGGGATAAAAGAAATTCATTTTATTGATACCGAGGGCTCCAAAAACAAGATGATAATATTATTTGGAAGTATTAAAGACTATTCATTAGATTTTATTGCTTCAGGAAATTTCTATAAAATTAAAAATATCTTTAAGCAGTTTAAAGCTAAAATGATATTAGACACTATTTTTCAGAAGGAATTCGCGGGGAATCTAAAACCCTTTAATCATTTAAATCAACAACTTAATGAAATAGTCAAAGATTTTGACGATTAATAAAAATAAATTTCTTAAATTTCACCTATGAGAGCAATCATATTAACTGCAGGTGAGGGAAAGAGGTTACGGCCAATTACTACTTCAAGACCCAAACCTATGATTCCTCTAATTGGTAAACCTCTTTTGGAACATACCATTATTGGTTTAAAAGAAGCAGGAATTAACCATATCATACTGATTGTTGGTTATAAAGAAGAAACAATACGTTACCATTTTGACAAATTTTCTAAAGAATTTAATTTAGAAATTGAATATATAACTCAAAAAGAATTTTTAGGAACCGCTCACGCCGTAGCTCAAGTAAAAAATTCTATGAGAGAAGAACCCTTTCTAATACTAAATGGAGATATCTTTGTCGATGCAGAAATTCTTAAGGAATTAGTCCAAGAATATAAAAAAAATCCAAGTGAAGGATATATAACTTTATTTGAAGTGGAAAATCCTGAAAATTTTGGAGTAATTTCATTGAATTCCAATGGTTTCGTGGAAAAAATTACAGAAAAACCATCTTCAAAATTGAAATTAGGAAATCTAGCCAATGCTGGAATATATATTTTTAACCCTTTAATATTCAAAGCTATTGAAAAAACAGAGAAATCAATTCGAAATGAGTATGAGATAACCGACTCAATGGAGATTTTAATTGAAGAATTTGGGGTAAAAATAAAAGGATATATTATCAAAGATTATTATTGGAATGACATAGGTCTTCCTTGGCAACTATTTGAAGTAAATCATCATATTTTAGACAAATTAGAATCTAAAAATTTAGGTATTGTAGAAGAAAACGTAACTATAACAGGAAATGTATATATTGGAAAAGATTCAATTATCAAATCAGGATCCTACATTCAGGGACCGTGCTACATTGGTAATAAGTGTTTAATAGGACCAAACGCATTTATTCGACCATATACATCTATAAATGATAACTGTCACATAGGAATGAGCGAAATCAAGAATTCAATAATATTTTCGAATTCTGCTATTCCACACTTTAATTATATAGGGGATTCAATCATATGTGAAGATGTTAATCTCGGTGCGGGTACAAAAATTTCTAACCTACGTTTTGATAATCAAAATGTTACTATGAATATCAATGGATCCTTAATTGATTCTGGACTTAGAAAATTAGGGGCAATCATAGGTCCAAATTCTCAAACAGGAATCAATGCAAGTATCATGTGTGGAAAAATCATAGGAAACAATTCTGTTATTGGAGCCCACACGATAGTAAATGAAAATATTCCACCAAATACGTTGTACTATCAAGAATCTGGTGGAAAAAATGTAAAAAAACCTAATCCCTTCTAACTATCCATACTATTGTATTACTGGTTGCATCTGTTTGACTGATTTTTTACGTTTCTTCAGTTCACGTAATAATTTTGAGAACTTTAGTTCTTTTCCCTCATAGTTCAGTTCACTTAGAGCTTGCTCTTGATACGCAATAAATAATTTAGTAGAAAATAACTCCCAATCATGGCAAATTGCCAAGGTTTCTGGATCATTTCTTAGAAGACTATCATGAGACATTATTCTAATGAATTCAGATACGTATTCTTCAAGTTGATCTGAGTCAGCTCCCTTCAGTAAATCTCTACAAAAGGTTTCTAAAGGATACCAGTCTTTAACTCTTCCAAGATCTCGATGGATTTGAGTGAGAAGAACGTTTCTTGGACCCTCCCATAATTCCATTATCATAGAATCACGGTGTAAACGCGGAAGAGATAAGAAATCTTCCATAATTCCATGACCCCCAAAAAATGAGATTGCTTTACGTATCATCGCTGGGGCTTCATCAGCAACAACGATTTTTTGTAACATAATTAATTCCATTAATCTGAAACGACGTTTACGTTCTTCAATATCATCTATTTTTTCCAGTTGCCTTATGCCACTAATTAAGTCTTCCCCAAAATTAATGTATTCTGAATATACTTTAAATGCTCCTGCTGCACTTCTTTTAGAATAATGATCCAATTCATTTATTTGATTTATCATTAATGGGAAGGAAGAAATTGGAATACCAAAAGCAGTTCTAAATTGTGAATATAATAATGCTTCTCGTGCAACACGTAAAGCACCAGAAGCCATTCCAAAAGCTACATGAAGTCTAGAAAGTGAAAGAACAGTTCCAACGATATCCGCAAGCCCTTTTTCGAGTGGACCTACGGGAAATGCAACAGCACCATTATATGTGATTTCGGCTGTTGGTAATTCTGCAGTTCCCAATTTTTGTTTCAACCTATCAATAGTGAAAGAATTTCTAGTTTCTTTTTCTTTATTTCCCGGAAGCCATGAAGGAACTACAAATGCAGCAACTTTAGTGGATGATTCTACTCCTTTAGGTTTTGCAGTAACAACCGCATAATCCGCGTGAGTTGCGGAGCAGAAAAATTTCTGGCCATATAATCTCCAACAGTTTGAAATTCCATCAGGACCCTCTTCTTTTTGGAAAATTGCTTCTACAAGATTGGCAGGGACATCACTTCCGCCTTGAATCTCACTTACGAATTGAGCACCTTTAGCATATTCTCCTTTTTTTCCATCTCTGATATAGTTGAGAATCTCTAATGCTTCTGGATCCAATTCATTCTCATACTTCTGCAGAAGTTCAACAGCTCCATGTGAACACGCCACAGGGCACATAACACCTGATTCTCCATTTTCATAAAGTAAAAACATTTTCGTAAATCTACTCCAAGGAGTATTCCTTGCAGGGTCGTAAAGACCAAGGCTAAACACTTCTTGTTCTAAAATCTCAGTCTCCGTACAACGTTCGATTCTATCTATTCTATGATTATGAGCGTCGAAGTGTTTGAGTTTAGTGACTTTTATTCTATTTTCTAGCTCATTAGCTTTATCAGCTAGATTTTTAAATCTAAAAGAAACATAGTCAGAAAGAGCTCTAAGGTCTCTATCTATTTTTTCAAACTCAATTCCAGTATATTTTTGTACTAATGCTTGTAAGAATTCATCGTCCGTATAATAATTGAAATTATCTCTTACAAACAAATAGTCATCAAAATTATATTGATTATCTCGATTTCCCTCTTGATTTGACATAGTTTTTACACATTTCCTCTTATTTTAAAGAAGTATAAAAATAATAGTTAGAATTAATATTTTATTATGATCTAAAGGTTAAATTTGTTTACTCTAAAAAATTTTTTAATCAATATTAAACAGGAGTTTAAAATATAAGTAATATAGAATTAGGACGAATCTTCTTCTGGTTTATCATCATCCTGTTCTGTTGCTTTTACTACTTGCTTTGGTTCTGAAGGGGTTCGTCTAGTTTTGGTTTGGTTTAAATTTTTGACATTTATTCGCTCAGACCTCCTTATCTCTGATTTTCGAGATCTCTTTACTTCTACTTCAACAATCTCGAATTGATCATCAGGGATTTCTTGGTCTTCCCCACCTTCAGGTATGTTTACAAGCTTACTTTTGACAACGGTACAATTTGTTAATGGATATATAGTTTTAGCTACTCGCTGAATTTGGTTTTGAAATTCTCCATAAATAATTCCTGCAATAAATTTCTCATGATTGAGAGATTTGGCAAATTCTTGAAGAATCTCACGCATAATTTTTCTTATTAACACAATCTGAGAATTTCTAGCTCTCTTTAAAGTTGTACAGATGGTAGTTAATCGAAAAGTGAAGCCATCTTTAGTAGTTAAATTTAATATAATCTGTATCTTTGAACTACCTCTTCCAATTAATGAACGTATGAAATCGGTAGTATACTGATGCCCAATAAAAATAGTACTACACTTTTTTGCTCCATTATTGACTTCATTCACACGAAACTTTAGCTTCAAACTAATATCAGAATATTTATGAGTGAAGTCAAAAAGAAGAGTTTCAATGGTCCTTCCCATAATAGTATCTTCGAGACCTATAATTTCACCAATTGGTTTAAAATTAAAGATTTTTGGAGTTACAATCTGGAACCATGATTTATCTTTAAAAGTAACTTTTTTTATTTTAGGTTTTTTCTTTCTTGCTTTCGAGCTCAATTTAGATCCTCCCCTTATCTTGCGACTAGCGTTCTAATTTTCTCAGGATCATATTTAAAATCAGTAGCTAACACTTTTTTCTTTTTATAATATTTAATCAGTCGATAAATTTTAGATTCAGTCCGATTAAGTCCTTTCTTTCCTTCTAAATCTTTATGATTATCTTCAAGATGCGTTCTAATGGTTAATGCCTTTCTAACCAAATTGGCTAAATCTTCTGGAAGTGGGCCTTTAATATCATTTGCTTCAAGAATTTGACTAATTTTCTTACCTGCTACTATTTTGACTAAAGGTACTCCACGAGAATCTCTCATAATAGTTCCTATCATCGATTTTGAATTACCTTTTCTAGCAAGCTTAACAACTTCATTCTCAACTTCATCAGGTGATAACTCAACCCATACGGGTTTCTCTAATCTTGCAGGACGTGTACTACCTGATTTACCTTTCTTACGAGAGTGCATCCGCGCCATTTTTCGCTCAACTGGACAATAACTTTACAGAATTTTAAAATATTATTATACCTTAAATAAAGAAATATACAAAATAAAGTTTTGGTTAAAGCTACGGAAAAGTGCTAGATTCAATACTTACAATTAAATAGTTTTTTATTCCTTAAAATTTAATCCAAATAAATTGCGTTGGAAAATAACTAAAAACACAGCTTAATTATAGTAATTATGAACAATGATGAAAACACAGTTTACTTTGTTACTGGGAATAAATTCAAATTCCAAGAAGTATCAGAAATTTTTAAGGATAAAAATATGAAATACGATTTAAAACAAAGGGATATTAAAACAACAGAAATTCAAGCACATTCTTTAAGGGAAGTGGCACTATTTAAATTGAATAGTGTAAAAAACAGTATAGATGGCTCTTTTTTCATAGAGGATGCTGGATTTTTTATTGATTCCCCACTCAAAGGTTTTCCTGGAGTTTATTCCTCGTATGTATTAAAAACTATAGGAAACGAGGGAATTCTTAAATTGATTGATGATTTTGAGTTATCTAAAGCTCATTTTTCAGCTATCATTGCATTTTACCATAAATTTATTGATAAAATTCTATTTTTTGAAGGAAATGTTGAAGGTAGGGTATCCAATACAATCAGAGGTAAAGGAGGATTTGGTTTTGATCCAATTTTTATCCCTAATATTTTACCTGATAAAACATTTGCTGAATTATCCGCTGAAGAGAAGAATAAAATTTCTCATAGAGGACAAGCATTTACTAAATTATTGGATTACCTAGAAAAGAAATAGAAGAAATTTTATAAAACTAAATAATCCTAAAATGTTTGTCGAAAGATATCCATTATTGATTGCCTTGATAATTTTATAAGAATTAAATAGATTCCCAAAATACCTACTGAAATGGATATTATAAACACTCTCAATAAAGTATCTATAGGGATTTTGAATATTACGGGCATTTCTGTCATTAAGGCCATGTTTGTTTCAAGTAAATAACCAACATATGTTCCAATCACAGTGCCCAAAATACCTGAACTCAGTAAAATAATTAAACTTTCAACTAAAAACATATTTCTTACGTTCCGAGTTTTCATACCCATCGAACGGAGTATTCCGATCTCAAATTTCCTTTCCAACATAATTGCATACATGTTACTTACTAATCCAAAAATACTTATCATTATGGTGAATGATAAAATAAGCTCCATAAGGAAAGATTGTCTCTCAGTCATTTCTTCCATAAAATTAATTTTAGAAACTGCGTCATCAATTGTTATATCTTTATCTTGATACATTAGTCGGATGTCTTCTTTTGTTTCTTCAATACTTTCTTCAGTTTTATCAAGTAGGTTTATAAAAACTTTGTCTACAATCATATTAGGCTCTCCAGGATTCTCAACCTTCATTAAACGCATATAGTTGTCTAATGAAACCATAACTCCCCCTCCTTCAGCAGAATTTTCATTGGATCTGAAATTAAAAAAACCTGGAATTCCCCCAGAGATTCCTACTACAGTTAAATTATATGGTAACCCACTATTTTCAGGATTCGCAGGATCATAAAATGTAATACGTATTTTTTGCCCAACTTCACTAATTCCAACTACACTTGCAATTGATTTCGCTATTATACAAGTATCATTTCGGGAAAACAGTTGGTTAAAGGAATACCCTGTACTACTTCCATCACTTTTCCAAATAAGTAGGTTGGGATCAATTATATCAACAAAATCATCGTTGATTCCTATAAATCCCGCGTTTACTACATCAAAATCCATCATGTCTCCAGCAGTTGTTTTAATTTTCATTTCTTCTTGAGAAGCATAAAATTCAAAAAGATTCATCAAAATTTCTTCTGCACCTCCTCCACTAAACCCAACCTGCCCTTCACTTATATCGAAAATTGCCGATAATGCGGCTTGAAAATCAAATGTATTATGAAGCGACATTGCAACCTCATCGATTCCAGGTAAACTTCTGAGCTCATCAATCATTTCTAAAGTTAAAGCACTTTCCTCATCATATAATTCCTGATTTAATAAAACTAAATCTGAACCATATTGAAATTTTAAGTTTAATGCCATATTTTCAGATTCCATCTCTGTTACACTTGTAATGAAGAAAATAAATGAGAAACTTATAGCAAACATAAGAACAGTGCTTGTATTACGCCTTCTATATCTTTTAAGGGAGATACCGATAATATTTTTATATTTCTTAATAAATGGAGAAAAAAGACCTAGAAAGATTTTTTGAACTAATGGAACTATTCCTATAGAAGCAAAAACCAAACCCAGTAATACTGCTCCCAGTAAGCCTACAAATAACGAAGACGTTAACATAAAATCGCCTGTGACGAATATATTTGGAATTAATATAAAAACAATCATTCCGATTGTAGATATAGCTATCCCTACAAGGAAACTCTTCACATTGACACTACCTTCTTTTTTAATTTCCCAACCTTCTTCTTTTGCTCTAAAAGGAGAAATTGATTTAATCAAGTTTATTTTTGCTGTTTTTAGAGCAGGCAATAATGCAACGATTAAAGAAACTCCTGTTCCAATTGCAAATGTTATATAAATGGTTTGAGGTTTTATTACCCAATCTATATCAGAAAAGCTAAAATTAAAATTGTATAATTTTAGTAGACTTTGGGCTATTGGTCTAATAAAAGAAACACCGAGAATCATACCTATTACTGATCCTATAAAGCCTAACATCAATCCTTCAAAGAGTACCATTTTCAAGGTATATAATTTTTTCCCACCTACTACACGAACAATCCCGAATTCTCGAACTCTTTCTTCAACAGAGGTTGAAAGGATACTATTTATTAAAATGGCTGTAATAATCATCGAAAGAATGGTAATAAACCAAAAGATTATGGTAACTGTCATTAATAAGAATTCTCCTCCCTCAAGTTCTTCTAATTTCGGAAGAGTTATGCTAAATTCATTAATATTAAGGTTATCTTGTATGTTAGCACTAATTCTCCTTAATCTTCGCGTTGTACGATCTATGTTACTAGCATCATAAATACTCTTTGGATTTTGAATTGTCCCTACAATAAAATTGATTTGGCCAGGTTTGTTTAGAAATGACTGAGCTTCTATTAAGTTAACTAGAAGGAGCGAATTTTCAAATTGCATGAATTTTAAATCTTGAATGCATATTTCAATAACAGTTAAACTTAATTGCTCATTCTGATATTCAATATAAATATCATCTCCCCTAGTTACATTCAAAATCTCAGCCACATTCCACAGGATTACACACTCTCCTATATTTGGTTTATCATTGTAATTTTCTCCTATCTCCTCTCCATAATTATCAACAATTATTAAATCTCCAATCTTACCATTTTCTGCTTCTTTTTCAAAATCAATTCCATATAATTGAAGGAAACCACTTAAAGTAGTAAAATCTGAAGATGTTTTTACTAACATCATAATACGTGGAAAAAATTCTTCCACACCATCGATATTATTAAGATCATCTTCTATCATATCTTCTTCAAAAAAGGGATTAAATGTTAAATCCGTTTGAATGGTTTTAGTAATCATTATATCTGCTTTCCCCGTAGTAGAAGTTACATATAACAAATAATTATAATTAACTGTATCATTAAGCATTCCTATAACAGTTAATAAAAATAAAGAAATTGCTATTCCTGATACCCCGAATATTGCTTTATTTTTATCACGTTTTAGATCAAGCCAAGAATGCTTGAAAAATTGTAGATTTATATGTCTTTGGAGTCTATAAAAGAATAATTTCAATTCTATGCTTTTCTCACCGCAATATCATTTTTTCAATCACCATTCAGAATACTAAATTTTTTTTTTTCACTATCAAATTTTCTTAAAATTTTACCTTTTTGAGCTAAAAGCTCTTGAACATCCTTTTTATCTCTCCTGATTAATCTGATTCCTTTACAACCCTTACTTTTACAGTAAAAATTTTCACCCGGTTCATCTTTCCACCACCATCTCCCACAATTTAAACAATTATAGGCAGCGTAAATTTGGTCATGGTTGCACTTTGGACAAATTATATCAAATTTTTCTGCAGTAAACCACGAACGGCAATATTTACAATAGAGTGTTAAAGACTTTTTCAATTCTTCATCTGGTTCAAGAAGCTCTATTCTTTTAATTGCCTGATCTTTGTCTATGTCACCCAATCTAATTTTTTCTACTCGTCCTTCTTTTATTTTTTCTACCCAGAATTTCCCTTTTTTTTCAGCGATAAGATATAACCCAATGCTAAGAACAATAACACAACTTACCAAAATTATATACGGTCCCCACAGGTTCCACCATCTTCCATTAGTTACCCTCACTATAATAGTATTTTCAGCAATATTTCCTGCTTTATCATAGACTACAACTCTAATTTCAACTCTACCGTCTTTAACATTGTTGGTATTCCAAGTAAACTCTAAAATATTCGTTGTACTATTAAATATGAGCTTTGATCTGTCAATACTTTTATCATTGAGAAACACATATATTCTCGATTCATCTATTTCAATATCATCAGTTAATTTTGCTCTTATTGAAATGAGGGATTTAACTGTAGTCTCGTTTGTAGGATTGATGATTTCTACTTCAGGGGAGATAAAATCTGTTGTCTTATCATAACCAATATATATGTTATTTATTAACCAACCATACCCTATACCCATTACTACATTATTTGAGTTTAGAGTAAACATAATCATTATATCCTCTCCTGAATATGCAGTTATGTCAATCTTTTCTATTCCAAAAAGGGATTCTGTATCGTATGTGTATTCCTTGAGCATCTCCCAAGAGGAACCAAAGTCTTTTGAAATTGACACGATACATCGATCTAATTGATCATCGGGTTGAAAGAATTCATTTTGTAACGAAATTTCCTGATTAAATTCAAGGTAAATGTTGTACTCGCTCTTTAAACTAAGAACTCTTGTAACTAATTTTGCATTCCAGTTATTTCCATAACCTTGATTAATACTCCCATAAGTTTGTCCTAGTCCCCCATAGATAAAGTGTTCTCCTAAACGTACAAATGGATGCCAGGAGTTATCCCCTCCTAACCAAGCATTGAATTCTTTTGGTAAAGGAACACCCAATACATAATAATCTGACAAATTACTACTTGAAAACTCATATCCTATAAACTTTTGATCTTGCATTACATTAAATTCTAACGGAATAGGTTCAATAAATTGAAAAATAGAGTTATTTAAATTATACCAATGTGTAGTGTTCATAAATTTACCATCTGAAATATGAAAACGGAAAGATTGGTTTACAATTTCTTCAAATATTAAGGATCTTAAGAATAAGATACCATAATCTTCTACTTGAGAGGAGTTAGCGTTCCAATCTCCATAAATATTATACATAGTGTAATTTTTGGTATCCATTTCAAGATAGATGTATTCGGGATAGTTATTATCTAAATCAAAATATTCGCATGAAACTACAAATTGATGAAATTTAGATTCATGTGTAATTGGTATATTTTTATCTAAATTGAATTTAATTAAAGGTGAGTGATGATTGGTATAATTCGTTATGGAAAAATAATCTAGGATGAATCCTTTATAATTTATGGGGTCAAATGTATTATCTAAATTAGTTTCAAATTTAAATTGAACAAAATAACCAATGTAATCCGTAAGGTTAATTTCTTCCATAGACCAATCGCTTTCTTCATCAGTGTAAGTCCTGAGTGTCAACCATCCGGTCCAATTTAAATTTATTTGTAAATTTACGAAATCACCTGAATTGATACTAACTCTTAAACCAAATTTAGCAAATGGTTGTGTTTTATTCTCATTAATTTGAGTCAAATTATAAAGAGGGCTAATTAAAGATCCATTTAGGGAAGGGTCTTCTGTTATTCTAATTGGTTGATAAGTATAATTTTCTGGAAAATTATGATGAGTACCAAAATATAATGAATTCCAAGAATCTTGATAAATTCTTGATCGATTATCTTTATTATTGGACTGATTCAATACATTCCAACCCGTTCCAGTATATGTCCAATTACCCAAGCCATCGTCGAAATCATGTTCAAAAGGAAATTGGACACTATCTGTTGGAAATTCAATTGTGATATTAAAAAAACCCATTTTTGGATACCTAGTAATAAATTTCCCATCACTTGTGATAAAAAAATATTGAAACAAACCAGATCTTGGGAAAGATATATAGTCACTTATGTAGAGCGCTCCGTTGGTAAAATTATTATCAAGAGGATTAAACTTTGTTAAGGTATAGTTTGTGGAAATCCCCATAATTGATACATAAACCTCCTGAGGTGGAATGTTTGAGGTGTCATTGTCATAATATTCAATATAAAATCTATAGCTATCAATGCTGTAATTTTTATTCGGCTCATTTCCAAAAAATTCCTGAAAGCTCATTATTGTTGTGTTTTTAACACCACCAAAATAATTAATTTCTGGAATTCTTAATTCAGGTTCAAAAAGATTTTCAACCACTGAGACATTCAAAGAAAACTGAGAATTTCCTTCAATTGCTTTAATCGTGATGATACAGTTTGTTTGATTATTTTTTGGGGTAAAATAAAAATAATCAAAATCCCCATACCATTTTCTTGAAGACTCTAGTAAAATAGGTTCTCCATATTGATTTGATGTATTTGAAAATAAATATAAATCAAAATCATCCTCTGCATCTACATCAGAGAGATTAAAGAGATACTGGTAACCTTCTATTAGTTCTATTTTACGAGCAAACACGTGAGAACCTATCGGATCTTCTTGAGAGTTCATCAGATTCCCATTAACAGATGTATTAACTTCAAAAGTTTTAGAAATTGCATCAATAGCCGCCTGAATATTTACTCTTCCATATCCTTCATGAATATCTTTTAAACCATAAGTAAAAGGAGCAAAAGATGTTGTTGGTGAATAAGTACTTTCATCCTCTATCGTATTTGGGTCATCTTCTCTTAGCATACCCGTTTCTGAAGCAGTCATTAATAAGATTGCTTTAAGATATTTAACCGATTCAGAAATGTTCATTTGATCCCATTGATTCCAATTTACCCATTTAGCCTCAATCAGTAAATTTATTGCTCCTGATACTATAGCTGCAGCAATAGAAGTACCATAACCTGTTGTTATTTCATTTGATTCTTCACCAGCAGAGTTTATAGTTCGGTGTCCAGATAATAGACTACCCCCTGGAGCAACAATATCAGGTTTAAGAGTATTTCCTGCTATTTTCCCCATGCTACTAAAAGAAGCAACTTGATCTTTGTCATTTATTGCTCCAACTACAATTGCATTTTCGTTTGTTGCTAATTTATTCAAAGCATCCGACGTTTCAATCCCTGAATTTCCTGCAGCAATAACAACCAAAACACCATTTTTAATAACCTCATTTATTGCATTATTAATTGCTCCCACATCATCCCCTATTGTACCGATACTCAAACAAACACTAATAATGTGATATGCAGTTCTATTTTTGATAACATGAGCTAAAGCAGAGATTAAATCTGAAGAATATCCCATTCCAGACTGATTAAGAATTTTATAGGAAGCTATCTTTGTTCCATTTGCTATTCCAGTGTTGTATCTATAATCCTTGATAAAAAATTCAGGATAATAGCGTGTTGAGGTCCTAAACGAAAATACAGGAATTTTTTGAAATTGTTTATGGTATTTTATATATAAATCATAGATCCCAATCTCATTTTGAGGAATTGTATAATTTATAATATAATTTACATCTGTGTTTAGGTTATGAGAATATCCTACCAAATTATTTTCATAAAACAATTCGAACCATAGATCATCTATTCCACTGCTTTGCAAATTCCATGACGAATTTACTAAAATCTCTGAATCAGGAGTGCTAGCATTAAATGAAAGAATTTTTAGACTATAATTTTTCGCAGGAGAGGATTCTTCAAACAGCTCTGTATGAGAATAGTTTCCGTTAATTTTTAACGATATAGGATTAGTTGAATTATATTCATAATTACCAGTACCAGAAATTATTGAAGATATATATGTTCCATGACCATTTTCATCAGATATAGGATTAGGATTAATTAGATTCTCCCAACCAACAATATCTCCTCTGAGATCAGTATGGTCATATCCATTTGGAAAAAAAGTATGAGTTGGATTAATCCCTGTATCTAACACGGCAATGGAACAATTTGTTTCCCCTTTGTATCCATTTAAAAACCAACTGGAATTGATTGCTCCTGATTGAATCGAAGCATAATTCATTAAAGTTTCCAAAATCTCATTATTTTCTATTTGGGCATCAAGGAATTCATTATGGAATAGTGTCTTATTTTGTTCTGAAGGAATAATCCCCGCAAAGCCAGAAAAAGAAGAAAATAAATTATTCCATTCATCTTGAATTGTTCCTCCATAGTAATTAAATTTTGAAATGACAGAGTTGTTGTATGTAGATTTATTGAAGTACACAATAATTTCTTTTTGAAAACTACTTGAGGATGAAATATAATCATTTTTAAAATCAAATTCTGGAGCACTAGAAGAACTTTGAGATAATTGAAAAACCAATAAGTTCGAGTAGAAAAATGTGGCTAATAGACTAAAAACTATAAGTAGTGCTTTTGATCGTTTATTTGGCATCATAATTTCCTCCCCACATCATTTTTTTCTTTGGTAGATCTCGATAAAAATCTTAATTGGTCTCTTAAGGTGGGTTTTGTTCCCATAATTGCTTCTCTTGAATCCATCTTTAATATAAGCTTTTCTCTTCTTTCTAACTTATCTTTACTCTTTTTATATCTAGAATTTTGACTATAATATATTAAAAGAATAGTGATAGCCACAATTCCAGCGACTATAATATAGACAGATTGATCAAATGGAGATGAGTTGACTTTGATGAAAACATTATTAGAAAATAACTCTAATTTATATAAATAATAAAATTCAAGGAAAGCTGGTTTTAAAGTGACTATACCTTGTTTCCTTGCTCGAATTGTATAATTTATTGAGACAATTTCTCCAGGTTCTAAGCTATTTATAAGATTAATTAATTTGCCGTTAATTAACATAAAATCTGATTGGGAATAACTAGTTGTATCTCTGACCGTGATATCTTCTACTTTTAAGGTACCTGTATTTTTGACTTCGATGAATACAGTTATTTCTTCCCCAATTCTAATATGCTCTTTATCTACATATTTAGTTATTGAAAAATTAATTACTCCGAGTATACTTGATGAGGAGCTTAAGATTTGAATAGTTTTAGCTTCTGAACTTTCAATATAATTTATTGCAGGATAGTAATATCCTCTCCATCCAGTTTTACTAATTGTTATATTAAATGAAATTGTTTCATTAAATTCTAAGTCTTCAAAATATAAGTCATTAGTATCTACTCTCCTAAGATCTCCGATCTGGTCATATATAGATATGTTAATATCTGGTGTTTTAATTCCATTAGGATTAAAACTTTTTAGACTATAAGTAAAGTTAAACAAACTTTGATTAAGCAAGGTATTGTCATAATCACATTTGATTTCTAATAATCTTACAAAAGGAAATTTATTCTCATAATCTAGTGGTGCTGATACATAAACTTCATTGGTTAAGGTAACAATTTCAGACGAAATTCCTCCCTGAACGTTTTTAGGGTTATTATACGTTATTGATATTTCACTAATGGTCCTTGTATTCGGCACGTAAAAAGAAAAATTAATTGTTCTATTTTCAAATGGCTCCAACTTTGATATAAAATGTGTTAAATTACCATTTTCAAGTATGAAATTGCCGGTATTTCCTACTATCCCTGGAATTTTTAAAGAAATTGAAATATTCTCAGCAGGTCTAGAACCAATATTTTTGAGATTAAGATGATAATTATTAAGATCTCCTTCTTTTGAACTATAACTATCTAGAGAAGAAGTGAGGATAATTGATGCCATATCATAATTGCTCAATGATATGGAATTAGATCTTCTTTCATATTGAACATTACCTGTACTAGAGCCGTAAACAACTCTTGAACCTGAATCTTCATTAATATTTATATCACGTGTTGAAAATTCTACATCAAGGTCATTAATAGATATATTAAAATTATCAGAATCAATTCCTCTAAGTTTGAAAAGCATAGTATGATTATCTTGTTCTAATGGATAAAATAACCAATCTAAGCTATTATTATTGTTAACAATTGAGAATTTCCATGAGTTATTTTCAAAAGACGTTAAATAAGGCTCCAAATTTTCAAATTCCTCAAGCTCAAAATTATAAATTTCAAAATCTAATGAATCTAACGAATCTGGGGCACTAAAATTAATAATGATTGAAACCATTTCTAAAGGATCCTTCTTTAAATCCAGTAAAGTATCATTTCTAAAAACGAAATTTAGTTCAATTCTTTGATTTAAAAGCCTTTCAACCGATTCTATAACCCATTTTTCTGTATCCATCGAGAGTGCCATTTCAGGGATAGTTCCATTAATTGATGTTCCATAAATTATCTCAGGAGTCTGAGGGTCAGTTCCTATGGTAAAATTATTAGAAAATATTGGAGTAAAAGAATCTATTTCGCTGATTGAAACATTGTGGAGATAGTAAGAAATATTATTTCCTGGCTCTATTTTCCAGTTTTCATCATTCCATATACTATTATTATTAGTAAATATATTCCTAAGGTCTTCAGTAGATAAACCTAATATTGCTAAGGTGCTAATTAATTGCGGATAACCTACCACAATTATATCAATAATATTCTCTATTTTATCGTTGTAAGGCCATAAATTGGTAAAATCCAATATATCTGGAAAAAATGTATCGTAAACTCCTGTACCTAGAGAATCAAAATAAAAAATAAGAGGATCTTCATCAAAGTTAAAAAAATCCTCCAAGGAACTATATTGATTAGGGTATTCAATGCGAATTACATCCCAAAGTACACTATTTAATTCATCTGCTAATGGTTGATTACCTAATGTTAAAAGTAAAAAGAAATCGTTAAGTTCTAGAGGAATTGGGGTTGGATATCCCCAACTAGTAGTGTTTCCTACATTTTCAGCAGATATATAATACGAGAAATCTCGAAATGCTCCATAGGAAGCATTATCTCCGACAAGTTCTTTTCGAAGTAATAAATTGGGTTCTGAATTCGAAATATTATAAGTAATTGAAAAATCTTCAAACGGATTTACGATTCCAGTAGGAATATAAGAAAAACCTTTAAAACCTAACTGTTGGAGTAAATTAACTATATCATAAGGATCACCTACATTAACAGGTTTAATATAAGTATTCTTGAACCCCTCTTCATTTACCCAATACAATTCAAATGAATATTCTTTAAGCGCTTGTATATCGAATTCAATACCAGCAAGATAAAAAATTAGTCCAATTTGCTCCAAAAGATAATCATAAAATTCGAAATTAACCGGGGTTGTGTCTACAATTTCAGTACATAATATATTAATCTCAATATCTGTCATAAAAGCACCTACAAGAGCAATATAAATTTTCTCACTGGGTGCAAGAGGTTCACCATGATAACCAATGGCATCCCATAGATCAAACCTATACTGATTTTCCTTTATTTCAGATATTCCCTCGGGCAATCCCTCATATTGTATTACTAAATTAGTATAATGAGAATTATTCAATAAAGTAAATGAATTTAGAATTTCAAAAAATTGCTCCAATTCATCCTCTGAAATAGTAGCATTGAGTATCTCACCATAATTATCTAAAATATTATTAAATTGTTCAATGAGTTCATTATTTTCTATATTCTCCAAGAAAGATAAATCAAGGGAATTAATACTAAAGTCTAATTGAGAAGTAGTAATCTCGAAATCACCTTCGAAAAAGTTTAAAGAATTTAAAATTATAAATGTAGAGGATAAATGATGGTTATTGAAATATTCTTCACTAGTTAAGCGAGAAAGATCTAAGGCTTTCCAATATCCATCCATTGGTAGATTATTAGTAAGTTCATTAAGTAAAAGAGCCCAATCAGGATAATCTCCTACAAAAGGAAAAAAATTGGGTTCAGATACATTAACTATGATAAGGTCAATTTGAAATTTCCTACGAATAATCTCTAATGCCCTTTCAGCTCTTGAATTTGCATCACTTGAAATAACTTCATCATCATAATATAAGAATCCCACAAATCTATTGAATCCTGAAGCAAACTGATCAGGGATCATACTTTCTGTTAAAGGAATTGGGAATATATCTGGTTTGAGAGTGTTTGAAGCACTAATTAATACATTACATTTATAGAAAGCAGGATCATTTAAATCGAATTGAGAAAAAATATTAGTGTCATTTGAAAAGAGGGATTGCTTGATGATAGATTTGTTTCCCGCTACATATACTTCAATTTGCTCAGCATAAAGATCTGTTCCAGCAATATCCGTAGATCTTAAGAAATCATTTTTATTTTCATCTATTCCTTTAGACTTCAACTTTATTAAATTAATATTGAAATATAAGGGGGCAATGAGGATTATGAGAATTAGAATAATTTTGATTGATCTTTTTAATGTTTTCATAGTTAACATAACCTCACATCGTCTCTCTATAGATATCTACTATTTTTTTTTTTCGGACTTTACGTAAAAGTAATTTCATTCCTATTAGTATCATAAATATTGAAATAAAATATATTAAAATTATATTAAACCACGGAACATATATTACGTTTGGCTCACCCGTTAATACGCTTAAATTTGAGGTTACTATCCACGCAGAAAGCCATCCAACAATTATTCCTATCGTTCCACTACTTAACATTATTATTAATGATTCAATTATGAACAAACGATTTATTTCCCTCCCTTTTAACCCTAGTGTTCTTATAATACCAACTTCCTTTTTCCTTTCAATTATTGTTGAATAGGATGAAGAAAGTAATCCAAAAATACAAATAAAAACAGTAGTCATCGTGATCAAGGTAAATAAAGTATCTATTATAAAAAAAGCAGATTGCTGTTGAGTTATTAGTCTTTCGAGATTATATAAATTATAGTTGTAGTCTGCTATATAAAGTTCATTAATAATTTCCTCAATATAATAAGGGGAAACAATACCATCTTCTCGTAATTTAATAAATATTCTATCAACATATGGTATTGGGGGTATATCTAAAACTTCTAAATATGTGTTCTGGGAAATTAAAACACCACTCATTATTGCTTGCATATTCGATACTCCAAATTCAAAAGGAAATCCTGGAATACTTTTAGCAATCCCAACAATCGTAAATAAGTAAACTTCTAATTCATCTCCTCTGTGGATTACTATTCTAATTGAATCTCTTATTCGTAAATTAAGTCCGGTTGCAATTGCTTCAGAAATAATACAGGTATACTCATCTTCATCATTAAATAAATTATTAAATGCACTTTCTACACTTCCTGAAGTCATTTCAATATATTGCCTTTTAACAGTGTATAGATATTCCTCATCAATTCCAATAAGGGTAATTTCTTGACTTGTAGTATAATCTTCTATTTCCGCACTGAACTCTTTATCAGTTTCAGAATAGATTTGAGTTAACTGATAAGGTTTTGCAATAACACAAGACACTTTTTCAATTCCATCAATTGAAAGTAATTGTTCCTCAAATTCTATCGTCATAACTTTATCAATATTTATAGATATTTGTTGAATTTGTAGATCATTAGTTCTTAAATCTCCATCATTGATAGACAGAGGAAAAAAGGGACCCCCCCCTAATCCTCCCATATATGATTCGTCAGGTTCTTCCCAACCGGAGGTTTCTATAACTAAATCTGAACCATATGTTAATTGAGTATTTGCTGCTGATTGTGCTGAAAGAGTATTTATTAAAGTAGATGTAAAAATTACAAAAGAAAAAGATAATGCAAAAATCATTACTGTACTTGAATTTCTTCTCTGATATCGAAATACGAAAATTTTAATTACGTTATGTAACCTCCCTGCAAGAGGTCTAAAGACTTGTATCACAAATCTTAAAACAATTGGTATCAAACCTAAACCAGCTAAAGTCAAACCTATGTTAAATAGCAATAATACAGCGATTAATACTCCTGCAAATAGATTTGAATCATTAGAAATTAATAACCTCGGAATGAAATAAAAAACAAAACCCCCATTTATTGCTAGAATAATACCAACAAGAATTATTTTATAGTTAACTGAACTTCTTTTTTGTAAACGATATAACGTATCTTCATGGCGATACGGATGAATTGATTCAATTAGTTGAAGTCGCATTGCCTTCAAGGCTGGAGATATGCTCACAATCATTCCAACACCTATTCCCATTGCGTAAGATATTAATATTGAAGTTAAACTAAATGAAAATGATATTCTAGTAAAACCTATTGTGGATGTTGATACTACTGTATTTGCAAATGGTATTATTACAAACCTAGATATCAAGTCTGCAACAACTATTCCTGATATTGTGCCTAAATTGCATAACAAAAATCCTTGCATTAAGACAATTGCTAGGCTATATTTCTTATTTGCACCTAGTGTGCGAAATATACCATATTCTCTTATTTTCTCTTCTACTGAGGTTTTTAAAATTCCGTTAATTAAAACTCCAGAGATGAGCATTGCTACAATAGATACAAAAATAAAAACGATAACAATTAATACACTCACAAACTCTGCCCTTCCTAAAACTCGTAATTTTGGTAAATCAATATTATACTCCTTAATTCCAATAGCGACTTGAATATCACTTGCTATATCTTTAACAATCGATTTTGTACCTTCCAAATCCCTAAGATCATAGATACTGCTACCCTCTTTGAATGTAAGTATTAATTGACTGCATCGCCTATTAAACTCTTCATATCCAAAATATTGATATATTGTGTTAATATCAACTACAATGAGGTGCCTATTTCGATATTCATTTGACCATTTCAGATTAAAATCAAATATGGCATCTATCGTAAGGTTTTTTGTAACTGTATAATTGACATTTCCGTGGCTTAATTGCATTTTAATTTCAATGGTATTATTTACTGCATACCGTATAATATTATTAAATCCATAATAGATTGCGCAATGATTTAAAGGTAATTCCTCTAAATTAAGAAAGTCGTTATTATTGGGATTGATAAAAGAGCCAAATTTTATATCATTCTCAAAGCTAAAATTTACTGCTGAAATTACACTCCATTCTTCTTCCCCCGTTAATTCAGTTGTGTTGAAACCCTCAGATACGTTTATGGTTCCAAATATATCCATTCTTGGAATGCAATTTTTAATTCTAGTTGATACGTTTTTAATTGTATTTATAATTGGATCAAATTCAAAGTAAGACGATCTGTCTTCTGGTTCTCCTGTAAAGTGCCTCACTGTAATTACAGCATCCTGGTTGCCAGCCTCGATTGTGAGATAATCTACATAACTAGAAGAAATTGAATCATTTAGAAATAAAATTACAGTAAGCAACCCAACGGAGATGAGTAATCCGACTATTGCTAGTAGTGTCCTGATTTTTTGCTTTTTAAGATCTAAAAATGCATATTTTAATATTAATTTAAAATGGGACATGGGGTATTTTTTTTTTTAATTTTTTATTAAAAACCATAAAAATGTTTTTACTGTAAGATTAATAATTCTCCATCAATTTTAGCACTGAGATTATTATCATATATCAATTCTTGCAAAATATCCTCAAAATGCTCAGGTAAATTGTTGATTATACCGGTAGGGATGTATAACTTAATTTCACTCATTTTTATTTCGGTTTTTCCTTGATTTAAGAAGAGATATTGAAAGATTTTACTCTTACATTTTTCTTTATTAATCTCTGTTCCCCGTTTTCTCGTACTTTCCATAATTTTAGTTTCCTTTAATCCCCCAATTTCACCTTCAGTTGTTAATTTCCCGTCCCTCATATGAAGTACTTTATTTGCGAATTCTGAAACTGCTGCGTCATGACTTACAGCAACGAAGGTAGCACCTCTTTTATTTAAATCTCTAAGGAGATTTAAAATCATGATCCCTGTCTTACTATCAAGATCTCCAGTGACCTCATCAAGAATTACTACACTTGGATCATTAGCAAAAGCTCTTGCTATAGCAACTCTCTGTTGTTCTCCACCACTTAGTTCTGAAGGTGTATGATGTGCTCTTTCATCTAGACCAACTAATCTTAAAAGATCCATTGCTCTTTTTCTTTTTCCTCGACGACTCAAATCACCTGAAAAATGAAGAGGAACCATTACATTCTCCATAGCAGTCATTTGGGGGAGGAGGTTATAAAACTGAAATACAAAACCTATTCTTTCTCTTCTAATTTCAGCTAATTTGTTATCATTAAGCATTGAGATATTTCTACCCTCAAGAAATATTTTTCCCCTTGTAGGAGTATCAAGACCGCCAATTAGATTTAATAATGTCGTCTTTCCCGAGCCAGAAGGACCCATAATATCAATAAAGTCACCTTTATCTATTGTTAAATCTATACCTCGTAATGCTGCTACAGCTGTAGTTCCCAATAAGTAAGTCTTATGTAAATTTTCAACAACAATTAAATGCTCGTAATCTTTCCCAACGATTTTGTCTTCTTTAACTTCTTTTTTCATCTTCTTCTTTTCTACTCGAGATTCAGAAATAATTTCTAATTTTTGTTTCTTAATTTCTTCTTTCTCTTTTTGCTGTTCCCATTTTTTAAATTGTTTTGAAATTTCACCCTTCCAGATTGCTAATTTTCCAGTTTCTTCTTCATACTGCTCCATGATTGGAGTTCTCTTCATATTAGGTGTTTCAGACATATGAAATCTTCTCTTCTCTAATTTTTCTTTCTCTAATAATAACGTCTTTTAAATTATTGAGTGGTATTTTAAGTTTATTATATTATAATGCTAAAATAAATTTTTTCAGATTGCTGAAGTTGTATAGATCCGAAAAGTGCGGAAATATATTAAAAATTAAGGTTCTAATTAAGTAGAACAATTAAAATTCTTGATAGATGGGAATAAAGAATAATTATATTATTTCTTTTCAGTTTTTAGATATCTATATATCTTAGCATAAATATCCTTTTCAGCGTCTTTCTTATTTCTAAATTTACCTGATTTTAAGTTTTTTGATATTTTTATAAGATCTTTTTGATCATATTTATCAATAATCATTGGATTCTTAGCGATCCAGATTGGATCATGTTCGAATCCACTTTTTTCATACTCCAGTTCAATAAGGATGGAAGTTTTAAATTTTGCTTGTAAAAATTCTAATAATTCGTTTTTTTGATCTGACAATGAATTATCAATAGTTGCTTCTAAATCGCCATAAAATGGATTAATCATTTTTTCTTCAACTATTCTAAAGTTATAGTTTGAATCAAAAAATATCGCTCCGCATATTGCTTCAAAAACATCAGCTAAAATTCTGGTTCCCTTAACTGTTTGGGACTCAGTTTTAAAAATAAAATCTTGTAAATTCATTCTATTTGCAACTTTTCTTAATGCTTTATCACTTTCTAAGGAAGCTTTGATTTTTGTTATATCTCCAGGATCTTTTATTCCTTGACTATGTAATTTTAAAATAAAAATGATTTTAATAACAGCATCTCCCAAAGTTTCTAAAAATTCATAATCAGGTATCCCTAATTCGTTTCCTAGCTTTGGAGTAGTTAGCGCTTCCTCTAGAAGTTGTTCATTTGTAAATTTATAATTTATAAATTCTTGGAATTTTCTTACACCTTCATTTAAATTATCAAGCATTTCTATCTATTTAACAAATATTTTCAGTTAAATTTAAAAATTTAGAGAAAACATAATTAATATATGGAAAAAGGAAATAAGGATGATATTCTAAATATGATTGGTGAGATTGAGAAAAAAAATTCAGAAATTGAAAACTATCTCTCTTCGTTATCAATATTAACAAGAGAGGAAACTCTAAAAGAGATTATGAACAAGATAATAGAAAAGAATAGCATTTTACAGGAAATAGAAAAATCCAAAGGAGAACATTTACATATTGGCGCAAAAGAACAAGTAAATAAACTGCAAGATCTTGTTGAAAATTTCATTTTAAAAATTCAGGATAAGCCTACAAAAAAAATCATTTATTTAAGAGAATTTCTTGAAAATTTCCCCTCAATATCTAATAATGATAAGGATGTAATCATTAAATCGTTAAAGGATGAAAAAAATAAAGATAAATTAAAGGAAAAAATGATGTCTCTTGTTGAAATTTTCCTTCAAATTAAGTAATTTATATGCTTTGTAATTATAAACTAAACAGTGGAAGTAAAACAAGTACGTGTTTAATACCTCTTATTTTTATCCTACCTGTTACAATTTTTCCTATAACTTTTCCTAAAGATATATCATCACTTTCAAGTAGTCCTACGAAGGTTTTGGTTTTTGTTTGTAATAACCCATCCCACCCTAAAACCTTTTTCTTAAGGTTTTCTTTAGGTTTGTTTTTAAAATCTTCCACGTGTATAGTACCCTTATCAATAACTAGTAATGCTGCATATTTTCCATCTTTTGCATTTAAAAGGACCTTTACTTGAGTATCCTTGTATTTTTGCTTAAATTTTTCATTATCATTTAAAGGTTCGACTTGTTTTGAAACAATTCCTGCAAAACCGCGTAACCTTTTCTTTTTTTCTTCTGCCATTTTGACCAATTAAATTATGATTTAGTCTTTAATTCAATTAAAATATCACTAAATAGATTGTATCTAATTAAAAAACTATAAGTATGGAAATATTAAAACATCTAAAAAGGATACGAAAATTTTTCATATCATGGAAGAATAAGTGATCTAATCCTAGATCTTTAAGAAGAACCTGATTCAGTAAGCATCGCCATCGGCTCCAGAGAAGAGGTCTTCATAGGCTTTTCGATCTTCATTAGATATCTTTTCCCCTTTCAAACCATCCTTGACTATGATCGGGGCAGATTCTTTTTCATCGTGGTGAATCGTCTTTTGAATTTTGTACTCTGCTTTGTTTGGTCCTAAGTCAAATTCCTCTTCACAGGCTTTACAATATAATTTACCTTCTTTGGGGATAAGCATATTTCCGCAATTGTCGCAAAAGCGCATAATTTTTTTATTTACACCTTCAAGGTTTTGTATTCAGCTTTTCATCTTTTAAATTTTTCGGTTTACTACGCTATTTCTATTCAATTTTAACTGTTTCACTTCATATTAAAAATAAATACTACTTATAAATTTATCTTTTCATTGAAAATATGTATTGATATTTCAAACTAATTTCATATTAGTCTTAACATTTTATACTAATAAATCTTCAGTTTAAGTTATTAATTTGTTATTAAGTTAGTGGTTTCTCAAAACCTTGAAACCCTATTAAATAACTAAGAGATTAATGAAAGAATGATTCTGAAGATAGTAAAAAAATCTCAAAATCTTGCCTAGTTAACTAGATGAAGAATTAATAAAACGGTTTTGTCAAAGAATTAGATAAAAAAGCGATCTAATATTTTGATTTAATAGAAAAGTTAGGATAAAGGGGATTGAGAAATAAGTACTTATAATCCAGAAAGAATGTTAATAATAGCTCACAGAGGTGCAAGCAGTATTGCTCCTGAAAATACCTTAAAGGCATTTCAAAAGGCAATAGATTTAAAAGCGGACTACATAGAATTTGATGTACATAAAACTAAGGACGATGAAATCGTAATAATGCATGATGGTAATACCTTTCGAACTACCGGACATTTCGGCTTGATTAAGAATATGGACCTTGAAGAATTGAAGCAACTTGATTGTGGGGAAGGTGAAACTATACCCACCTTGCATGAATTAATAAATCTCACAAAAGGTAAAATTAGGTTAAATTGTGAGATAAAAGCTAGAAATATTGCTGAAAAAATTATAAAAACCATAAAGGAAGCAGATATTATTGATACAACAATAATCAGCTCTTTTAAACATGATGTGTTATTAAAGATCCAGAAATTAGAACCACGAATTAAATTAGCTTCATTAGAACCTACACGAACAGGTTGGATAAAAAGTTGGTTATCCCGAAAAAAATTGCATAATGAAGCAATTAATAATAGGTTTTATGCAATTAATCCATTCTATAAACTCGTAAATCGACAGTTCATAATAAAAGCTCACAAAAATAATATTAGAATATTTCCATGGACAGTTAATACTGATAATAGCATTAAGAAGTTAGTAGAGATAAGTGTCGATGGAATTATCACTAATGATATTTCCAGAGTTAGAAAAATTTTGAATAATTTATATTAAAATTGTTCCCCTAATGATATATTGTTTTAATATGGTAATATGAGTGAAAAAAGGAATAGACCCTTAATAATTGGACACAGAGGGGCATTAGATGAAGCCCCTGAGCACACACTAAAAGGATTTAAGAGGGCGATTGATTTGGATCCAGATTTCATAGAATTTGATGTCCATGAAACACAAGATGGAGAACTCATAGTGATTCATGGTGATGATATCCTTAGAAGAATGGGTATAAAACGCAACATAAGCCAAATGACTTTAAAAGAATTGAAAAAAATAAAACTTGAAGAGGGTGAAAGAATACCAGAACTTAAGGAAGTCATTGAACTTGCTAAAGGAAGAGTAAATCTCCTTTGTGAAATAAAAACAAGAGGAACTTCTGGTAAAGTACTCGACCTACTAAGAGAAGAAAGTGTAGTAGATTCCACAATAATTCAATCCTTCCATGTCGAAGTATTATTATCCCTTAGAGAGTGTGATCCCAAAGTAAAATTAGGATGGATTGTACCAATAACAGAGGAATATATTCCTGAGTGGGATAAAAGGAAAGAATTGATTCAAACCGTAATTGATTCGAAATTTCCTTATATTATTTCTCGGTTTAAGAATGTTGATGTAGAATTTGTAAAATTTGCTCATAAACATGGATTACAAGTATTTACATATACAATTAATACAAAAAAAACTATGAGAAAAATGATTGATTTAGGTGTTGATGGGTTAATTGTGGATAGTATATCCAAAGCAAGAGAAGTTCTAAATCAATATGATCCAAAATAAGAGTTTAATTTATCTTTCAGTTTAATACCTCAAAATATTTTAGGTATTCTTAACTAATCAGCATAATTTTTTCTAAATTAAAATAATTGTTCTAAGATAATATGACATCAACAACAATAGATATAACAAATAATGACTTTGATAAATTATTTTTTCCAAAAGCCATCGGGGTCATTGGAGTATCTCCTGACTTAAGGGGGGGTACATTCTTCCTTAGATGCATGAAGGGAAAATTTAAAGGACCGATATATCTGTTTAACCCCAAATTTGAAGGTCAAGAGATATACGGCTACAAAATTTATAGTACAATCTCGGATATAAAAGACTCTATCGATTATGTGATTCTAGCCATTCCGGCGCGTTTATGTCCCAAGGTAATGGAAGAGATCGGGAAAAAAGGAGTACCATTTGTAACTATCTTTGCATCAGGATTTCGTGAAGTTGGAAGAGAAAGCCTTGAAAAAGAAATATTAAGTACGGCAAAGCGATATAATGTGAGAATTATCGGTCCCAACTGTTTAGGGGTATATAACCCAAGGGGAGGGCTACACTTTGCTTTTGATCAATCCAGAAAAGCAGGCAATTTTGGAGGTGTGTTTCAATCAGGGGGAATCGCACAAAATATGAGTCAATTGTGTGTTTCTTATGGCCTTTATGCCTCCAAATTTATATCAATTGGGAATTCCTTAGATTTATCCCCAGTAGAATTTTTAAAGTACTTTAATCAAGATGGTTATACAAAAATAATCGGTCTATATCTTGAAAACTTAAGATCCATAGACCAAGGAAGAGAGTTTATGAAAGCAGTAAAAGACTGTAACCTCAATAGAAAACCAGTGATTCTTTGGAGGGCCGGATATGGTGAAGCTACAAAAAAAGCAATATTATCTCATACAGGGGGGCTTGCGGGAAATAATAAAATTTGGGATGCCGTAGGAAAACAAACAGGAAGTTGCCTTGTTAATAATTCAAATGAACTCGCAGCACTAGCCTCTGCTTTTAATTTGACTCATTTACCCGAAACGCGTAATGTGGGGGTTATTGGTATCGGAGGAGGGTCAACAATAGAAGCTATAGACATCCTTGAAAAATTTAATTTAAACATACCTAGTTTAACGGAAAAAACAATACACAAAATGCAAAGATTTATTCCGGATGTTAATACGAACCTTACAAATCCGATTGATCTTGGTGGAAGTGGAATTCAACCACATATTTATTATAGAACAATTTTAGCTTTAGATAAAGATCCCAATATTTCTTCGATTTTATTCATTAAAGATCCTGAACGATTTGGGGGATTTCAAGATATACTGAAAGAAATTGGTTTCACAGGAACTGATTTAAATCGAGAATTTATTAGATATGTTTCTAAAGCGAAAAATGTCAGTACAAAACCAATGTATTGTGTCATGCTTAAAATAAATGAGGGATTTGAGGAATATAAAAGCAGATATAAATTTAAAATGAAACTATTAAACAAAGCTGTTCCCGTATTTGAAAGTTTAGATATAGCTGGAATGGTGTTAGATAAAGTAAATAGCTATAGAAAATTCCTGCAAAAACAAGATAAATTTCCTAAAAATTAAATATCTTCATCCTTTAGATTTCTTTTTTCAATAGGACGCCCAGGACTTCCTTGATAATAGTTTTTTTCAGGTTTTCCTCTCCAATTTTTATGTAATACCGTGTTTGGATAAATTACATTGTTATCTTCAGTAATAGCATTTGGACCCACTATATCTCCTGGATATATCGTAGTATTTTTTCCCAATTTAATTTCCAACATAGTTATTTTACCAAAAATAGTGTTAACTGCGTGGCTCGATAAACCACTAGAGGGATAGATAAAAACATTATCACCAATATCAGTAAATTCTAATCCTACATAGGCATCACAATAAATAACATTTTGTCCTATTTTATTATGACTTATCCTCCTTAAAACTCGGTTAACAAGCCAAGGAAAAGGGGATTTTGAAGTTATCCACATAGGATATTTAATAATAAATCCTCGTTTATGGTAATATTTAATCAATTTTCCTTCAGGACTATTAATATCGTCAAGAACCCTGGCAAACACGCCTTGTTGTGGTGCTGATTTTTTATTCCACCTTCGAGTCCATAGGGCTGTAAATTCAATTAACAAAATTAGATAGATATAATACAAAAAAAATAGAAAACCAGGTAAAATAAGAAAGTGAATAAGAGATTGAATTGAAAATACATTAATGAAACAATATTCGAAAATCAAAAAGAGCCCTAAACAAACATAAAGAGGAACTAGAAAGCAAATAAAGTTAATTTTAAAGAAATCAGACGCTGGAAGTTCTACTGTTTTCTCTTCTTCAATAGTTGGTGAATTCTTTTGATTTTCTTCTTTAATCATTATATAATAATTAGGAAAAGGATTTATAAAATTATATTTGTGGTATTTTTACAGTTTCATTTGTAATTGTTCTTCTATTTTAAATTGTTTTTTCTGTATTAAAGGTGCTATGACTTTGAAATCCATTAAGAATGCCCCAAGTGCAAGTATTGCCATAAACGAACCAAAAACTGCAGGATTAAAGTTTTCTAATAATAATGTGCCAACAATTGGACCAATTATTTGAGCAAGACTATCTAATGTCGTAGTGTATCCATTGATTTTCCCTATTTCCTTTGGAGTAACAGATTGAGTCACCCTACTCATCAATATTCCTCTTGAACAAGAAACCCCGTAACTTGCGAATATCATTAATACAATGAAAATCCAAGGTTCAGGATAAACTCTCGCAAATATCCCTATATAAAGAAATGTCACCATTAAAATGGATAATCCTAAAATGGTCATATTTCTTTCACCTAGTTTTCTCATAGTAGGGGGAAATACAGAAAATCTCACTATAGCTCTGGAAATTCCTGACACTGTTAATAAGAAACTCACACCTAATGTATTATATCCTAAGATTAGAGTAATAAAAACAGCTAGAGTTGATACATACGTAATAAAAGATAAAGTATGTAAGGCAAACTGAGTTAATAGGTATAATGCACCCTTATTTTCCCAAATGTGTATCTTTATTTTGATCTCCTTTTGTGCTTTTTCTCTCTTAGATTTAGGCCAAGTTTCTTCAATAAAGAATTGAGTTGTTATTATTGTTAAAAAGGAAAAACCTGCTGCAACCAACCCGGGAAGAGCCATAGGATAAGTAGCCCCAAAGATGAGAAAAACTGATAAAAATCCCCCTAATCCTGGAGCAACGAGCCCTGCAATGGTCATTACTACTCCCACGTTTGTCATTTGAACCCCTCTATCTTTCGGTGGGACTGCATCAGTAATAATTGCTTTGGTCAATGGAAAGTTTCCCCCAAATATTCCATCCACAATTCGTGCAATAAAAAACATTGAGAGTGAATTTGAAAAACCTAAAATTAAAAAGGCCGAACATGTACCTGCTTCAGCAATTAGAAGTATTGGTTTTCTTCCATATTTATCACTTAATTTACCCCATATAGGAGCAGAAACAAGTGAGAATACTGCATTAGTCGCAAGTAGTAATCCAATTAAAAACGGAGTTGCATTGAATATCTTTATTAGAGAAGGGATATATGGTATAATTATATAAAAACCTAATACATCGATTAATAAACCAATCCAAAGAGGTTTTAATATAGGATATTTAGTATTTGAACGTTTTTCTTGTTTATGTGATTGATTAGGTGAATTTTGATTCATTGTTTACAAAATAGAATATTAGTTAATTAGATCGGAAAATTTAGATTCATTATTAAAATTTCTAATTTTAAATTGAAAGCAGCAAACGATTTAAAATATCTTTACTCCCAAAAAAAAGTAAATTTGAATATTATTTACTTCTTCAAAAATTCAATTATCATCTTGTTAATTTCTGGAGCTTTTTCTTGAGGAGAAGAATGCCCTACGCCTTCAATTACAATATATTCGCTATTTGGAATTCCCTCATGAATTTTTAAATTTACTGATTTTGGCATTTGTCTATCTTTTTCTGCACAGATAATCTTTGTTTCAGAATTTATTAAATGCAGCCTATCTAAGACATTATGCGTGCCGAGTGCATGAGCTTGATTAGCAATATCTTGTGGTTTTGCAGGGTTAATTGTGCTCTTCTTAATTAAATCTTCTGCTGAAAACAATCCGTAGAACTTTTTCTCAGGATCTTCCTTCATTAATTTCAGAAAATTTCTCGAAAATCCCATTTTTGCAGCATCAAAGAAAGTTTTAACTGGATCATTTAATCTTGCTTCATATCTAGCAACTTGTGCATTTTTATATAGTTCTAACCCAGATTTTTCTTCAGGCCAAGCAGCTGTAGTGTTTATTAAAATTAATTTATTTACTCTTTCAGGATATTTGATCGCAAAATGTTGGGCAATCATGCCACCGACTGACCAGCCTATGATATGTGCTTTTTTAATTTCTAAGAAGTCCATCAATCCTCTAGTATCATCAGCAAATAATTCCATAGTATACGGTGTATTAGGTCTATCAGATTTTCCCGATCCCCGATTATCGAATCTTACTACTTTGAAATATTGAGATAATGGTTCAAATTGACCTATCCATTCCTCTTTAGTAACCCCAAATCCATGGATTAAGACAATGGGATCTCCCTTTCCTTGAATTTCATAACAAATTTTAACACCATTTACAAGTGCAAATTCTTCTTTCATCTTTAATCATCACAAAATAAGCAAAAATTTTCAACTTAGAGATACATTTACTAATAATTCAGTAATTAATAATTTTGTTTTAATCTCATTTTAAGAACTCAATAATGATTTGATTAATTTCTGGCGCGCATTGTTTGTGACTCTCATGTCCTGCTTTTTCTATTACCTTTAAAGTACTATTTGGTAGTAAATCGTGAATCTCCATCATTCTTTCTTTGGGAACAAGCACATCATGAGATGCAGCAAGTAGTAGTGTCTCTTGTGTAATTTCGTGCAAATTATTAAAAACTTTATGGGTTTTAAAAGAATAAGATATGTTTCGAATATCTTGTGGGGTTGGGGGGTTTGTGTTATAATAATCAATAAGGTCTTCTGCGGACCATAATCCATAAAACTTTTCCTTGGGATTATCCAGCATTTTTTGCCGAAATTTTGGATAAAATCCATACTGAGTACTATCCCAAAACGCTTTTACGGGATCTTTTTTTCTGAGTTCTAATCCCTTAATCCGCATCTGTATATAGGGTTCAGGATCATACGTATCAGGAATCTTTGTTAACGAATTTATGATAATCAGTTTATTCACACTATTAGGATATTTTACTATAAAGTTTTGGGCAATTACTCCTCCAAATGAATGAGCAATTAGATTTACTTTTCTCTATTGATAAGTAATCCATCAATCCTTTAACATCATCCACAAACATATCCATAGTGTAATGGTAGTTAGGTCTGGAACTTTTTCCTGATCCACGTAAGTCGATGCTGATAACCCTAAAATATTTAGATAATTCGGGGATTTGAGCCATGAATCCTTCTTTTTTGGAACCAAAACCATGAAGAAGGAATGTCGGGAATCCTTCACCTTGACTACTATAACAAATTTTTATACCATTAACATCAGCAAAAGCTTCTGTCATAATTAGTATTAAGTAACTTAGCTTTTAAGAAAATCGATAATGATTTTATTAACCTCAGGTGCGTTTTCCAATGGAAAATAATGACCTCCTGAAATAACCTTCAACTCACTATTGGGAATTTCTTTTTGAACTTGTTCATTTGAAATTTTTGGAGTTAATCTATCTTTTTCACCAGCTATTATCAACGTTTTATGTTTAATTTTATGAAGGTTATCTAATGTATTATGATCTGCTAAGGCATAAGAATGATTTACAATATCTTGTAGAGTCCAAGGGTTCACATTTTCACTTTTAATCAGGTCTTCAGCAGAAAAAATTGCATAGAATTTCTTTGTTGGTTCAGATTTCATCATTTTAAGAAATTCCCGGGTAAATCTTACCTTCATCTTAGTATAGAAACCTAAGATAGGATCTACTACCCTTGCTTCATATAGAGCAATCTGATTATTCTTAAATATATCAACTCCTTTTTTATCAGGTAAACCAGCAGTCGTGCTTAAAAGTATTAGTTTGTCTACCCGTTCAGGATATATTAGAGCAAAATTTTGAGCTATGAAACTTCCGAGTGAGTGACCGATTAAATGAGCTTTTTGAATTTCAAGGAAATCCATCAATCCTTTCAGATCTTCTACTAACATTTCTATTGTATAAGGTATATTTGGACGATCTGAAGAACCTACTCCTCTATTATCAAACCATATCACTTTAAATTGACTAGACAAAGCAGAAATCTGTCCTACCCAAAATTCTTTTTTAGCAAATCCGTGTATAAGAAAAACTGGATATCCTTCACCCTTTAATTTATAACATAGTTTTACTCCTTTAATGTCTGCAAATAAGATTTTGTCCATGTCATTATATTATTACATAAAAGTATATAATTTTAATGCTCTAAAATTATGAATTAAGATGCTTTATAGGTAATCTTAGATTCCTTAAGGTTAAGAAATTTGAAATTCTCTTCTAATTTTATTAGTTCATTCTCATTAATTAATAATTTTTAAATGAAGGATAATCAATAAAATTAATATAGATACTTTTAACTAAAGATATTCAGAAATTCACGTTAAGAAAAATTAGAATAAACATGAAACTGGCAAATAAACTTTGGATATTACGTATCTTATTAATTGTAATCGGCACGAGTAATTTCTTCATTTTAATTAAATGTGTGGAGATTCGGTGCTGGCCTTATTATGAACTAATTCTTGAGAATAGTATCTGGTTTTTTTTGGCTATGTTGCCTTCCATTATTATGGTACCGTTAGGTTTCTCTCCACCAGTTTCCAAATCAGAAAGGATTTTACCATTTTATTTTCTTATAATTGTCCTTGGTTTTTTTTTAACGCTCCACAATTTCATACTAGGTTTTTTTACTGGAGTATTATGATATTAAATATGTTTGCTGTTTGAGTTGAGGTTTAGATGTAGTTGATTTTTTAGTTACAGGTTTTTTTGCCATTTTTTCAAAACCTTTCAATTAATTTCTGGAATTTTGCTAATATAAATTAGTTTCAGAAGTCTATATAAAAACTACATCTATTCTGAATTAGTAAAAAAAATAGAATAAAATTAATGATTTCTGATTTTTGTAGCAATATCTCTTATAACATTATTATTTTGAATTATCCCATAATCACAAAATGTATTTGTCTGAGCTCTATCAAACACATCTTCCAATTTCCCAAGAACTTTTGCAAAATATAAGTTAATGACAACTCCGTGCGATACAATTAATATCTTTTTGCGATCATGCTTAAAATCTATCTCTTCAATTTTTTTAGAAAATCTCTCTAAAGCATTGTTTGCAGTCTCCCAATTGTTAAATGATTTGTCTCTAATTGTCATACATTGCTTCATTGTGATAATATATCTTTGAGTATCAAGAAATTTTCCATGATCTCGCTTTATTTCATTTAAATCTGCTTCTATCAGAATTTTTATTTTAAGTTCCCCTGCTAAAGGATAGGCTGTATTTAAAGCTTTTTCTTCAGCCGACGCAATGATGATATTAATATTGTCAAAAGGTTTAGATTCTACTATTTTTAGAGCATCCAATTTTCCTTTAGTAGTGAGTGACCACTCTGAATTTTTTACTCCTTTTTCAACTTTAGTTTCAGCATGTCTTAGAAATATGAGAATATTGTTAGTCATCTTAATTTAAATTAAGGAGAACTATCTAAAAAACTCTTTAACAACAAGCTTACAAAATTTGATTAATTTTTCTCCTAAATCTGTTTTATCTGATGACTTCGTTAAAATCCAGTTTTTATCATATAATTTATCTAAATAATCACCATTAGCATCAATAGAAAACGCAAATACCTTAAAAATCTTTTTAACATCGTGTATTTCTTTTATGGCATCATATAATCCATAATTTCCTGATCCTGCTGGTTGACCATCTGATATAATAATAATCAAAACTTCTTTTTCTAATTTACTTGCTTCATGTTTCATGGAAACACCGTCTAAATTGCTACAAACATTAATATGACATCCAAACTTATCGAATTTTCTCGGATCTGGTTTCTCATTAAAATCCTTCAAAAGAATGTTTAAAGCATCATAATCACCCGTAAAAAGCACAATACGGAGCTGAGCAATTTCATGAAGTGCTTCACATAACATTATCATCGCAATTTTAGCCGCTTCCAATTTAATCCCTTTCATACTTCCACTAATATCTACCAATAAAAGAATTTTAAGCTCTTTTTGGTTAATTTTTCTTGAGAAGCATTTTTGATACTTAAACTCACTGGTAACAGCTTTGATGAATTTATTATTTAATCTCCCCCTCTTTTGAAAGTTATCAATATCAATTTGATTTTTAAAGTCACCAAAAATGAATTTAATCCTAGCAATTAGGTTCCTATAAGTTCCTATAATTTGGTTGTGGGTTATTTTAATCGGATTCATGGTTTCGTTTTCAATCCGTATCTCTTTAACCTGTCTTTCACGACCTTCTTTTGTTAATTTGTCAAAACTGATTCCCTTTTCAATTACGAATAGTCGATCTTCCATTGCATTATGAGCATCGGTAACAATTTCAATAAATTCCTCTAAATAACCCCGAGTTTCAAAATCGTCAAATTTTTTTTTGAATTTACCTAATTTCTCTAATAATAATTCTTCTACACTATCTATACCAGCCTGATTTTCTGCATTTACAATTTCTTCTCCATTTATTTCTGAGTCCATTATCTGTTTAAACTCTTCAGTGATTTCGACAGGATTAATATCGATGCTCTCAATTTTTTTATTTATTTCGGATTTCTCTTCCCCATTTTTCTCTTCTTTGATTGACTCTATTTCTTCAATGAGCTTTTCAATATCTTTAGTGTTTAAATTTGAATCCTTTATTTTTTCTATAAGTTTTTCACTTGTGATATTTAATTCTGTTTCTTGCATTACCTTATTTCTATCACTGAAGTCTTCATAATGGTTTAAAAGAGGATCTTCTTCCACATGACTAAAATCCCGTCGTGCATTAAACTCAGACTCGTCAAAATAACTAGGATCTTCCATAACGTCCGAGCCTATATCATATTCTGGTTCTAAATCATAACTTTCTTTTGAAGGAAACCCCCTTTCAATTTCAACAATATCAAAACCAAAGTCTTCATCATAAATTAATTTTTCATGCCTCTCTTGGGAAGATTGTTGAATATGTTGCGGGATATTTCTGATAATTTTCTTTCTGTAATATTTTTTCAAAATCTTACAGAGCTGATCAATAGTTATAATTGAGGATGCAGGTGTTAACGTTTTTAAAAGAAAGGTTTTGGCAACATGTATGCTTTTCCAATCTTCTTGAGACATTACTTTTGATCTAAATTTTGGTTTTTTCTGAAAATCCTTATAATCTTCCATGTATAGATTGATATATATTAGGATATCCCCCGACTTTTTCATTCTTAATTTTAACTCAGGCAATAATTTTTTGGTAAGATCTCTCAAATTTTTATAAAAACCAGGGAATTTTATATTATTTATTACATTGATTCTTACATCTTCTACAACATTGATTATTTTTTTAACAAGCATTTCTGGTAAAATGTATTTTTTACTAATGACTTTTACTAAATTAATGAAGGATAATTCATATGAACCATAACCGATGTGACCGCTTTCATGGGCTACTAAACCTTGAGCAGCAGGGATTTCACTCTTTACATTTTTTGGTAAATATATAAATTTCCCATCAGTAAAAGCCACGTGAGAGTTTTGGTTGAAGTTGATTAGAATATCATTGTTACCACTAATTCTTTTGGCAGTATTTGTTAAGGCTAATGAATCTGAGATAAAATCTTTTTCAAAAAGCTCAAGTAAATTGGATATAGGAATCACCATTACTAGATTTAAATTTTATTAAAAATTGGACATTCTATGTTCATGAAATTCATCAATTCTTGTTTCTTATTCTGATAGAGCCATCTTATATAACTTAAAGTTATTTCTCCGTTATACAGATAATTTTTTCTTGTGGTTTTTGAGTATAAATTATGCAATCCTATTTTTCTAGTCAACTGTATATAGTCTCTCAAAATTTTTCTATTATAGCACCAAAACCATTCGATAAACTTCCACATAATATTACCATCTTTCTTAAAGACACTCGTACTGCCATAAAATTGGATGTATTTATCAACATGCTTTTTCATAGCAATAATATTTTTATTCTCTTCTTCTTCGGTTAAGTCTATTTCTACTTCTTGAGAAACATTAGATTTCCCATCAGACCTCAGCAATTTATTTAATTTTTCTTCAAACATTTTACCATCTAAAATCATGGCTATACTCTTTTTCTCTTCTTGATTCTCTCCTAATTTGTTAATAATTATATTTTCGATATTATGCCTTAGAAACTTAGGAGACATACTTGAGATTACAATGCAAAAATTTACAATTAGCCTGGTTGAGAAGATTTTTGTTATTGAAAAGTCTTTTAAAGCCTGTTTTCTTATTTGTCTTGCAACATCAACTACAAGTTCTGCGATATTCTTGTCACAACCCGAAATTATAGTAGCAATTTCAATTTCTTTTTGTTTTATTGGATAATTTATTTCAGGACTCACAATAAAGCGGTCTTCAAACGCTTCTTGTAGTTTATTTATACCAATAACCCCTTTATTCAGTGTACCAATTATAACAAGCTTACTTTTTGGATTGAGTTCGTATCTTTCAAATCCCTTTGATATTAAGTTAACATGGTTTTCAGATAAGAGTGAATTTAAAGAAATTTGCTCGCTTTCCCTGATAGCATTAACTTCATTAATGATAATAAAAGATATACCCTCCTTATTAGCATCTTCAATAGCTTTCGTTAATGGTCCATAATTAAATTGTGTTTCTCCATTGAATATCTCCCAATAACCTTCAATATCTCGCCTATCAAGATCAGGAGAACCATCAATAATGTAATAGTGAGCTTTAAAAGAATTTGCTAGTGTAATTGCTAAAAGGGTCTTTCCTGTGCCAGGGGGACCATGCAATAAAATTCCCATACAGGTTCCTTTATCAAATGATTTAATAAAGTTTTTTAAATAATCAAATTCATCATATTGTTGAATGTAATTTATTCTATTAAGATTTTGTGAGATTAACACCATAATTCCCCTTTCTAATATAATCTAATCATTGTCCTGAGCAAAAATGCTAATTTGATTTATAGGTTTATGAATTCTCAAAAAATGGAAAATTCATTCTGTTTGCTATTAGTTTAATGTCTTGGTAATTATGAGATATTTTCAGATCATATTTAAAAACCAACTGTTTATGAAATTACTAAAAAAAAGAATTAAATCTAAATTTATGATGCTAGTATCAAGATAAAAACATAGGCAAGCATCAAATTTCCTAATAAAATGCCAGTATCTTTTAGAGATGTTCTCCCAAGTAAATTATTTCTAGGCTTTCTGAATATGTACATAATCCCAAAAGGAAAGAACACTATAGGAATGAAGACTAAGTATTTTGTAATAATAAAGGAAGTAATTGCTACAAATAATGAAATTGAGCAAGAAATCCATATTATTAATCGAGATGTTTTTGGTTTTAGTTTGGATAGAGAATCCCCATCAATCATTTCATGGACCATCTGTCCAATAAATGCAACACAAATAATAGAAGCCAATATCAATGATTCAGGTAAATTAAGCTCTGGAAAGAAGGCTATAGATATATCTCCTGCATTAATCTTAATCATAAACCAAGGTAAAACGATATGAGAGATCCCCAATATAATATGATTTATTATTACTATAGATTTGAAAAAGCAATAAAAAATAACCATAAATACTATCAATATTAGATAAATTGCTAATAATGGATTTTCTAATATTTCGTTCATAAAACATGAAGTCCCTAAAATAAAACTGGCAATCGATATTACTGATATTTCTTTTCTGCTATATCCCTTAACCCGTTCAAGAGTTTCCTCCTCATTTGGATCTCTCATATCAATTACATCATTAAGAGTATTTCCTGTTATTGCATAAAATATGAAACCACTTAATATCCAAATATGGGATTTAAGATCATATCCATTCAAATATATGCTTAATAAACAAGGTATAAGTACAGAAAAAATATATTCTACTCGGAGAAGTCTAAATCCAGAACTCATCTATAAATTTCACATCAAAAAAATTAAAAATTAATTTATAGTATACTTAAAATGATTTAAGATTTTTTAGGTAATATTGATTAAATTAGAAGATCTACATTGAGGTCATTAAAAAGTAAAGTCATAATTTGCTATTAAATGACTAAAAAAATAAAAGAATTTTTCTAAATACAATGATTTGAAAGAAATACTTATGGAAACCTATATTCTATTAGTAGATTGTAATGATGAGAAAGGACTTATACATAAAATTACAGGAGTACTTTATAATCAAGGATTAAATATTATCAGCAATAGTGAATTTGTGGAGGAAGAAACAAACCATTTTTTCATGCGCTCTGCTTTTACTGGAGAAATTAATAATAAAATTATTAAATCTCAATTGAGTGATGTATTACCGAGTAATTCAAATATCCACCTTATTAAACAGAAAAAAAAGAAAATTATAGTATTTGCAACTAAAGAGCATCATTGTCTTGGAGATTTATTAATTAAGAATGAGTATAATGAAATGAATGCTGAATTACTTGCTATCATTAGTAATTATCCCGTTTTAAAATCGTTAGTTAGTAAATTTAAGGTTCCCTTTCATTTTTCAAATCATCAAAATAAAACCCGAGAAGACCACGAGCAGGAAATCTTGAAATTTGTTGAATTATATAAACCTGATTACCTTGTTCTCGCTAAATATATGAGAATTTTTACTCCTAAATTTGTGACAAAATTCAAAAACAGGATTATTAATATCCATCACTCCTTCTTACCGGCATTTACTGGAGTAAACCCATATGAGCAAGCCTTCAAGCGGGGAGTAAAGATAATCGGAGCAACTTCTCATTTTGTCAGTAAAGATTTGGATGAAGGACCTATAATCGTTCAAGAGATTGTACACATTGATCATAAATACACTGTAAAAGATATGAAACAAGCTGGAAGAGAAGTCGAGATTACGGCTCTTTCAAAAGCATTAAAGCTTGTTTTTGAAGATAGAGTTTTTATTAGTAATAATAAAACAATTATATTTGAATAAATAGGTTCAAGGCACAAACTTATACTTCTTTAAGCATTACTATTTCATCAGGCAGATAAGCATTTAAAAGGTCTTCTAGTTTTATATCATCTTCTATAGGAATACCTCTTATCATAAATTGAGATTTTTTTAGAGGATCTACCTTCCATTCAAATTCACTAAGAAGGTATCTTTTTAAATCAATAAATTTTTCTTCTGGTTCAATCATGAAATCATCCATGAGTTTCTCAATGTCTTTTACTTTTACCATTTTCCCTCTCATCTATCAGTTATTGTTAATATCTATTCTATTAAAGATTAGGTTTGACTATTTTTAATTTTTTGTGATTGAAATGTTAAAAAATTACATAATTCATTTTTATTATATCTTTAGTTTATCTGAGTTATGTTATACAAAATACATTCTAATTGCTAAGAGTATTAATACTGCCGCTACTCCAAATTGAAGATAATTCTTTGGTATTTTATTTGATAACTTTGCTCCCATCAATGAACCAGTAATTGCACCGATTCCAATAAGAATGCCAATTACATAGTGAATTTCACTAAATAGCATCCGTGCTGAAGTATTATAAATCCCAATAAAAAATATCATTGAGGATGATATTGCAGTTGAATAATGAATAGGAATACGGAACGCAATACATAGAATTGGTACAAATAATAAACCGCCTCCGATACCTGATAAATATGCGATGAATCCTACAAAGAAAAATAATAGAATTCCTTTTTTCAAATTCGATTTATAATCGTAATTTTTAAAGGAGAATTCTATTTTAGTTACCCCTAGGTTTATTTTATCAGAATTATAACTTACTAAAGCCTTTCTTATCATATTTATTCCTGAAATAAGTACTATTGAAGCAATAATCACTTTTAATGCGGAATTATTAACTGGATATATTAGGAAAACAACTGTAGCCGTTATACTGCCCATTAACGCAAAACTTGCAAAAATTAAAGTTAACTTAAGATCTACTTTTCCCTGCCTGTAATAGCTGATAAATGTAACGCAAGAAAAAAGAAATATAATAAAAGTTGAGGTATTTCTAGCCTCGTCAATAGGGATTGCTAATAGTAAAATCATTAATGACATGTATAGTGCCCCACCACCTATTCCGGCAAGAGAACTAATGACTCCAAATATTATACCAAAAATAAGTAAGAGGATAATAAGCCCAAGATCCATAAAAAAAGAAAGATATTACGCTATTATTACTTTTCCAAAAATGAGAGTTAATAGAATAGTAATATATTATTAAGTTAAGATTATAATTATAATAGATAAATTATTAAAAATCAATTTTCCTGTCTCTTATAAGTATGCCCGATACCAATGCTGATAAATTAGTTCTTGAATTGGTTGCATGTGACCGTTGTAAAAATCCTTTCATGATGCAGAAGGGAGAAAAATTAAGAAAGCAAGAAAAAAACGAAGAGATTGTATGTGAAAACTGTATAAAATTAGAACAAAGAAAAATCCAATTAGCGTCTTCTGTAGCGAAATCTCAAGAAGAAATTAGAACTTCTATTAAGGACTATGAACAGCAGTTAGGATTGGAAGAATCTCAAGAAAAGAAGAATATATTTTATGAGAAAATAAAAAAACAGTCTGAAATCTTAACAAAGTCAGTTGAACTTCTCAAAAAGATTGAACAAACCAATCAAGAGAAGTATATTGATGAATATAAAAAACTTTTTGAAAAATTAAAAAAAGAAAGTGCTTGATAGTATTGAAGTAATTTTTCTATTTCTTTATGAAAATTAAACCTACGTTTCTGATTTTATTAATTGTTCTATATTTAGCATCTATTTTCATTAAATTGGACAAAAATTTAACGATAATATTCCATAAAGCTCTGAAACCAATACTATATTGATATTTATTTCTTAGGCTTAACAGGTTCTCTTCGATTTTTTTTGGATTTATAGTCTGGATATCTGCTATTTTCATCATACTACCATATACTCCAAAAGTTTTTAAGTTCCTTAAGTTAAATTTATTGAAATTAGAGATAAGTTGGTTTATTTCGTATCGTCTATAGTGACCAATTAATCTATCTTGGTTTGTATAATACTTCATTCGATGAGGTACGCTAATTATAAGAATCCCATTTTTCTTTAAGATTCTACTCATCTCAGAAATTGCGGATATATCTTCTTCAATATGTTCAATTACGTCAAGCACGCTTAAGAAATCAAAAGTTTCGTCTCTATAAGGTAGTTTCATAAGGTCCCCACATAATGGATACCAATTCTTTTTGTCCTGATATTGTTTTAAGGGGAGATCTGCTATATCTAAAGAAAATTTTTGATTTACAATATCTAAAAAGAATAAGAATGAATTCCCAGATGAGCCAAGATCGATTCCATAATTATAAATTTTTTTAGTATTAATATGCGTCTTTAAAAGATCGAATTTGCACTTTATACCGGGAGAAATATAATATTCTATTAATGTTCTAGAAGAAAAGTTCTTATGTTTATCGTAAAAATCTTTTGTCATTAATTGTGATTTTCAGCAGTTCACTTACATTGGGATAAATATATTTTCAACAAACTTATTTTTATTTACTAAATTTAAAAAAAAAGTAATATTAAGATTTACATCTATTTAGTTAAATAAAAAAAATGACCCCATAATGATTCAACTGAGCGTATTTCTCGAAGACCGTCCAGGTGTATTAGCTAAATTTGTTAAACTTTTAATGGATAATAAGATCTTTATTAGAGCTTTAACAGTTGCTAAAACATCTGAATACGGTTTGTTATTGTTGTTAGTTGACAAACCAGATGATTGTATTAATCTTTTAGAGAAAGAGGACTATCTTCTTTCTACTACAGAGGTAATTGCTATTAAGTTAAATGATAAACCCGATGCTTTATATCTAATTACTAAAACATTGGGGGATAATAAAATTAATATTGATTATTGTTATTCTACACTTGTAAAAAATGACTCAATGCTTATAGTACGTGTAGAAGAGGATATTATTGAAGACGCCATACAAATTCTCCAAAAGAACAAGTTTACAATAGCAGATTAGAATTATCTACTTAACTTTTTTTATAATCTTTCAAGTTTCTTCAATAATTTCATTCTTTCAATTAAAATTCTTATTGCATAAGCCGCATCATGAGGTGTGAAAAAGATAGTTGATTTCTCTCTCTTTGAATGTTCTCGTAAAATAATGAAATCTTCACTAAACATTAATAACGGTATTAATGGCTTCTTTCTTCCAGTATCATTCCATGCACGTATAATTCCTCTATAATGCTCATCCGATTTCATCTTTAAAAATGGGGGGATAACTACACATGCTACAACAATATCAATAGTAGGCTCTTCTAACATAATTTTAGTTATGTTGTAATACGTAGATTCATTAGCACCTCCAATCATATCAAGTGGATTTACTAATTTTACCAGTGGGATTAAATATGGAGAAATTTTGGCTTTAAATTCATCAGAAAACTCCGCCATGGATAAATTAAAACCTTCTGCTTTATCACTAAACAATACTGAACTCCCACCACTATTAGTAAGAACACCAATTCTCTCTCCCTCAGGAATTGGTAAATATGAAAATGTCTTAAGAGCAGTAATAAAGTCATTAACATTTTCACATAATACTACTCCCGTTTGTTTTAATGATGTTTTAAACATTTTATAATTGGTTGCTATTGAACCTGTATGACTACTAGCAGCTTTCATTCCATAATTAGTTCTACCACCCTTCAATACTACAATAGGCTTTATTCTTATTATTTCTTTAAGAATCTTTACAAATTCTTTCCCACTTTCAATTGTCTCCATATAAATACTTATAATTCGTGTATTTTGATCAGTTTTGAAATATTCTAGTATTTCATTGAAAGAAACATCGATACTATTACCGATATTAGCAAATTTTGAACAACCAATATATTCACGTTCCATTGCATAAAAACTCGCACATCCAAATGAACCTGATTGACTAATCATGCTAATATTTCCTATAGGTGCTGTTTGAATAAATGAAGCATTTAATCCAATATCTAAATTCTGCAATCCTACACAGTTTGGGCCTATAATACGTATTCCTGTATTATCACTTTTTAAAGCTATTTCTTGCTCCTTCTTTTTTCCTTCTTCATCTATTTCACCAAAACCGGCAGTAATAATAATAATTCCTTTAACTTTTTTCTTTAAACATTGATCTATAACGTCATCGATGACTTTTGCAGGAACTAAAATTATCGCAATGTCTATTTCGCTTTGAATCTCTAAAATAGATTTATAGGTTCTCAAACCTCCGATTTCTTGACCTTTATGAGAAACAAGAAATACTTGACTTTTGAGGTTTTTATTATTTAGAAGGTTGACGGTGACTGCATTCCCAAATTTTTTTGGATTATTTGTTGCTCCGATTACAGCAATTGTTTTTGGGTAAAAGAAAAAAGAAACCATTGTATTATTACTCCTCCTCATATATTGCATCATGAATGCAAACATCAATACATACTTTACATCCTCTACATGTATCCTGTTCTATTTTTGCTTTCTTTTGTTTTCCGTCGAATATTATTGAAGGACAACCAAATTTATTAACGCAGATGAGGCATCCTATACATTTTTCTGAATCCACTTTCACAATCGGAGGTACAATTTCTTTTGATTTGAATTCATTTAATTCTACTAAAGAACATGTATGTCTCGATATGAAAACCCTAACACCTTTCGCTTTAACTGCTTCCTCTAATTTATCAATCATATTCTTTAAATTATTAGAATCTTCAACCCATAGATTTTCTGATGAGACACCACATCCTTTGACTAGATCTTCGATAATTATTTTTGTACCTACTTCTTTTGTGATCTTGATTCCTGTTCCAGGATTTTCTTGGAATCCTGTCATGCTTGTTGATCTATTATCTAATATAACAACCAATATATTATTCTGATTATAAACTGCATTTATTAGTGCAGGGATACCAGAATGAAAAAAAGTAGAATCCCCCAAAATAGCTAAAACTGGGTTCTCATTGGATTGAATTTTCGAAATCCCATTTGCAAGACCAATTGATCCTCCCATACAAACTTCTGTGTCCAATCCTTCAAGAGGTTTGTAGACTGCTAATGTATAACATCCTATATCAGATGAATTGACAAATTTAGTTTTCATTTTTTTTTCTACTTGTTTTATAGCATAAAAACTAGCACGGTGAGAACATCCCGAGCAGAGGATAGGAAGTCTTGGAGGGATTATTATCATATCATTTGGGACTGGTATTCTATTGTATTCTAAGTTCATAATATCGGCTAAGTTTTCTAGATAAAGTTCAGGTAAAAACTCTCCATTCTGAGGAAACATGTCTTTACCATGAATCTCTATTTCTTTTGATAATCCTTCTTCATAAGCTATTTGTTTTACGATGTTTTCTATGAATGGTTCTAATTCTTCTATGACTAGAATTTTATCAACTGAGGAGAAGAGCTTTTTTATAAGGTTTTTTGGAGGAGGGTATACCATCCCTAGTTTCAGAATTGAAACGTCATCTTTTATCCCAAACTGATTAAGAGCATCAATTAGATGGGAGTATGGAACTCCAGCTGAAATAAAACCAATCTTTTTTCCAGTAACCTTTTTCTTTGAAATTTGAAGAGAGTTAAAGGGGAAATTATCAGCAAAATCAGAAATTTCTTTTAACCTTTCAAGTAACCTAAGACGCAGTACACGTGAATGAGAAGGTAAACATACCCAGCGTGATCTATCCCAATCAAATCCATACTCTCTATTAATTTTCTTAATCTCCCCAAGTACCACATCACCACGTCCATGATTCAATCGGGTGGTTGTTCGAAATAATACAAGAGTTTGAAATCTTTCAGAAAAATCAAATGCATATTTAATTAAATCTTTTGCTTCTTGAGGTGTTGCAGGTTCAAAAACAGGAACTAAGGCATGTAAACCATAATATCGATTATCTTGTTCATTTTGTGATGAATAACAATTCGGATCATCTGCTGAAACTACCACCATTCCTCCTCGTGCTCCCGCATAAGCTGCAGTCATAAATGCATCTGATGCTACATTTAGGCCAACATGTTTCATACACACAACTGATCGCACATTTGACATTGAACCCCCATATGCAACCTCAAATGCTACCTTTTCATTTATACTCCATTCTATTTTTAGATACGAGAAATATGGATACATCATTGCAAGTGTAGATAAAATCTCAGATGATGGTGTTCCGGGATATCCCGCACCAATTATAACTCCTGCTTCTAATATACCGCGTGCTATCGCTTCATTTCCTAAAAGAATCACATGACTTCCGGGATTGCTAACGGCAAAATGTGGTAAACTCATTTTATATCTCCTTTTATTAACTTTCCTTTTTCAATTCCAATATTAAACGCAATTTTATTAATTTCCTGAGCTTTCCTAGGGATAAATCTTCTAATTGAATTTTCAAGTGTTTTTTGTTTGATAGGTAACTGATTTGATCCTACTAAAACACCTATCATATAGACATTTAAAGAACGAAGATCTCCTGCTTTTAATGCCTCTTCATGACCTTTAATGAAAAAGACATTAGTAGATATTTGCTTTAGAAAGCTTCCTATTGAATTAAGATCTGGGTATTCCATATTTAACAATTGAACAGTAGGAGGTACAATAATTTTGTCATTTATAAGGAAAATAGTATCTGAATTTGCATACCTAAAATATCTTGCGGCTTCGCTTGCTTCAAGAGCAATAATAATTTGAGAATTCCCACTTGGGATTAAAGGACCCTCAACTTCATACCCAAACCGCAAAAATGACGATACTGAACCTCCTCTCTGGGCCATACCATGTGTTTCTGCTGTGCGAACTTTATAGTCATCTAATAAAGCCGCCCAAGTGAGAATTTGGATGGCTCTAATAACACCTTGACCACCTATACCAACCATCAATATGTTAAAACTCTTAAGATCCATAATGCTTGAATATGATTACCTTATGGTATAAAAAATATTTCTAGTTCTACTTAATTACTAGTTTTTAATTAACTTATAGATGATCAATCATAATGGGAATGATCTCCCATGATTTAATCCTTAAAAAAGAAAATAAAAACATTTCTGAACCAAATAAAGACATTTTCAGAAATATAAAGAATATAAAAGAAAAAATAGAAGTTAATAAATGAATTTAACTTATTAATTTACCCAAATCTTTTCTTGCTTTTTTAGTTTTCTCATTAGTTATGAAAAATCCAATGAAATATGCAATTAAGATAATAACAAATAGGATGATTGCTGAAAGATAAAACCATCTTCCTAATTCTCCCATAACATCCATTATTATCCATTTAAGTAACCACGTTGCCAACCCACCAAGAATTACAAAAAGAATATCAAAAAGGGCGTTGATAAAACTGTCCTTCCTATTTTCGTATTTTACTCCCAATTTCCAGAGAATTGTGTTTTCAATAATTTCCCATCCTACACCAACTATAATAACAAAAATCAGGATAAAATACCATGCTAATCCGGAAGGTCCGATAAAAAGTTCCCAAAGTGTTATCATCAACGAAAATATTGAAAATGCTCCAATTCCAAAAGCGATATGACCCCAACTATAATAATCCCAAGGAGATCTACCTACATAATCCTCGAGAAGTCCTACAAATGGAACATAACGCTTTTTTCCAGATCCTTCACCTGACATGATAAAACCTCTTTTTTTGGATGACTCTAGTTTATACTATGTTAATTTTATAATTTAATTAAGATCTAAATAGGGTTTATCAATTTATATTTGCTCTTGCTCAAGGAAATTTTAAGTAACAATTGGAAAAAAAATATGTAGATTAAATACTGGCTAAACATTTATCATAAAGGTTTTAAGAAATGCATGAGATATTTTTAATAAATTATCCAAAATCTCATTGTAAATCAAAATACCAGAGATATTATAAGATATATAATGATTATGGAAATAATTTCAAATGTTTTAGCGATTTTGATTGATTTAAACCGAATTCATCCTTATTAAGATCTTAATAAATTTACGATTAGTTTTCGATCAGAAATTTTATAAAAACTTTTAGATCAAAAATTCGGGTAATAACTTTAGAAAAAATCGTTTTTATTTCCCAATTTTTCAAGAAAAATTTTTTTTATGCATTTAATTTATGAGCTCTTTTAGCTTTTATTTTTAAAATAAGGATGTAATAAAGAAACCTTAAAATCTTAATCGCAAAATACTACCCTAACAATAAAATTTACAGAATAATAGAATAGAGCGTTCATAAAATTGACGCTTTGTCGAAAGATTTATTAGGATAGATTGCTAGTTATATAATAGAAAAAAAATTATTTTTTTTTCTTGTAGTGGAATGTTCCTTTTTAGCCCATAATTTATTCCTCCACAATAATTTGACTAAAAATTCATTCCATTATTTTTTTTCTATTAAAAGTCTCATATATCCTATTTGTTTTATATTTATCTAATTATATCATAATCTTTTTACTAAATAATTAAAGTCTTTATAGGATTGTGAAGAAACAACGGTATTGTTATCATGAATTCCCAGATTTTATTTTTCTTATTTCTTCTATAAGTGTTGGAACAATTTCATGAAGATCTCCAATGATACTATAATGTGCTACTTTAAAAATCGGCGCATTTCGATCCTTATTTATGGCTACAATAATCTCAGAATTTTGCATTCCAACTAAGTGCTGGATTGCTCCGGAAATTCCACACGCAATATATAATTTGGGTGATACAGTTTTACCTGTTTGTCCTATTTGTCTATCTTGTTCTAACCAATTTAATTCAACAGTAACTCGTGAACCTCCTAGTTCGGCATCTAAAACTTCTGCTAGTTCTTCAATAATTTTAAATTTATCTCTAGATCCTACACCTCTACCTCCAGCGACAATAATTTCTGCATCTTCAAGGTTAACTGAGCTTCTTTCCTTTTCTATTACTCTAACAATCTTAGTTACTAAATCTCTCTCTTTCAATTTATATTCAATTTTTCTTACGTGAGCTTTTTTATTGTGCCTTTCTACAACCTTAAAGATTCCTGGTCTCACAGTTGCCATTTGTGGACGACTATTTGGCGTTTTTATTATTGCCATTAAGCTTCCCCCAAATGTAGGACGCGTTTGTAATAAATTTCTTGTATTTTGATCAATCTCTAATCCTGTACAATCTGCTGTTAAACCCGCATTGAGTCTTTTTGCTATTCTTGGAGCAAAATCTCTTCCAGTGGGGGTTGCTCCTGTTAATATTATTTCTGGTTTATTCTCAATAATCAATTCTGTTAAAACTTGGGCATATAGATCTGAATAATAATGTTTCAAGAGCGGAGACTTCAAATATAAGATCTCATCTGGGCCATATAGGTTAAGTTCCTCTAATTGGCCCTCAAAATTATCTCCCAAAATTACAAGAGTTAACTTTACTTCTAATTCTCTTGCTAATTCTCCTCCTTTACCTAGCAACTGAAAGACTACAGGGTGAACTTTATTTTTGTAATGTTCTGCTATTACCCATACTCCCCTATATTGAGAAAGATCAATTTTCTGAATTTGAAATTCCTCTCTTTCAATTAAAATAGCATTAACAGGGCAGACATCAAGACAGGCTCCACAGAAAGTACATTCTTCAGTTAATATTGCTTTCCCATCAAAAATTTCAATTCCTACAAATGGACAATTATCAACACAATTTCCACATCCTGTGCAAAGCTCATCATCTATAAATATGCTCATCTATAGAATCCTCTCAGAGAATTTTATCGTTCTTTAAATTTTTGCAGAGTTCTTTAGCAATTTCTTCTTTACTTCCTTTAAGAACAATTTGTTCTTCTTTTCTTTCCGGAATAAAAATCTTCCAAACTTCTGTCATTGAACCACTTAATCCAATCTTTGATTTATTTGGTTTCAATGCCTCAGCATCAAAATGCACAACTTCTTTTTTTGAATAAGCATCTACTATCCCGGAAGTAGTAGGGTATCTAGGATTATTTATTTCCTTTAAAACTGAAATCAATGCAGGTAAACGAGATTCAATTATAACGACCTCTTCAGACCTGAATACTCTTTCTACTATTATTTTATTTTCATTTAATTCAAACTTCTGAACATAAGTAATTTGCGGTATTTTTAATTCTTCAGCTAATTCTGGTCCCACTTGACCCGTATCCCCATCTGTAGCTTGTGCACCACAAATTACCAGATAATTTCTCCTTTCTTTAGATTCTTTTAATATTTTCTTTATTGCAATTGATAAAGTATAAGAAGTTGCTAATGTATCGGCCCCGGCAAAAGCTCTATCAGTTAATAAGAATGCCCTATCAACACCCATAGCCAAGGCTTCTCTTAGTACTTCTTCTGCTTGAGGTGGGCCCATACTTATTGCAATTACTTCAGCACCATGTTTCTCTTTGATTGTTAAGGCTAGTTCTATAGCATTTTTATCAAATGGATTAGTAATGGAGGGAATACCCTCTCTTATAAGGGTATTTGTATTTGGGTTTATTCTTACTTCAGATACTCCTGGCACTTGTTTGATACAGACGAAAATTTTCAAGATAGGATTCAGCTTATTAACTAGTATTTAAAACCAATATTTGATCGTCTTCTAATAAATCTTACCTTAATAGAAAAAAAAGTTAGAAAAATCTCAATATCTAATCTATAAGATATTAGCGCCTCTTCTTAACAATTGGGTGGCGATAACTAACCTTTGAATTTCAGAAGTACCTTCATAGATCTCTCCCATTTTAGCATCTCTAAAATATCTTTCTACCGCATAAG
>JAGXNO010000079.1 GCA_019894975.1 Promethearchaeota archaeon | reverse complement strand
CAACTATTCCAATTGTAGCTGATTTTGCGGGCACAAAACATCCCATTTGGGCAATGAGGCAGGTTAATGCTACCTGTCGAAGAAAAGTACTTTTTCCTGCCATATTTGGCCCAGTTATAATTAGTAATTGATTATCTTCTGTATCTAAGAGACAATCATTTGGAATGAATCGTTCTGTTATGTTCAACTGTTCAACAACAGGATGCCTACCTTCCTTAATAACTATTTTTGAAGTATCATTAACGATTGGTCTACAATAATCATATTTTTCAGAGATTTCAGCAAAACAAGCTAACACATCTATAACAGCAATGTTCCTCGCGGTTTCAAGTATATTCTCAGTTTCTGTCTCTACTTTACTTCGAATCTCATTAAAGATTTCATATTCTAAATCATTAATCTTTTCCTCAGCATTCACGATTTTTTCTTCTAACTCCTTTAACTTCTCTGAAGTGAATCTTTTTGCGTTTTTTAAAGTAGCTCTTTCTATGTAATCTTCAGGAATTTTTGTAATAATTTGTAAAGTCCTTAACGTTATCTCTATATAATATCCAAGAATATTGTTATATCCAACCTTTAACCCGGAAGTCAAATTCCATCTTTTTCTTTGCTCTTCTTCATACTTTAAAACATATTTTTTCCCATTATTAAGAACATCTCTCAGCTCATCAACTTTCTCATCATAACCATCTTTGATAATATTTCCTTCTGTAATTGTAGTAGGGGGATTTTCATTGATGGTATTATCAATAAGATTTTTTATTTCATCAAAAGGCTTTATTTTCTCGATAAATTGTACAATTTCAGGTATATCTGATTTTGATAAAATTTGTTTGATTTTTGGAATCTTTTCTAAGGATGCCTTAACATTTAATAAATCTCGGGCGTTTGTCCTTGTTGAGTAATTTAATTTATTAATAAATCTTTCAAGATCACCTAACAATTTCAACTCTTCTCTTAAATCTGACCTTAGGAAGATATCATCTTTGAATTTCTGAACGATATTAAGTCTCTCATTAATTTGGTTAATATCAGTTAACGGTTGCAAAATGAATTTCCTCAACAGACGTGCTCCCATAGGTGTATCAGTATGATTAAACACGCTAAATAAGGTAAAATCTTTTCCCCTTTCCCACAAGGAATGAATTAACTCTAAATTTCTTTGGGTTATATAATCTAAGTGTAATATATTTTTCTCTTGAATCACATGAATTTTAAATATATTTGGTACCACGTCTCTTTGGGTCTCTTTTAGAAATGCTAGAAGGCCCCCCGAAGCTTGGATCGCTAATTCTCTTCCCTCTAATCCAAACCCCTCTAAATTGGAAACCTTAAAATGGCGTGTCAACACAGAATATGCCTCATCATAATTAAAAACATACTCTTCATATGTTTTTATTATAGCGTCGGTTAAATCAGTTAATATGAGGAAAAACCGTTCATCTTTTTTGAGCTCCTGAGGAATAATTACTTCAGCAGGATCAAATTGAGAAAGAATGCTAAGCATTTTCTCTTGTGGATTTTCTTCCTTAGCAGAAAATTCTGCGGTTACAAATTCTCCTGTTGAAATATCCGCAAAAGCAACAGCAAAACCCTTTCTTTCCCTAATCATGGATGCCAGATAATTATTTTTGTTTGCACTCAACATGTTTGGTTCAATAATCGTTCCTGGAGATAAAATTCGTGTCACACCTCGTTTTACGATTCTCCCTTTTACTGTTGCGGGGTCTTCTAATTGATCGACTATCACTACGGTTTGATTAAGATTCATAAGGTTGTTAAAATAATTATGACCTGCATGGTGTGGAATTCCTGCTAATGGAACATCTCCTCTTTTTGTTAAAGTTATACCTAATAGCTTGGAGATCCTTTCAGCATCATCAAAAAAAAATTCGAAGAAATCACCCATTCGATAAGAGATCAAATAATCTGAAGGATATCTTTTACGAATCGAGTACCAATGTTTTAACATAGGAGTTAATTTTTTTTCGTTTAATTCCTTCATATTTTACTCTTATCCGAGTTAGGTGATATTATTACTACATATAATCAATTATAACTGTAGTTTTCTATTAATTATAATTGTTAAAATTTTAATAACAATAACAAAGAAGATAAATAGATTTTTTATTATTGTTAAGACTCCCCCAAAATATCATGAATCAGTGATAAAAATTAAAATGCAAATCGATGGGCTTCAATCTTTATTTTAAGTGCAATTCTAGCCATATATACATATCTTGATACACTTGAATTCTTCCTTTTTCATTCCATAAATCGTGAAGAAGTCCCTGAAATTCTTTATATGTTTTATCTCTACTTCTTACCTTATCAAAGAATTCTTTAGTTAAGGAAGAGTCTGCTATTTTGTCTGAGCCCGCTTGCATAATTAACGTTGGACATAGTAGGTTTGATGCATTTTCTATTGCCCATTTTGAAAAATGATCAATGTCAGTAGCAGATTTTGCAGACATGACCTCAATTTTATGTTTATCGGCAATATACTGTCTTAATATTTTTAAATCACTTGTTAATTGATTTTGATCAACAATATAATCTAACATTTTGTTAGGTGATAATTTAGTAATAGTTTTAGACACAGATTTTATGACTTTTTTACCCAATGATAATTTTAAGTACATCCCTAATAATGGCGATGAAGCCAGTACTCCTGGTAATTTAGGATGCTGTATAGCAAAAATTAAACTAATTAAACCCCCAAATGAATGCCCCATTACAAAAATTTTTTTTTCATTTGCAAATTCTTTAATGAAATCCATAAAAAGAAGTGTGTCTTTTAGAATATGATCTATGCTATCAATATGACCCGGCATATCCCCAATGTTTTTCCCATGCCCCCTTAAATCAAAAGCATAAATGGCATATCCATTTCCAGTCAAATATTCTGAAATATATTTTAATCTATCAGAACTAGTTCCCCACCCGTGAAGTGCTATTATATATGCCTTAATTTCTCCAGAATCCGGCAACCAAAATTGATAGAATAATTTTTTCAATTCCCTTCCTTCAAAAAAACCTGTTTCATTCTTCATATTCAAATCACAGAGACCATAAAATCTTTAGTAAATAGGAAAATGATAATTTATTATATCATTTTCTGCTTAATATTATTTTTCTTATTAAAACGAAATTTTGAAAAAATTTTATATTATTCGATGAACTTCATAATAAATAGCAATAGTTCAATTTACACGGGCTTTTTATATGAATACAACGGAAAATATTGAAATAATTCTCCATGGTAGAGGAGGCATGGGTGTAGTTACATGTGCAGAATTTATTGCAGAAGCAGCATATTTAAGTGGAAACTTTGCTGATGTTCATGCATATCCTTCATTTGGAGCAGAAAGAAGAGGAGCTCCAGTCCAAGCATATGCTAAACTTTCTCGAACGGATACTATCTGGGATAGAGCTCAAATAGAAAATCCAAATATTTTAATAATTTTTGATGAGTCCGTCTTAAATCATGAAATTGCAGCTTCCCTCAGAGAAGGGGGGATATTAATTATTAATTCAGATAAAGATCCTGCATATTTTGTGGAGAGATATAAATTTAAAAGTGAGTTAAAGATTGTTGTTGCGGATATTAGTAAACTAGCAATAGAGAAAAATCTCACAATTGATGGAAATCCTGTAATCAATACACCCATCTTAGGATTACTTTCAAAAGCGCTCCCAGAATTAAATTTAGCTAATTTAAAAAAAGTGGTTCTAAAGCGTCTAGGTCAGAAAGTCGGTGCTCTAAATTATGAATTAATAGAGAATGGACATAATTTAGCGCAAATTCTATAGATTGAATTTATCTAACTTGTCGGTAACTTGACAATAAAAGTGCTACCCTTACCTCTCCCTTCTGATTCCGCTCTAATAGTACCCCCGTGTAAATCAACAATTTCTTTTGAGATAAATAATCCAAGTCCAGAACCTTGAATATCAATAAATTCTATACCTTCCTCATATCTCTCTATCTTACCAAACCTAGTGAAAATTATACCCATTTCTTCCTCAGTTAAGCCAATTCCAGTGTCGGTTATAGATATTTCAATCCAATTTTTTTTCTGATATAATTTTATACTTATATTTCCGTTAGGAGGGGTGTTTTTAATCGCATTTGAAAGAAGATTCAAAATAACATGTTCAATTCTTATTCTATCAATGTTTATGATTATTTCCTCGGGGAATTCAAGTTTTATGTTAAGTTTTCGTTGTTTAATTAAATACATTAACTCACTTGAGCAATCTTTTATTATAGCACTTAAATTAGTTAACTCTGGCATTAATTCAAATTTATTATACTCAATTCTGGTAATATCGAGCAGATTATCAACTAAATATTTTAATCTTGATCCTCCTTTTTCAATCATTTTTATTAATTCTAAACTCTCCTTAGTCATCTTATCATCAAAGAGTTCTAGAAGTAACTCCGAAGCACCACAAACAGAAACAAGAGGAGTTTTTAATTCATGTGAAACTCTTGAGATAAGATCTTTTCTAATTTGATCTAGCTCTTTTAATTTTTGAATTTCTTCTTGTACTAGAAGATCTGCTCTCTTACGCTCACTTATATCATGAAGAATTGCCTGAACTAAGATATTATCATCAATTTTGACAATACTTGTTTGATAATTAATCCACACTAAATCTCCCTTCTTTTTATACAATTGTGCATCGAATGGAGGTAAAATCTCACCTTTTAATAATCTTTGAAATCGCTCAAGCATCATAGGTAAATAATCTGGTTGAATCGCCATAAGATTTCTAAATTCTTTCCCAATTAATTCTTCTATACTATAACCCAACAAGGGTTCAACCGCAGGATTGCAGTAAATGATTTTCCCTTTTTGATCAATTAGAGCTATTGCAAATGGTACAGATTCAAATAGGTTACGATATCTACTTTCAGATTCCTTTACTTTTTGTTCCAATTCAAATTTTTCAGTAATATCTGATACTACTCCTTGAATCATAACTGGTTGATTATTAATTAAATGGGAGTTTAGATTTAAGACAATGTTTTGACCATCCCTTTTCCGTGAGTGAACAATATAATTCTTGACTAATTTTTCTTCTTCTAATTTTTTTAAGTAAATATCTCGCTCACTGGGATTTTGCCAAAATTGCTTTATGTTAATTTTCAATAGATCTTCTGTAGGATCAAATCCTAACAAATAACTGAATGCAGGATTATAATTTAATAAATTCCCTTCCCAATTTACTTGATAAAAGCCTAAATCTAAATTATTAATCATATTTCGATATTTTTCTTCAGAATCTATTAAGTTTCGTTCCGCTTGTTTTCGAAAAGTAATATCACGAACTTCTCCTTGAATAAAAGTCTCTTCACCTATAGTAAAAAGACTTGAAGATACTTCTGCAGGAAAAGTTTCACCATTTTTTTTCTTGAAGTTAATTTCAAACACTACAAAACCTTTTTTCGTAATTTCTTCAAAAGCTTTTTTTGATTCTACAAGTTCACTTGTAGGGTGTAGTTGAGAAATGTTAAGAGATAAGATCTCTTCTTTTGTATATCCAAAATATTCCATAACTTTTTGATTAGCCTCAATTATGTTACCATTTAAATCATGTAAAAAGATACCATCATTTGAATGTTGAAACAGATTTCTGTATTTTTCTTGGGATTCTTCCAATTCTTTTGTTCTTAATCTAACTTTTTGGGTAAGTTCAATCTTAAATTTCTCCTCTAAATCTTCTTCTTTCTTCCTCTCAGTAATATCTCGTACTATCCCATAAAAACCACTTTTTTTTCCTTTAGGATTATATTTTAAATATACTGAAGTTTCAAAAAATGCTTGCTCCCCATTTTTTCTAAACACTGGAAATTGGAATATGTTTTGACGTATTTCAGTCCTAAATACTTTATTAAATGTCTTATAAACTATATTCTTTGTTTGCTTATCGGTAGTTATGTCAAAATTTTTGATTAATAACTCACGGTTTGAGTATCCAAGAAATTTGCATAATGCATCATTGACATATGTAAAATTTCCTTTTAAATCGACTTCGTAATATCCTTCCTTAATGTTTTCAATTATACTTTGATATTTCTCTTTTGAATCTTTCACTATAAGTTCATTGAATTTCTTTTCTGAGATATCTCTTGAAATTAAGAGAAATTCTTTCATCCTGGTTTTATCTTCTATAGGTTGAACCTTCACTTCAAACCAGATTTTGCTACCATCTTTATGAAACATTTGAATATCTACAAACTTATCATTCTCTTGCGTTTTCTCTTTAATTAGTTCCTCAATTTTAGTGAAATCTTCACCAATGATGATATTACTAATTTTTTTATCAATTAAATCTTCATTCGAATAGCCTAATTGTTTTAAACAGATTTTTTCGTTTAAATACTTAATTATAAGATTTTCGTTTAAAATACAGATTAAATCTTTTATCTCATTAGATATTAAAATTAAAACTTCTTTAGATAACTCCATTTTTATCCCAAAATTCATTAATTTTATAATAAATTCTCAAAGGTTACTCAAAAAATAATGTAATATTGCGGAAATGTATTACTATTAGTCTAATGAAATATTGAGTATTTATTTTTAATTTAAAAGAAAGTATTATCCAATTTTTTTCAATCTTTACGCATTTTCACCCATAAAATAAACAGTTTTATCCCAAAATCGTTATTTTTATAAATGATAAGAATTAAAAATTTCGATTAACTTTACATCAAGAATCTGATTTTATATTAAGCTGATGAATTGATGACAGACTCAAAAAAAATATATCAGAAAATACTAGGCTCGGTTCAGAAACCCGTTATTGGGGAAGCAGGACAAACTGGTTCATGGAGTTCTAAAAAACCGATAATAGATCTGGAGAAATGTATACCTGTTAAATCTGGAAAACCAAGTTGCTTTAATTGTTGGTTATATTGTCCAGACGCAGTAGTTACTAGGACAATTCCCCCTCGAATAGATTTTAACTATTGCAAAGGGTGTGGTATTTGTATGGAAGAATGTCCTGTGAAAGCAATTTCAATGGAAGAGGTGAAAAATGAATGACACTTACTGAGCAAAAAGAATCCATTACCAATGAAAATGTTATGATTTTAACAGGTAATCATGCAGCCGCACATGCATTCAGACAAGCAAGAGTAGGTGTTATTTCAGCCTATCCTATAACACCTCAATCTCCTGTAGTTGAAAAAATTGCTGATTTTATTGCTCAGGGTATATTAAACGCACGGTTTGTAAAGGTTGAATCTGAACATAGTGCAATGGCCGTTTTATGTGCCGCTTCCGCTACAGGATCAAGAGTAGGTACCGCAACTTCTGCTCACGGTTTAGAACTAATGTATGAAATGTTACCTTGGGCTTCAGGGAATAGATTGCCTATAGTCCTCAACCTAGCAACTAGAAGCTTAGGCGCTCCATGGTCAGTTTGGACTGATCATCAGGATTTTGTAACTATTCGAGATGTGGGATGGATCCAATTATTTTGCGAGAATAACCAAGAAATTTATGACACAAACCTTCAAGCTTTTAAAGTTGCTGAAGATTCGAGAGTATTACTGCCTATTGTATGCGCTTATGATGGCTATATACTTTCACACACTGCAATGCCCGTAAAATTGGAAAGTCAAGAAAAGATTGATACATTTATACCTCCTCTAAAACATCATATCAATTTATCAGATATCTCAACTGTTAAGGGAATTGATCCTGTAACAACGCCTCATATTGTTAAACGAGATGAAGGAGTAGCTCCAGGATATTTTGAATATAGGTATGCTCTGCAGAAAGCAATGGAAAATTCCATTAGTATTATTAGAGAGGTTCATGATGATTTTTCTAAAAAGTTCGGAAGGTCTTATGGGAACGGAATATATAAAGCAATTCAAGCTGATGATGCAGAAACAATCATCTTTGGGATGGGTTCAGTTGCATCACAATCTAGAGTTGCCTTAGAAAAACTTCGTTCTGAAGGGTTGAAAGTTGGATTAATGAGTTTAAAACTATTTCGACCCTTTCCTGCAGAGGAATTACGAGAATTTTTTAAAGATAAGGAAAATATAATAATCTTTGATAGGGATATTGGGTATGGGTACGAAGGAGTTTTATCATACGAATTAAAAGCAGCTCTTTATGGCTTGAAAAATCGACCAAATATCAAAGGGTTCATTGTTGGGTTAGGTGGAAGAGATGTTAAAACAGAACATATAATAAATGGTGTCTATAAAGCTTTAGATGACTTTAAAAAGAAGATTTTTACAAATAAAACAGAATTTTTAGGTTTGAGATTAGATGAATTGGAGGATTATGATGAAGAGACTTTTTTTAAAGGAGGATGAGAGATAATGGTTAATGTTATGGATATCCCAGAGGAAGAATATATATATCCGGGCACACGAGCATGTGCAGGATGTGGCATGGCTTTAATATACAGGATCGCCCTTAAAGCGCTTGGTCCTAAAACGATAATAACTGTTCCTGCTTCTTGTTTAACTGTTTTACATGGAATGCAAGGGTTTTGTACTACTAAAATCTCGGTTTATCATACACCATTTGCAACTACAGGAGCATCAGCATCGGGTATTTTAGCTTCTTTAGAGGATAAAGGATTAGCGGATGAAATTACAGTTCTTGCTTTTGCAGGAGACGGCGGTACTTCTGATATTGGCATACAAGCACTTAGTGGTGCTGTGGAGAGAGGGACCAATTTTATTTATGCTTGTTATGATAATGAAGCATACATGAATACTGGTGTTCAAAGAAGTAGTTCAACACCATTAGGTGTCCAAACAACAACAACTCCAGAAGGAAAGTTAGTTCATAAAAAAAATATGCCTAAGATTTTAGAGGCTCATGGGATACCTTATGTGGCTACTGCTAATGCAGCTTATCCTCTAGATTTGTATGAAAAATTCAAGCGAGCTAAAGATATAAGAGGTCCAAAATATTTCCATATTTTATCACCCTGCCCTCCTGGTTGGGGTTATGATACAAAAGATACAATGTTAATAGGCAGACTCGCAAATGAGACAGGTTTTTGGCCTCTTTATGAGGTAATAGAAGGTAAATTTATGATATCAAATCCAAGTAAGAAGTATTTAGACTCATCCAAAAGAAAACCGATTTCCGATTATTTGGAAGCCCAAAAAAGGTTTAATTCAATTAATGAAACCACTAGACAGGCTTACGAAAAATATATTGA
>JAGXNO010000078.1 GCA_019894975.1 Promethearchaeota archaeon | reverse complement strand
CCATTGTCTTTCTTACAATTGCATTATTATTCATAATAATCCATAAACCTAAATATTGGTTTTCTCTACATGTAGTATTCGCATCATCAGGAATCATACTAGCAATAATTGGTCTATATTTATTAGATTCATTAATTTTAATTCTAAATCACGCAACTATAGGCTTAATTACCTTTATTATTTTAATAGGAACAACACTAATTGGTACGATTGCATACAGAATTAAAAAAAAGAATGTACGGTTAATTCATATTTGGATCAGTCGAGTTATATATATTATCTCAATAGTAACAGTTGTGCTAGGGATTGGTTTTTTCCTAAAATAACTTCTTTTTTCACTTATTAATTATGTTTTTAAGATTAAATGTAAAATCCTCTTTCTGTAGTAACCCACTTCTGCACAAAACTTTCTAATTTAAAAAGTGTACATAGAGTATTAAATTCTGCTACAGAGTATGTAAGTCCTGCCATAATTAATCTCGTTAAAATGTAATTATTTTATTGAAAAATTTTACAACTAAAAAACTTTTTTGCATTGGAATCATTATTATCATTTTCATTTATTAAAGAACTTACATAAATCAAACCAGAAACTGTTACTCTAGAAAATTTTTACTCAGTTTTTCACCATCGTTCCAAATTTTACTTAAATTATAATTTCTAAAGATCAATACCTCATTTATCTACAATGGTCTTTTAAATATCTGACAGAAAATCTAATAATTAACAATCTAAAATAAAATTTTGTTACCAATTAGGAGTGAAATATTTTGAAATTAAGAAAATATAACTTATTAGGGGTAATATTAGTATCAATATTTATATTAAGTACTTCCATTGGAGTTTCAGTAGCTACTGATGACGATGATGATGGTGTGGATGATGATTACGAAGATTCAGAGACAAGAGATATACAAATCGAAATTGATACAGGTCAAATCGAAATTGAATCAAAATTAAGACAAGGAAGCACAGTTGATGAAATCGAGATGCAAGTTAAATATGATTCTGATGGTGTTGAAATCGAAGTTAGTTATGAGTCAGAATTTACTTCTGAGAATGAAACTGAGTTTGAAATTGAATTCAGTGTTACTTTTCGTAAATTGATTGAATTTGTAGATCAAAATGCTAATGGGATATATGAACCAGCCATCGATACAACAATTCAGGAAGTTGCATTAAATAGCTTTCATCCAGTAACCTATAGCACATCTGTTATTTCTGGTAATACGACATTACATTATCTTTTGATAAATTCAACAGACGGTGTATTTAAAGCTCATTTGTTTGTAGCAGAAGAATTTACCATTTTAAATGAAACCTTGATTACACCTACCGAAACAAAAATCGACATTGAAATAGAAAATTTCAATTATCTTGATATGAATTCTCAACTAGCCTTATATGTTAAACTAGAATCTGAAGCGGGTTATGAGGATGACGATAAAACTGAAGATGAATCAGATGGTTATGCTTCTTACGAAGACGGAGTAAAAACAACTAATAGTTCTTATATGGGCTTTTTTACCTGGGAGGAAAATGCAACGGTTGATGGCATGTCTAAGCCAGTATTATCAAGCACAATAGAAGTAGACGATGATGACGAACTCGAGCAAAAACTTTATCTGAATTATCCTAGAGGAACTCATATATACCATGATCCAAAAGTAGGTATTGCTGCTTTGACAAGTAATACACAACTGCTGCCTATTATACTTATAGGAAGCATCTTAGGTATTTTAGCTGCTGCTGGAATTGTCCTTGTTATCATCCGCAAAAGAAAATGAATTTAACTAAATCCAACAATTTTTTTTTTTAAATTTTAATCAAAAATTTTATAATATCTTAGAATTGAATTTAAATTGAGAAAAAACTATGAAGAAAAGTATTTACTTAATAGGAGCTTTATTATTAGTGGCAATCATATTCTCAGTCAGTACTAATTCAGTACTTGCCTCTGACGAGGATGATGATGACATTGATGATGAGTTTGAAAAATTAAATATTAGGGATGTAGAAATCTCCTTTGGTGAAAATGAAACAGAAATAGAATCAATATTAAGAAATGGTAATCAACTTGACGAGATAGAAGTGGGTGTAAAGTATGATGAGGAGGGTCTTGAAATTGAAGTCAGTTATGAGTCAGACTACGCATCTGAAAGTGAATTTGAAATAGAATTTGGAGTCTCCTTTCGAAAACTTATCGAATATATTGATTTAGATGCTAATAATATCTTTAATCCTTTAATTGACAATGTAATTCAAGAACATGAACTAGATAGTTTTCAAAACGTTACCTATATTGAGGAGCAAATAACTGCGGAAACTTCTCTACATCATTTAATTGTTAACTCAAGTGATGGGATTTTCATTTTACATGTTTATTTCCCAGAAGAATTTCACATACTCAATAATACCTTGATTACACCATCTAAACCAAAGATAGATATTGAAATACTAAATTTTAATTTTTCAAATAGTTTTTCGAGATTAGCATTAGATATTAGGTTAGAATCAATAGTCTCCTATGAAGAATATGAAACTACAGAAGATGAAGAAAAAGGTTATGCTTTCAATGAAAAAGCTGTATCTACGATTAATAATGATTTCACAGGGATATTTTCATGGAATGAAAATGCCACGATTGATGGAATGCAAAGTAAAGTAATAACAAGTAATCTAGAGTTAGATGATAATAGTTCAGAAGACCAAAGAATCTATCTGAATTATGATCAGGGAATACATATATACCATGATCCTAAATTAGGGATCGAAGGTATCCTAAGATCCACAATTCTAGCAAGCTTTCCTTGGAATTTCCTATTTATCTTATTAACTATTACAGCTATAAGTGTTAGCGTAGCGGTTCCTGTATATTATTATATCCATAATCATAACCAACCAACCCATCAAAAGAAATTAAGTAAACCGAAAACATTAGAAGGAAAACCTGCGACAAAAAGTTTACCTAAACTAGAAAATATTGAAGTCACGGCATTATCGGAGTCCTTTTATAATATTGTTAATCAGTTTGAATGGGATACAAATGAAAAAGAGGAGTTCCTCAAGGAAATGTTTTCATTAACACCAGAAGAACGAGATAAAGTTATTAATGAAATGATTGAAAAATCTAAGCTTACCAAGAAATAAAAAATTGCTCAATTAGTAAGGATTCAATTCTAAAATGACGGAACAGTTAATAGATAACGAAAAGTTGGTATTAGATATTATTCGAGATTATTTAAATAAGAGTCGAATATTAGATCCTGAAACCATTGTCCCATTCATACAATCAAGATTAAAAGAATCATCTCTTTACCTAACTTATTATGCAATTGAACTAATTCTAAAATCCTTATTAAAACAAAAACTAATTGTAAAAGCATCAAAATTAACTCATGACGATATCTTAAAAAATGAAAAGAGAAGAAATATATTTGAATTCATTCTTGAACACCCTGGAACTCATTTTAATAAAATTGTAACTATATTAAACTTAAGCGGTCATGTAGTGGTTTGGCATTTAAACATGCTCCTTAAATTTAGTTTTGTAAAGAAAGAAGTTATTGATGATCATGATGTTTATTCGATCCCAGATGTAAACATCAAGACAGTTGAATTATCATATTATATTTCAAAAAAAAAAAGTCAAACTATAATTAACTACTTAAAACAAAATGATATAGGTATTACCAAAACTAAACTCTCGAGTGCTCTACAAATGCATATAAATACTGTTAACAAATATTTGAAGATTCTTGAAGATAATGAAATTGTAAGCACCGAAAGACATTCCAATAAATCACTCTATTTCTTAAATGATAACATTCCTAAAGAGATTAGAGTTTTACTAACAGAGTAATGTTACATATGGTCTTTTGGGTATGAATTAAACCATTTATTGAAAATTTAACTTAAATGTAAACTGTTGGATAAAAGGTTTTAAAAACTCAATGTTCTTTTCTTATTTATTTATTTTAGAAAAATGAAACTACAAATAACAGATTATTTTAGTGAAAAAGATGGTTAGGCCTAAAGTAGTTATACCTGATAATGGTATTCCCGAAGAAGATTTAATGAAAGAAATGGAAGCGCTTCGTAACGAAGATACTAATTGGAGAGAAGGAAAAGTATGGAGTTTGGTGTATCATGCGACAGACAAGCATACAGAAATGCTTAAAAAAGCATATACTATGTTTTTCTCTAAAAACGCATTAAGTCCAATGGCTTTCCCAAGCCTAAGAAAATTTGAGACTGAAGTAATTTCCATGGCGGTTGATTTATTTAATGGAGATAAAAGGTGTTGTGGGAGTTTGACGTCAGGAGGTACTGAAAGCATTCTAATGGCAATAAAAACGTATAGAGATTGGGCTCGAGACAAATTTCCTCACATAAAAGAACCAGAAATGGTATTAGTTAGTTCAGTGCATCCTGCTTTTGATAAAGGTGCAGATTATTTTGGAGTTAAAGCAGTCCGAATACCTGTGGATGAAACTACTCATAGAGCGGATATAAAAGCAATGGAACAAGCTATTACTGATAATACAATTCTTATGGTTGCTTCTGCATGCGATTTTCCAAGAGGTGTAGTCGATCCGATATCAAAACTTGCCCAAATAGCTCAAACTCGAGGAATTGGAATGCATGTTGATGCCTGTTTAGGGGGATTTATGTTGCCGTTTGTCAAGAAACTTGGGTATGAAGTTCCTGCTTTTGATTTTTCGGTACCAGGAGTTACCTCTATTTCTGCTGATATACATAAATATGGCTATGGGGCAAAAGGAGCTTCAGCAATTTTATACCGTAAAGAAAGAGTCTGGAAGTATCAATTCTCCGTATATACTGACTGGTCAGGAGGTATTTATATTTCTCCAAGTATGAGAGGTACTCGCCCTGGAGGTGCTATTGCAGCCGCGTGGGCAGCATTGAGATCTCTAGGGATTGAGGGATATTCAAATTTGGCAAAGATCGTTATGGATGCTTCAAAGAAGTTAATGAAAGGTATTGATGACATACCTGAGTTATATATTATTGGCAAGCCTGTAATGAGCGTTTTTTCATTTACATCTGACAAAATTGATATCTATAATTTAGGAGATGTTATGGACAAAAAAGGATGGCATTTAGATCGTATTCAATTTCCTAATGCATTGCATATGATGGTAAATCCTCACCACGCTGAAATAATTGAGACCTTCTTAAAAGACCTTAGAGAATCTGTCAAAGAGGTTGTTGAAAATCCAGGAAGTTCTTCTGATGGAGATGCTGCTATTTATGGAATGGTCGCTAGCTTACCAGATAGGGGAAAAGTCAAGGATTACATAATCAATTTCCTTAAGAGCCAGTATAAAATAAAATAAAATAAAAAAAAATAGAGAAAATTGCATTACTTCTTTTCTTTTTTATAATTGAGCCCAATATTCCATGCTCTACCGATTTCTTTGCCCATTTCATAATAATTTACTTTACTATTTGAGCTTGATAATACAAGAGGTTTGATTTTTTCGACATCCGGTGCTCCATTTGATAAATATTTCTCCTCAGCATAAGCTTGAACTACCTCACCGATAAAAATATAATGTCCCATTTTTGTATTTGATATTTCTTTTGTATCAACTGTATGTATAAGTTTGCACTCAAGGTTTAGAGCTGCTTCTTCTATCATGGGTGCTGTTTTTAATTCACCATAAAACACATCAAATATTTCTGATTTGTCAACGCTCTTTCCAGATTTTATACCACAATAATCAGTAATTTCTACCATTTCGATTGTGGGTGTATTAATGCTAAAAGTCTGATTTTCTTTTATACCAACATTAGTATGATGTGCATGATTTGAACAAATAGAAATTAAAGGAGGGGTGAATTCATGACCACATACCCATCCAATTGCATTAAAATTAGCTTTATCGTTTACATTTGCACCAACTAATACAACTGGTGTTGGGAATACATAACAACCTGGAGTAATTTTATTTTTTGTCATTTTATATCTCCATTCTTAATAATTCAAAACCAACTAGGAATCTTTATGATATAACTGAAAAATTTACATAACTTGAACAATTAATAACTTAAAAATCTTAAAGGTTTAAGTGATAAAAAATTGAGTATGAAAAATGAAACTGCGCTAATTACAGGATCCACTAATGGAATCGGAAAAAAAACAGCTGAACTGTTTCTTCGCGAAGGCTGTAAAGTTATGATTTGTTCTCGTAAAGAAGAACATGTTAAAAATACATTAGCGGAATTTAAGGAAAAGTATGGTGATTCTGTTGTAGGTATGAAATGTGATGTTTCAGATCCTATTGCCGTTAAATCAGTGGTAGATGAGACTATTAAAAATTTTGGTTCAGTGCGTATTTTAGTAGCAAATGCGGGTATAAATCTGGAATACGGTCCTTTTGAACATATCCCTTTAGAGAAGGTAAATGCAGATGCTAAAACTGTAATTGAAACCAACCTTATTGGTGTTATTAATTCTATTTCCGCTGTTCTTCATCATATGATAAAACAAGAATATGGAAGGATTATTACACTTGGTGGGGGTGGAGCTGACAGACCAATAGAACATATGACACTTTATTCTGCTTCGAAAGGTGGTGTTCTTGCGTTTTCCAAATGTTTAGCAGAAGAAATGAGTAAAAAGGATTCTGATATAAAGATAAATATCTTTTTCCCTGGAATGATAGACACTAATCTAACAACCTCCGCTCAGGTAATGGAAGCTTGGAAAGATCGAGAAACCTTTGAACGTGAATTTGCACTAATTCAAAAATATGTAATGACAGACATTGAGGAAAGTTGTAAGAATGTCATTTCCTATGCTTTGCCTAGCTGTAAAGATAATGGTAAAACTTTCAGGGGATTTTCAATAATGAAACTGATAAAGGGTTTTAAAAAGATCCGAAAAGAATTAAAAGATATGGAATAAGCTTTATCGGTTATTTGAACAATTGTTATAAGACTAATTAATGTAGGATACAATCGGGGAGAAGGTGTTAAGAATTTTCAATGGGAGCACAAAAGAACTTAGAGAATGGCCAATCCATCTTGGATTAATGTTGTTTGGTTTGATTTTAATACTTGGAGGCTTCATAATCGCAAGAAAAAAGAAAACTGTTAAGAAATGGATTGTAAAGCATAAATTAATTGGAATATTCGGAGTTTTCTAATTATTAGGGGGATTAGCTATGGCAGTTAGAATGGTGGGTGAAAGTTTTGACAATCACATTAATAGTATTCATTCTATTTTTGGTGTTATATCGATAACTCTTTTGATTATTACTCCTTTAATTGGCCAGACGATTTTTTGGTCGCTAAAAACGAAACACTTAAAGAAAAAAGTAAGAACGATTCGAATGATACATAGATTGATAGGTAGAACCATAATTATTTTTATCTTAACTACAATTACTCTAGGGTTATTTAGATTATTTAGTTTACCTCTAGAGCCACTTTGAAAATAGAATTTCTAATTATTCGATAAATTTCCAAAATAAAAAAATATAGTTTTAATTTTTAGAAATGTGAATTTTACAACAATCTTAATTGTTTATGGAATTTTATTTGTTGGAGAATTAGGGGATAAAACTCAACTTATTGTATTCAATCTCGCTTTAGAACATAGCAAATTCTATAAAGTAGGTATAGGTGTTACACTGGGATTTGTTTTTTTAGTTACTATTGGTGTATTTTTTGGTACGGTTATTACAAAATTTGTTCCGATTTTTGTCATATCAATCATATCTGGAGCTATTTTTATCGTAATAGGCATTATAGAAGCATTTAACCTTAAAAAAGCTTATTTAGAAAGAAAAAGTAGTAAAATGGGAATAACTGACCATACTGTGAAGAAAGATTTGAGAAAAGGCTCAAATGAACTAGATATAAAAGTTTCTAAATTAAAATCTAACCCATATCTAGCGGGATTTATCTATATTTTTTTAATGGAATTAGGAGACAAGACTCAACTCTTAACCATTTCCCTTGCTTCGATATACAATACTCCACTTGAAGTTTGGATAGGTTCTTTTTTAGCTTTAATTACTGTAGCATGGATGGGAATTCTTTTAGGAGCTGTAATTGCTCGTAAAGTATCAAAATTCTATTTAAAAATCATTTCTACTTCTATTTTTATCGTCGTGGGCGTATTAATTCTGATTACATCCATCTAGACTATATTCAATCTGAATAAAATATAAAAAATTTGTCTAAATTTTATTAATCTACAAAGTTCACCAACATGATGGATCAAAGAATCTCTTATATTTTTTTAACCAATCACATAAAACATAAGTGGAATAATCTTCAGTAATTTCCTCACCAGGTCTAATATCTCTTCTCGCAATAGCACTCAATGAATTTTCTTCAATAGTCCCTGAATTAGGATTAAGTGAATGATTTACATATTTGGAATCATCTAAACAAAAAACTAATGCATCAAGGATCTCATCATAATAAGCATAAGTAAGTAAAGTATCAATAAAATTATTGATTAATGGTGTTTTGGGGGATCCTTCAAGAATTAAGCTTAGTGATCATAAATTAGGCAACATTCTATTAATTTTCGGTTTATTTTGTAATTATGTGACAAACATCATAAATTTCAATTATTCACAATATCTCCAAAATTTTATATATGCGCTATTTCATGTTTGCACTAATATAAATCTGAAATGATGTTTTATGGGAAAAGAAAAAGAAAAAGATAAAGACAAGAAAGAAAAAGAGGAAGAAAAAGAAAAAAAGGATAAGGAAAAAGACAAGGATAAGGAAAAAGACAAGGATAAGGAAAAAGATAAGGATAAGGAAAAAGATAAGGAAAAGGATAAAAAAGATAAAGAAAAGAAGGATAAGGATAAATATCCGGAAAGTCAAGAATGGAAATTACCGATTAGTAAGTCTCTCGACAATTATACGCATGCCTATGAAAAAGTTACGAATAAGTTCAAAGATATTGACAACTATATATTAAAAGACGCTAAATCTAAGGAGGAGTTCATTGAAAAAGTTAAAAAAACAATTGAAGATTTACCTGAACTATCTCAACAAATCTTTCTCACATTCTTAAAATCGATGGAATGAATTATGATTAATTTATCTACCATTTAGTGTATTTTCCTTTACTTCTAAATTAAAAATTAATATCTATTTTTTATGATTTAATGTTTACTGAACATGTAACTATTCAGATACTTGCTTTCTATAACCTTTATTTCAAGATCTAAATTT
>JAGXNO010000077.1 GCA_019894975.1 Promethearchaeota archaeon | reverse complement strand
GGATACAAATGAATCAATCCAAATGCATTCCCTTATGGCGAGGAAGTTAGGTTGGGCTAAATGGGATGAGGATGATAAAACAGCAGCTTTTAAAGTTCTTGAAAAAATAAAAGAATTACAAAAAGATATGGATTTTATATATCGACTTAAAGATTTAGGAACTTCAAAAGAAGATTTTGATAAAAGTTTAGACAAGTTAGTAAGTTTATGTTTTCAAGATCCTAGTAGTGTAATGGCCCCAAGAATCCCAAATAAGCAGGAATTCATAAAAATATTCGAATATGCTTATGAAGGAAAAGATATAGACTTTTAAAATTTTAATCTTTTCTATTTTTTTCTTCACTCTTTTTTTCTGATAAAAATAAATATGGTGTCTTGATATGATCTTTTTAAGTGATTTTAATAATTGAATACTTTTTGAAATAATAAAAAAATGAACATACCTGAGAAAGAAAGAGAAGCATTAGAGTTATTAGAAACGCAAATTGAAGGCTCTATACCAGAAATATCAGAGTTAGAACGTTATAAACTCGGGTATTGTGTAAATGAGGGACATATTACGGGATTAAGCCTCTTTTCCTGTGGACTATCAAATATTCCCCCAATCATTGGGTCATTAACTTTTTTAAAAGAGATCTATTTCAGGGGCAATAATATAAGTTTGATCCCTGATGCACTATGTTACCTCCCCATACTAGAAATCCTTGATTTAAGTGAAAACAGTTTAAAAAGTTTACCCGAGTCAATAAAATCTCTAACGAATCTTAATGAATTACACTTAGAATCAAATCATCTTGAAAATCTACCTGAATCTATTGGGGATCTTTCATCCTTATTGCTTTTAGATTTGAGTGAAAATAAATTAATTAATCTTCCTCCCTCTTTAGGAGATTTAAATAAACTAAAAACGTTAGATTTGAGCAATAATGAAATTTTAAAATTGCCCGATTCTATAACAGATTTAAATTCATTAAAAATCCTCTATTTGGGAAATAATAAATTAGATAATCTACCTGAGCGAATTGGTTCGCTGTATTCTTTAAAAAGAATGAATTTAAGAAATAATAACTTGACAAATTTACCAGAGACAATTGGAGATCTGGTTTCTCTAACTTCATTATTTTTAAAAGGAAATACCTTAAGAAACTTACCTAGCTCAATTGGTAAATTGTCTAACTTAATTTATCTTGGACTATCATCAAATAAATTAAATTCCCTCCCCAATAGTATTGGGTCACTTTCTGCCCTAGAAAACCTAAGTATTTCATCAAATGAATTACTTGAACTACCTTCTTCAATTGGAAAACTCAAAAGTTTGTTGAGGCTTGAATTATCTGAAAATCGATTAAAACTATTGCCAGATTCAATCGGAGATCTATCATTTCTTAGAACGTTGAGGTGTGATCGAAATCAATTAACAGAAATCCCAGATCCTATCGGAAAGTTAACTTCACTTAAGACTCTAAAAATTGATAATAATATTATAGATATTATACCGGAATCTATTGGGCAGTTAAAACAATTAACAGAGTTAAGTGCCTATGATAATAAAATTAAACATCTTCCAGATGCGTTAGGTGAATTAACCTCATTAGAAATATTAGATTTAAGTAAAAATGAGCTGGAAAGACTCCCTGAATCAATAGGTGCTCTTGACTCATTATTAGAATTAGATGTATCCACTAATAAGTTAGCATATATCCCACCATCAATCGGAGCTCTTTCATCAATTAAGAGTTTGATTTTAGGGTTTAATCGACTAATTGATACCCCAAAATCTATTGGATTTCTTACCACTTTGGAAATTCTTGACTTAGGAAAAAATCGTTTAAGCCTTATTCCTGAGACTCTAGGATCTTTAACCTCTCTTAAACATTTATATCTATACTATAATGAATTAAGTAGTATACCTGATTCAATAGGATCTTTGCATTCGTTGAAATACTTATATTTAGGAAATAATAAATTGGCGAAACTCCCGGATTCAATTGGAAGACTTAAATCTCTAAAATATTTATTTCTCCGCGATAATTTTTTAACTGATTTACCAAATTCATTGGAAACCCTACCTTCTCTAAAATACTTGAATATTGAAAAAAATAACCTTAAAGGTTATCTTGATTTTTTACATAAATTAGAACTTCGTGGAATTAAAATCTTAAAATAAGAAGATATACTAGTAGGGCTCCTTATTAGCACAAATCCTTAACTGTATATGTAGTAACTAAAAAATAATATACTTTAAATATTAATTGCAGTTAGTTAAAAGTATGGATATTTCAAAAGCGATGAGTATTAAATTACCTGATAAACTACCTTCATATCCAAAATTTGTTGAGGAAATTAGAAGAGCACCATCAAGGGGTTATTCTCTTAACCCTACTCAAACTAAAATAGCGTTAAAGAATGCATTAAGATATATTCCTACTACCTTACATGAAAAACTTGCACCAGAATTCTTAGAAGAACTTATGACAAAAGGTAGGATCTATGGCTATAGATATAGACCTCAAGGAAATATAAAAGCAAAACCAATCAACAAATACAAAGGTAATACTATAGAAGGAAAAGCATTACAAGTCATGATCGATAATAATCTCGATTTTGACGTAGCTCTTTATCCGTACGAGTTGGTTACTTATGGAGAAACCGGCTCAGTGCTTCAAAATTGGATGCAATACAGATTAGTTAAGAATTACCTTGAGATAATGGATGAAAAGCAAACTCTTGTTATCGCCTCAGGGCATCCAGTTGGACTCTTTCCTACATCACCTAATGCACCTAGGGTAATTTCATCAAATGGTATTATGGTGGGAATGTTTGATAATCCAGATGACTTCGCTGTGGCGGCGGCAATGGGCGTAGCCAATTATGGTCAAATGACAGCAGGTGGATGGATGTACATCGGTCCACAAGGAATTGTGCATGGCACTTATATCACCTTATTAAACGCAGGAAGATCATACTTAAAAATACCACAAAATGAAGACTTAAAGGGAATATTATATATTTCTTCTGGTTTAGGAGGAATGAGTGGAGCCCAGGCAAAAGCAGTTGAAATTGCCGGAGGAATAGGTGTCATCGCTGAAGTGGACGAATCAAGAATAAAAACTAGACATGAACAAGGCTGGGTTTCTAAAATTTCTGATGATTTAGATGAAATTTTTGAATGGGTACAAGACGCCAGAATATCCAAAAACTCAACATCAATAGCATATCATGGAAATGTAGTTGATCTCTGGAAATATGTGGTAACAAATAATATCAAAGTGGAACTCGCATCTGACCAAACTTCATGTCATGCTGTTTATGAGGGCGGTTATACTCCGTTTCAAGTAAGTTTTAAAGAAGGGAGAGAATTAATTAAAAACCAAAATGATCGATTTAGGACATTGATAGATGATTCATTAAAGGAGCAATATAACTTAATTAAGGTAATGACACAACGAGGTACATATTTTTGGGATTATGGTAATTCATTTCTAAAAGCGGTATATGATGCGGGGATAAAGGAAGTTGCGAAAAATGAACTTGATATATCAACTGGATTTATTTTGCCATCTTATGTGGAAGATATTATGGGTCCTATTTGTTTTGATTATGGTTATGGCCCCTTTCGATGGGTATGTCTTTCTGGAAAACAAGAAGACTTAGATAAGACCGATCAAACTGCGATGAACTCAATTAATCCAGAAAGAAGAGCTCAAGATAGAGATAATTATGTATGGATAAGAGATGCAAAAAAAAATAATCTAGTGGTAGGAACAAAAGCCCGAATACTATATGCTGATGCTGATGAGAGAATTGATATTGCATTAAAATTTAATGATCTTGTAAGAAAAGGAATAATTGGGCCAATAATGCTAGGGAGGGATCATCACGATGTTTCTGGGACGGATTCTCCATTTAGGGAAACATCTAACATTAAAGATGGAAGTAATGTGATGGCAGAAATGGCTCTACATTGTTTTGCGGGAAATGCTATTAGGGGTATGTCTTACGTTGTTCTTTCAAATGGTGGGGGTGTAGGAATTGGTAAATGTTTTAATGGTGGATTTGGATTGGTTTTAGATGGTTCTGAAAAAGTAGATAATATTATTCGAAATGCTATTGAATGGGATGTTATGGGTGGAATTGCGAGAAGAAGTTGGGCCAGGAATCCTCATGCTTTTGAAACAGCATATAAGTGGAATATTAATAATAAAGAAAAAGGAAACATTACTCTTCCATACCTAGCTGAAGATAAGTTTTTAGATAATTTAGTAGAAAATTCGATAAAGGAAGAGAATAAATAAAGAAATAAGTGATTGTTGTATGGAAAATAAATTTAATTATGGAATAGATAAATTAACAGTCAACAAAGCATTGAAATTAGCTAGAGGTCAAATAAACGGGATCATAACGGAAGAAGCAAAATCTAAAATTAACAAGTGTTTTAAAGCAGTTCAATCAATTGCTAAAGGAGATCAATTGGTATATAGTATTAACACAGGATTCGGTTCGCTTTGTACTACTAGGATTACTTTGGAAGAAATTGGAAAATTACAAGAGAATCTTCTAAAAAGTCATAGCGTTGGGGTAGGTTCCCCGATTGAAATTGAGCTGTCTAAATTGATGTTAATTTTAAAAGTACATACTTTATCTAAAGGATATTCCGGAATTTCACTACAAGTGATAGAAAGAATTTGTTGGCACATTGAAAATAATTATATTCCACTAGTACCTAAACAGGGTTCAGTTGGTGCTTCAGGAGATTTAGCTCCTTTAGCACATCTTTTTCTTCCATTGATTGGCTTAGGATTTTTAACGAGAGACGGTAAAAATTACATTAAATCTAAGCAAATTTTTAAAGATCATAATTTAGAACCATTAAAATTGCACGCGAAAGAAGGATTAGCGTTAATCAATGGAACACAATTCATGGCGGCCTATGCTATAAAGATTGTTGAGACTTTTTCAAGAGCACTTGATCATGCTGATCTTATTGGGGCTATATCTCTTGAAAGTTACCTTGCATCTCCACAACCTTTTGCAGAGAAATTAATTGAGTTACGGCCACACAAAGGAAGTGTGGAAGTAGCAAGAAGGATGAGGATGCTTTTACAAAATTCTGAACTTATTGAATCACATAAAGACTGTGGAAGGGTCCAAGATCCTTATTCCCTGAGATGTATTCCCCAAGTTCATGGGGCATCAAGAGATGCATTATATCATTTAATTGAGAAATTAGAATGTGAACTGAATTCAGTTACTGATAATCCGATTATTTTAAATGAAAATGAAACTTATAGTGGTGGAAATTTCCATGGACAACCGATTGCACTACCTTTAGATTACGCCGGCTTAGCAGCATCTGAAATGGGGAACATATCTGATCGTCGCATATTTTTATTAATGGAAGGAAAATGGGGATTACCTTCATGTTTAATAAAAGAAGCAGGGTTAAATTCTGGTTTTATGATGATACAATATACTTCAGCAGCTTTAGCTAGTGAAAACAAATCCCTTTGCTTTCCTGCAAGCGCTGATAGTATTCCTACAGGGGGTGGACAAGAAGACCACGTAAGTATGGGACCAATAAGTGCAAGAAAAACGCTTAAAATTATTAAAAATCTCGAAAAGATTCTAGCAATTGAACTCATCTGTGCTGCACAAGCTTTTGATTTTAGAAGACCATTAAAATCTGGCAAAATTATTGAAGAATGTCATCAGTTTATACGTGGAAAAATCCCCCATATTAATGAGGATACAATTTTATCTAAATATATTGCCATGGCAGTAGAAATTATAAAGAGTAATGAATTATTGAACATTGCCCACAAATAATTAGAGTTGTAAAGATTTGTTTGTAGCATCAACTTATGGGAAAAAAGAAATGTTTACTGAAACTACCCCAGATATGGTGATATATCATGCAAATGAATTAGTCACTATGAATACTATTTTTGGTGCCCCAAGAAGGGGTGTTAATATGTCAGAACTAGCCATTATAAATGATGGCGGAGTAGCAATTAAAGATGACAGGATTATTTTTGTAGGTAGTACTGAAGAATTAGAATCAAAATATACTTTAGGAAGAGTAACAAAACAGATTGATGCTTCGAATAAATTAGTTACTCCTGGATTTGTCGATCCTCATACTCACATTATTTTTGATGGGACAAGAGAACATGAATTCTCTTTGAAATTAAAGGGAAAATCATATCTTGAAATTCTCCAGGAAGGGGGAGGCATATTAAAAACTGTTCGCGAAACGAGGAGTGCTTCATTAGAGAAATTAGTAGAAAACGGGAAAACTATTCTAAATCGAATGTTGTCACATGGTACAACTACACTTGAAACAAAATCAGGTTATGGTTTAACCACTGAAAGTGAAATAAAAATGTTAACAGTTGCGAAGATTTTAAACCAAGAACACCCAATTGATATAGTTTCAACATTTTTAGGTGCGCATGCGATACCACCAGAATATGATAATAGAACAGATGACTATGTTGATCTTATTATTTCTGAGATGATTCCGAATGTCGTCAAAAAAAATCTTGCTGAATTTTGTGATGTTTTTTGTGAAAAAGGTATCTTTTCTATAGATCAAACAAGGAAAATATTAACTACTGCTAAAAAGTATGGACTAATTCCCCAAATTCACATCGATGAAATTATTGATACAAATGGAGCCATGTTAGCCGCGGAGATAAAAGCCGTTCAAGTAGGGCATTTAATTAAATCAAATTCTGATGGTTTAAGAGCAATGGAAGATGCCGATGTTATTGCTACGCTTTTACCTGGTACTCCATTCTGCTTAATGTCAAATGAATATGCTCCCGCTAGAGAGATGATAGATCTTGGAATACCTATTGCTTTAGCAACCGATTTAAATCCTAATTGTTGGATAGAATCAATGCAAATGATTATAGCACTAGCTTGTTATAATATGCATCTTTCACCTGCAGAAGCTTTAACAGCTTCAACTATAAATAGTGCGAGTGCACTTCAAAGACAAGACGAAATTGGAAGCTTGGAGGTTGGTAAAAAAGCAGATTTGATAATTTTTGATGTTCCAAATTATAACTTCCTTCCATATAAACTTGGTGTAAACTTAGTTTCAAAAGTTATAAAAAATGGTAAAGTTATAGTTAGCAATAATTAAACAGATATTAAAAATCAAAATAATGTTCTAGTAAATGTTTTTCTTCGAGCTTCTGAGGATTTTCGAGTTGCAAATAATATTCTAGAGAATTTAAAACAGCATCCAACGGTAATACACCTATTAATTCGGTCCCAGTTATTGGTACCCCATACCGAGACGCTTCAATTCTTACTAGTTCAACTTGTCTATATAAAGGAGTTTTCATGAAATTAATATTACTAATCCCTACTTGAACATTATCTCTATTTGCCAGTTCGGTTCCCATGGCTTTTATATTAACTAAGCCACCTGAACGTAGATGTATCGCTTTCGCAACTTTTTTGGCGATTTTAATATCCTTTGTTCCGAGATTTATATTAAAACTAATTAATGGAGGTCTAGCACCTGTTATCATGGCACCTGCAGTGGGGTGAAGTTCAGATGGACCAAAATCAGGTTTACGTTCAGGATCAGTCTTTATAGCGCTCTTTAAACCCTCATATTCTCCTTTCCGAATATTATCAATATTTTTTCTTCCCATTTTTCTTGCTGATTCTTCATAAAGATATACTGGAACACCTTCCTGTGCGATAATTTCAGCGAATTTAACAGATAAATCAATACATTCCTTTATGGTTACATTCTGGGCGGGAACAAATGGAACAACATCTATTGCACCGATCCTGGGATGCTGACCTTGATGGTTATTCATATCGATTAGTTCAATTGCTTTTTTCGCAGCTGATACATTAGCTTTTAATACAGCATCAGGAGTCCCCACAAAAGTAATTACTGCTCTATTATAATCTGAATCGTACTGAATGTCAACAATACGAGTATTAGGGGTATTTTTTATCTCCGCCACAATTTCCTCTATTTTTTGCCCGTCAGATCCTTCAGAGAAGTTTGGGACAGACTCAATAATTTTCTTTCCTTTCTCCATAAAAATAGCCTTTACAAAAAAATTAAAGTTAATAAGATAGTTATGAAAAGGTAGAATTAAATTTTATCTATAGAGAGTAGACTTTTTTATCATACGTTTTATCAGTAAAAACGTATACTTTGTCACTCCCTTCCCCAATAGCAGTGTCATCTATCTTTAATTCGATCTTTACTTCTTCATCTTTAGTTCCTCGTGGAGTTTTATTTACAAATTTACCATTATATCGAATTTCTTTTGCTTCTTGATGTATGTAAGTATCGGTATTATTACCCATTATTATCAGGTCATCATCTTTAGTAAGATATCCATTATCTAATGAGATGGTTGCATACTTTGTGTTAGAATCATACTTATCCACTTGACCAACTCTAATGTAGCGAAAATGAGACAAATTTGTGGGAGATATATGTTGATGATCTTCTTCCGTCATCCTTTTAAAATAAAATCCTGGTGTAAAACCCCTATTATAAACTTTTTTTAGTTCAGTGACCCACCATCCGACTTTTTTCTTTGTAAACGTTTGATTATAATATGCTTCAATTGCTTCTCGATATGTTTTAGTAACAATATCTACATAATGTGGATGTCTCATTCGACCTTCAATCTTAAACGCATCAATATTTGCTTCAATCAGCTTTGGGATATGTGCAATTGTACACAGATCTCTTGAATTCATAAATCTTACTCCGTCATATATGTATTCATTTCCAGATTCTTCCCTAACCCACCATCTTCTTCTACACGGTTGTTCACAGTTACCTCTATTTGCTGATTTTTCTTCGGATCCGCATATGTCTTGAGAAAAATAACATCTTCCACTAATGGAAGTACACATTGCTCCATGAATAAAGACTTCAATTTCTGTTTTCGTTAAATTCCGTTTAATTTCCTTAATTCTTTCAAGAGATAACTCCCTAGCTAAAATAATGCGTTCAGCACCTAATTTCTCATAAAATCTTGCTGATAAAGAATTAGAAACATTACACTGGGTCGAGATATGAAAAGGAATGCTAAATTCTTTAGCTGTTTCAATTGTAGCTAAATCATGAACAATCAGAGCATCAATACCCGCCCTCTTGCTTTCTTCTATGATTTTACGCATTAGCTTCAATTCATTATCATACACTAAGATATTGGTAGTCAAATATGCTTTTAGATTATGCTTATGACAAAAATTAACTATATCATTCAAGTTCTCTAAAGCTATATTTTCTGAACGCATC
>JAGXNO010000076.1 GCA_019894975.1 Promethearchaeota archaeon | reverse complement strand
GCAGGATATCTTTTTAAACAATTAAGAGAATTTGTGTTATTATTCATCCCTATTGATGTTATAAACGATTATCATCAACTATTAATAAGATTTCTTGATGGGTTAGCTCCGGTGGAAATGGTCGAGAATGTAAGGCAATTTTCGGGTAAGGATGATATTAATTATCTCTTTGAAGGAGCCCAAATGGCACTTGAAAATTTAGGTATTGATTTTTCAGAGTTAAAAGATAATGTCTGGGAAGAAATAAGAAAAGAAAGGGAAGACGGTTTAATTCCTTCGGATCAGTCAATAATGGAAAAAACTGAAGAGAACATCCCAAAAATTATTAAGATTTTCCAAGAAATTTTGATGTTATTAAGCGATATTTTAACGCTTCCAATAAGAGTTTTAATTTCTGAAAGCCACTATGGCCTAAAAACAGCAATAAATTCGGTAGTTTCTGAAGAGGAAGGTTTATTTGGTAGCATAAAGGATCGAATTGATACAATATTCGATTATGTTCAAGAGATAAGAAAATAGAAAAAAAAAAATTAAGCTTTTAATCCTAGATACATCAATATTATACTAGTTATCATTGCCAATCTTACAATAACTAACAGAATTCCAGGATCAACTAAGGCATCACCTGCACCGGCAAATGCAAATATTATAAATCCAAATCCTAATAACAAGAATTTTTTTCTAAGTACCCCTGTTGATTTCATAGCCTTTATTAAAAAACCCATTCCATGAAATATTAAGATTGAAAGGATAAAAAGTGCCATTAAAAGAAAAGTAGGATATAATGTTACAAAACTAGAATCAATTATCTCTCCTGATGGTGGTGGTGGTATTACAAATGTCTCTGAAGTATGAAACCATAGAAAATATTCAAATATTATACCAAGAACCAAGTAAAAAATAACAAGTATCCATTTTCTTTTAGGTATTAGTAATTCTCCACCAATATACATTGCCAAAACTAAAGCTGGAGCAATCCATAAATAGCTTAAGATACCATATATACCAAGACCCCAAATTTCACTATATAAATTAGAACCTGTTATTATTACCATTAAAAAGTCTGAAGCTGGTCCCAGATACAAAAATCCTATGAAGAAGATAGATAATCCTAACACAGTAAGAAGCTTTGCTTTTAACTTTCTAGCTTTCAAAATCGAGATTAAACCAAGTATTATTCCAACTGATATAACACTTGACGCGGTTAATCCCTCTAACCAAAATGTCCAAGAGGTAGGAAGCACCATTTTTCAAAACCATCTTTTTTTTTTTATTAATTTTTGATAATATCAATAATAGATCAAAAATCTATTTAATAATATTTTTTCATCATCAAAATCTGAAAAAAAATTATTATCTTAAAAATTGAAAGAGAATTTCTATTTAAATTTATAGATAATATTCAGAACCTATATCCTATTTTTTTTAGAACTAAAATTGTAAAAAATATTAGTACTTTAATCTAAAAGCGAAGCAATCCTATTGGAAACGCTTTGGATATTTAGAAAAACCATTCCTAAACTAGAATTAGGACTACATAATGTACATAAAATAGCGTTATCACCAGCTTTAGAGAGGATTATAATTCCGTTTAAACCTTCGATAAGAATCCTTTTTAATTCGCCCCGATCAAGTTCCTCAACTGCTCGTTCTGAAACGCTCTGAATGGCAGCAGACATGGCCGAAACAATTCCATCATTCACATTTCTGCTTAAAACGGAACAAATTGGGAGCCCCTGAACACTAACTATAGCGGAACCTTCTATATCACTATTCACCGCCGATAATTTTCTTAGTAGATCCGTGAGCTCACTAATATTTTCAGACAACCATTACTACCTCCCTAATTTTTAACGAAGGTTTCATTAACTTAAAAATATTTTCACTCAATTATAAATCGACCTAATGAGTGATTAATTCATAACTTATATGATCTATTAAAATTAACTTTATTTAATTATTAATGTTTACCTTATTTTTTCATTTTATTAAGTTTAATATCCTAATTTAAAAAATATTTTTATCAACTTTTACATTTACTTATTTTAATGACTGAGAATAATAATTTAAAAAATCAATCTGCAAAAAAAATTAATCAAGAAGAAGCAGATAAAGAAGAAGAAGAGAAAAAACATAAAATCGAATCTTTAACTAAAGCGGGAAACATCGCTCAAGAAGTAAAGAAATTCATTAAACCACAAGTAAAAGTTGGAACGAATATTTTCAATTTAATAGAAAAAGCAGAAAGTAAAATTATCGAATTAGAGGGAGGTTGGGCATTTCCCGTTAATGTGAGTATAAATAACATTGCTGCTCACTACACTTCTCCGATAAAAGACGATGAACTTACTGTCGAGGACGGAGATATTGTTAAAATCGATTTAGGCGTGCATGTTGATGGATACATTGTAGATACTGCTTTTACTAAAAGTTTTAGTGATGATAAAGCCCTTGAAAACATTATTCAAGCAACAGAAATCGCTTTAGAAGCAGCAAAAATGATGGCTAGGCCTAAGATTAATACGAGAGAATTGGGTAAAAAGATAGAAGATATCGTGAAAGGTTTTAAATATAATCCAATTAAAGAATTAGGTGGGCATCAAATTGAAAGGTGGACGGTTCATGGAAAAAAACAACTACCCGAATTAGGTACTCAGCGTGGGGATATAATGGAAGATGGAGAAATTTTTGCTATAGAAATTTTTGCATCAACGGGAGAAGGTACAGTTCACAATACCAATTCCTCCTATATTTATGAATTGAATCCCTATGCAGGAAGAGTACCATTACGGAGGAAAACTTCTAAACAAATTTTAGGACATATTAATAAGAATTATAAAACTCTACCTTTTGCAGAAAGATGGTTAGCAAAAGATTTTAGAATGGGAGTTGTATTTGGTCTTCAAGAGCTAGTTCAGCAGGGAAAAATTCAAGTACATTATGTGTTAGCTGAGCAAAAAGGAGAATTTGTTGCCCAAAGCGAAGAAACGATACTAATAACTGAAGATGGATTTAAACAGCTCACATAACATTGTAAGATTTAATTAGAATATTGCCAGATTTCATATGAAAAAGTTAAAAATATGTTTAATCTCTTTAACAGTTTCTCCAGATAGTGCTGATGGAGAAGCTAAAGTAATCAGAGCACTTTTTGAATATTTAAAACAACAAGGTCATGATGTAACATTAATTACTGGCAAGTGGAACAAAGAATTAAGAGATCCAAACATTATTCAATTTAATCTCATTAGAAAGAGGTTTTTTTGGGTTCTTCACTTCTATTATAAAGTATTTAAATTCTTAAGAACTAATAGTTTCGATATTACACATGCTAACAGTGCTAAAGCAGCGTTACCAATTATTTTAGCAAGACGAACAAAATTCATTTGTACGATTCACGATTTCACCCCTTTTGAGACTGAACTTACAACAATTCCCATAGAAAGATTACTAATAAGATTTGTTTCAAAGAGAGCATCAATAATAATTACTGTTTCTAATTTTGTTAAAAGAGAATTCCAACATTATATTCCAAGAATTGATAACAATAAGATTGCGACTATTTATAATGGTATCGAAGAGAAGTATAAACCTTATCCTGTAGAAGCCCAAAGATTAAAGGAAAAATTAAATATTCAAGGACCTGTGCTATTGTATATCGGAAGAATTACCCCCTATAAAGGAGTAGCTAATATAATAGAAGCTTACAGAATAGTTAAAACTGAAATTCCTAATGTTAATTTAGTTATCGGGGGAAAACCAGATTACCTGATGGAAAATGAATACAAAAACTGGAGAGAAATGCATAAAGATGTTCTTTTTACGGGATATTTACCTGAGGATGAAGTACCTTATTATTTTTCAATGGGAGATATTTTTCTTACTTACTCTTCGTCATCAGAAGGTTTTGGTTTAACTCCTTTAGAAGCTATTTCCTGTGGAACCCCTGTTATTTGTTCATCAATTTTAGTATATAGAGAAATATTAAGAGATAATGCCTTATTCGTCCCTCCTAGAGACTCTTTAAAATTAGCAGAAAAAATTAAAATTCTTCTCAACGATGATGATTTAAGGAATAATTTAGTAAAAAATGCCCAAACATTTATCAAAAAATACAGTTGGAACACGGTTGGAAAAAGATTAGAAAAGGAGTATTTAAGACTTTTAAATTACCAGGATTAGCTAATCAAATTCTTCTTTACAATTTTAAAGCAAATATCGTTTGGGTTTTCAAATTTCATAATCTTCCTTTTAAATGAAGTATTGAACCTATCACTACTTGGTTTTGATGAGATAATCTCAATAGATTTCTTTACGATTTTGTCACATTCTTTTATATGTATCAAGGGAAAACCGTTGTCAATTAAAAAATGTTCTTGGGGGGCTGTTTCTCCTGGAAAATATTCTATACTTGGAACATTTAAGAGGCTTGATTCACGTACAATTGTCCCCCCTCCACTGATTACTAAAGCACTGTAATAACATAAATCCACCATATTACGCATATATCTCGTAATAATTATGTTGGAGTTATCAATATAATTTCTCAACTTCTTTTTAAGAAACGCTTCCTGTTTATCTGTTCTAACTATTAAAAAATACTTTAAATCTGGAAATTTCGAAAAGATTGGTGGAAAGAATTGGCTAATTAATGACTCTTCCGGTTTAAGCTTATCAATAAAATAACTAGCAAAGCTTGGTTCACTCCGAATAATTACGAATTTGCCCTTTTCCAAGGAATATATATCAAGAATTTTAGGATCAGGCTCGTAATCTGAAAGCCAAGCTATTTCATCTATACCATTATATTTAATTAATTTATCCGGATTGGCGTGAAGATTGATATACATTTCTTCAGGAACACACGCAGGAATTATTATCTTATCTAAATAAGGAAATATTAATTTACACACTGGAACATTTCGTGGTTCATCATTATAACCTACCGAAGGAATTTTTAACCCGTATGAGATTCTGGCACCCTCCACAGAAGAAAAGGTGATAAAATAATCGGGTTTAAAATTAGAAACAAAGGGAAATAATTCGGTTAAACGATGTATGTAAGTTTCCAATTTATCTTCTAACCGTTCACCACCATGTTTCCCTACTTTCTGATAATTAATGTCTAAATCGTCTAAAATTTGAAAAGTTGAATCATAATCTCTAGCTGTAACTAAAAGTTCTGCGTCTTCCTTTTGAAACTTCTTTAGTAGAGAATTAAACATAATTGCTGTTTTTGGTTCCTCTATGTCAATCCAAATTTTTTTATTAAATAAACTCATTTTTCACACATTTTATTTGAAATTATTTCGAAAAATTTAAGGTATTGTAGCTTTTAATAATTATTTCCAATCTTCAGGTTTTTTCTTTAATAATTTAGCTGGATTTCCTATAACGATATCGTTCTCATTAGTATTTTTTGTAACCACGCTACCCGCTCCAACAATAGTTCCCTTTTTTAATATAATTCCTGGTAAGATTACTGAGTTAGCTCCTAATGAAACATTATCCTCAATAGTTGGACCATTTAGAGCAAATTCTTTGCGCATCATGAATTTATCATTTGTTAATTTACTAAATGGTCCCATAAAAACATTGTTTCCAATTTTACAATATAAGGGAATATAGACACCGGTTTGAATACTTACATTTTCTCCTATTATTACATTTCCATCAATAACCGTGTTAGTACCTACTGATGTATTACTACCTACAGTAGTTTTTTCTCTAATCATAACATTATGTCCTGTTTGGCATTTTTCACCTATCTTAACTTCAGAGTAAATTATCGTTCCTGCTCTAATGGTGCAATCTCTTCCGATCGTAAGTAAGGGACTTTCATAATCTGTAATCTCCTTCTTCTCTTTTATTATTTTTGATAAATCATCTCTCTGTGGATGCCCAACAATGCAATTTTCACCTACATAAGTACCTGCTCGAATCAATGCATTTCCATAGATCTTGGCGCCTTTTGAAATATAAACATCACTTTCAATTTTAACTCCCTTCCCTATTGCAGTATAACTGTCAATATATGCATTTTTGTGAACATTTGCCTTTTGATGTAGAAAAGAGTTATTTTTTCGTTCTAGATCCATTTAGTGGTTTCACTTTATGGTAGTTTTTAGTTGATTTATTTCTTAAAATAATATTAACTTATTCATTTTTCACACATACATGGAGAAGAGCTGCATTTTTTACATTTGTAAGGATACTTATTAAATAATGCTTTTTCTATGTCGACATCTAAAATGTTTGCGATAGAAATCGCCCATGCGATAATATCTGCTAACTCTTCAGATACTTTTTTCTTATTTATATCTGTTGAATTTAATATGGTAGCTAATTCCCCAACTTCTTCTACTAACCAAATAAAGGTGGATTTAACTCCTCTATTTAAATCATTTTGAAGATAAAGATCTTTTAGTAAATCCTGAAAATCTGATATTTTCATAGCCTGACAACAAATTAGTTAAGAAAATGGGTTACGAAGGAGTAAATAACCAATCGAAAATCCCCAACCAAGCAAATATCACAATCAAAATTAAAGCTACGGAGAAAATGGTAGTAGTTATAGGACTAACTTTAATTCCAATTGAACTATCTTCAAAAAATCTCATTAAACCAGCACCTCCCAAAGGCATTGGAGCGCTACCACTTCTTCTTTTTTTACGTCTTGATTGACCGCGTTGAGATGACATTAATCTATTATCACAATACTTAATACTAATTAAATAAAATAAAAACATCAAAAATAATAAGTTTTATCTTGAATTATAAAAAAAAATATGATAAATTTTTATTAAGGGTATTAATTATTGTTAGTTAATTTGAGTTAGAAAAGGTATTTTATTATGAGAAAAAGAACTAAAATCACGCTATTAATTGGAGTTTTATCGTTTATTTTTATTTTTCAATATTTTAATGATAATTCCATATATCAAGATCAAGATCAATTTGAATTCGAAATACCCAAACTATCAGGTAGTTTAGAAGGAGCAGAAAACATTTTGATAACTGGACTTATACGACGTACTAATTTAAGTGCTTCTGGTTTAATAAATATAATTGATAGATTGACAATCTTAAATGAAAACGATAATCCTATTAATTCAATCCTAATAGGCGTTCCCCTAGAGGACTCAAGTAAATTAATTTATCTAAACGCTGAGAGTGATGCAAAAAACACATTGATAGCTGAAAGATCATATGCAGTATTGGGCAATTATGAGATGATAAACATCTATTTTGATTCTCCTCTTATGCCTTCTCAGGAAACGACAATAATTGTTAAACAAAGCTACACAAATCTAGTATCGTATCAAATTGTTGAGCTTGAAGAAGGGTTAAATCAATTGATACATTTCGTTGGATTATTATTTCCAATCTTACCATATAGGTGTGAAGGAGATGTAAAATCTTTATATGTAATACCTCTGCAAGCACAACTACATACTCATAAACAATTTGAAGGAATGGGTCGAGACGTTGGGGACAGTGTATTATATGATTTAGCGCAAAGTTATGAATTTACCCATCTAGATCCCTTTTTAACAAACTTAAACGAAAACAACGAAACGTATGTAACTCTAAAAACTTTACAACTAACAGGATTAGAAATTGAAGAAATCAATAGAGAAATTTTTATCTCTCCCTGGGGTATTATTAAAATTACGGAAGAAGTTACCATAGAAAATGTCGGTATTATAGAAGCCGCGGTATTCTCACTGTCTATTCCTGGGAATGCAAAGAATGTAAAAATCTACGACGAATTAGGTGAATTATTTGGAGAAATAGAAACGTCCGAGATAGATCATTCTAAGAAGCTTTTAACTGTTCAGCTCTATCAAAATCGGGCATCTTTAACTCCACTCTCAAAATTTAAGTTTTTTATTGAATATAATTTACCGCATGAAGAATATGTTTCTCATAATTGGTTTCAACAATCCATTTCAATCAATCTTTTAACAACGAATTATGATTTTTTAATCTATAAACAAACAACTAAAGTAGTTATTGAAGGATGTGGTTCAATAGATTACACATCTTCTTCTCCAGAAGCCATTTATAAAGCAGGTGGTACGAGAGTTCTAGTTTACAGTTCTGAAAATGTAAGCTCTTTTGAAAAAAAAACAGTTCTATTTACATATACAGTTGATATTTTTGACTTAGTTCTTAGACCTATTATCCTTATGATGATTATAGCATTCTTGTCTGCAGTATTTGTTTTGATCATAAAAACTCGAAAGAGAGAGGAAGATTTGTCAATATTCAAAAAAGAAATCATCCTTACGAGCGAAATTAGAGAATTTTGTTCTTTATACGAAGAAAAAAATGCATTAATTTTGGAAATTAGAAAAGTAGAGAATGAAACAAAACGTAAAAAAGTGGCTAAAAAAACTTATAAAAATCTATTAACTAAAAATACAGCAAAAATAGATCAGATTAAAGACGAAATCTTGCCTTTTAAAAAATTACTGATGGAAACAAGCGATACATATAATAATATTATAAAAAAGCTCGATATATTAGATGCTGAGAGAATTAGTGTTAACGATGGTTTAAACTTCTTGGAATCTCGATATAAAAGAGGTAAAGTTTCTTCTAAAGCTGCTTATCAGAAGTTATCCGATGATTTCTTCAACAGAAGAAAGAAAATAGATAGGACGATAGACAAATATATTCAACAACTTAGAAGTTATTTATTGTAACTAACAAATCAACCGGTGACTTAATGAAACCGTGGTTATATGATATTTTAGCTTGCCCAATAGATAAATTTTTTCCTTTAGAGTTATTTATATTTTCATTTGAAACTACAGATGATGAGTTTAAGGAGATAATAACTATTTACGAGGAAAGGGATATAAATCGTATTAAAGACGAAAATATTATCGAAATTCAAGAAGAAAAAGGAATTTTTTATATTAAAGACGATATCGTAATAGAAAAAAGCTCAGTTGATAATTATTTAAATTCGATAATATCAAGTATTGAAGAAGTTGATAATATACACGATAAATCTACGCTTGAATTAAGCAAACGATGTTTTGACATACTCAGAGGGGAATTAAAAAATAAAATAGCAAAATTTGCAGAGATCAGTATCAATGAAATTGAAAAAATAGAGACCATATTTCCTGAGTTATATTTTTTAAATAAAATTAAAACTGAAACTGAAATCAAAACAGGATTATTATTCTGTGGAGAATGTAAGAGATGGTATCCAATAATCGAAACGATACCACAAATGCTTCCAGATGAATATAGAGATGAAAAAGCAGAAATTGATTTCCTTAAAACCAATAAAGATTTATTAGATTCTACATTTTTTAAACAAGATTTAAAACCTTATAACATATAAATTATAAGAACTCAAGCCCGGTGGTGTAGTGGCCAAGCATCTGGGGCCTTGAACCCCGTGACCACGGTTCGAAAATTATCAAGTAAACTTGGTAATCGAAATTCCGTGCCGGGCTATCTTTTAACATATTCCATCTAAACACTTTTCTCCATTAAACTTGTTAAGATTTATGTTTTCTTTAATTTTGTTTAAAAATTAAATTAGTCCTTTTGTAATATCCTAAATCAAAAAGAACAAAATAAAAAATTATATTAGAACAAAATAATTTTTTGTTAATACAAGTAAATTGCTTAAAAATACAACCCGTAATAATGATTAGGATTTCTGATTTAAATTGGGA
>JAGXNO010000075.1 GCA_019894975.1 Promethearchaeota archaeon | reverse complement strand
CCGTATGATGGGTTCTTTTGGAAACGTTATGCAAGTAATTCAAAAAGCTGTTTTAGAAGAACCTAAAATAGAAGGATTGTTCACAGCAATGCCCGGTGGTCCAAGAGGACCTGGTGGAACCATAGATTATATGAAACCGATGCTGGAACGCATAGCGAAATACCCAAAACCTGTTTTTTTTTATTCAGTAATGGAAAGTGAAGGATCGTTAGAAATGTCACGGCTATATGGCGAGTATAACATTCCCTCATTTTCCAGAACAGAGGATGTTGCCAAGAATTTTGCGATTTTGGTTCAAGAAACAAAGAATAAAGAAAGATTTTCAAAAACAATCTAACCATAAATTCCATAAAAATTAACTTCTTATTTTCATTGAAATCAGACTCTGAATTTACCTTTCCATTCGAATGCCCACTCCCCATCCTCAATTTTAAGTTGCTTTGCGGTATCTGGATGAATTTGTAACTCAGGATCTGGGGCAAGTTTATGTAATGAAGGAATATTGCGAAGAGATGAATGATAAAAAGGAAGAATTCGATTCCCTGTAGTGAAACTTTAGGTCCTAAATCTGCCATTTTAGACCTTAAAATTGAACTTTCTATTAAATATAATTCCTGGTGCTTCCTTAATAAATATTCAACTTAAAATATTAAAAATGATATAAGGTAAAATAAGATCTATCCTAAGGATAGTCATTTCTTCATTTTTATCTTCATTTTAAATTCCTTCCAAGAGGATACTGATAGATTTTTTGTTTCTGGAATATTCTTTAAATTTTTTTTTAATTCTACATCTTCACTCAGAAAGATTCCATTCAATACTGCTGCAGTCGCAGCTATCCAACAATCCATAAAATCAGGATGTCCATAATGTCTTATAACTGAAGCAATCATACTTGCTTTTGGATTCAATTCACAATTAAAGATATTGATTGGTAAGTTAAGCAATGTAGGAAGAATCATTTGATATCTATCTAAAACATTAAAATCATTTGTTTTCTTGTACACATTTAATAATTTGAATACCGTCTCAATCAGACATGTTGATGGTAAATAAACAACATAGCCATCAATCTCATTCTTCCAAACTCGTTTAATATCACTTTCAAAATCATCATCGATCTTAATTTTTATACCGAATAAAGGTAAGATAAATGTTGTGTCAAGTATGAGTGGCTTAATGTTCTTCATTTGTCAATTTCTCCTGTAGTAATCTTTCTTCTTCAAGATCCTTTTCAATACTTGTAGGAGTCCCTGAATCAATAACCGGCATACTCAAGGCTTCGTCTATCGAATAGATCTTCTTGATTATTAATTCACCCTTAAAAGCCTCTATCAGTACTTCATCTCCTGGATTTATTCCCGCCATATCTCTTAAAAGTTTTTTCGGAAGTATTTCTCCCTTTTTTCCAACAATAGTCTTATCTTGGATTGTCATACATATAGTATGTTTTTCTGAATATTTAATTTTTTTCAGAAAATAATTTTAATTAGGGAATTCTCTTTTTTTCTCTTTACCCCATTTTGTTCAATCTAATTACGATGTTAATTTTCTCAATGAATTAGAAATATTATGGAATAGAAAAATAATTTATATAAAAAAAAAATAACCAGAATCAAGAATAAGTTATGGACCTAGCGGGAATTGAACCCGCGGCCTTTTCCATGCCAAGGAAACGATCTTCCACTAATCCATAGGCCCATTTTATGATATAGATCAAAACACTCCCAAATAATTAAATTTTTGTATTTTATTGATTTTAGTGATTTAGTATGGTGTATCTATTTTACTCAACTTTTTCTTCTCCTTTTGATACTTTTACTATTGTATGGAGGGAAGTTGACTCTAATTTACGGATTCAGCGTGTATTTCTTAGTGATCCTCAACTTAAATCCAAAATTAAAGCTCTTGAATCTTTCGAACAAATTAGTGCTGGCTCATCTTCACAGATCACATCCATTGGAGAGAAAATCCAACGGTTCTTTAAAGGAGAAAAAGTAGAATTCGATTTAGAGCTACTTGACTTTAATACATGTTCTGAAGTTCAAAAGAAAGTACTTATAGCGGAATCCGAAGTCCCGAGGGGATGGGTTAGTACGTACAAGCGAATTGCGGAAAAAATTGGTAAACCGAACGGTGCAAGAGTTGTTGGAAATTCTTTAGCTAAGAATCCTTTTCTTATAATTATACCCTGTCATAGAGCGATTAAAACAAATGGAGAACTTGGTGGATATCAAGGTGGTATTGAAATGAAGCGAAAACTTCTGGAAATGGAAGGAATAGATATTTCAGATAAAAGAAAGGTTATAACAGATAAAATTTATTATTGAATTTGAAGATCAGGAATTTTGTTGATAAAAATATCTTTAATGAGCGATTCAAGAGGAGGAATGCATGGATTCATCTTTTAGGAAGGTTAGTTTCTATAAAAGTCTTTGGTATTAGACCACGTTCATCTCTTTTTTTTCGTTGTTCTTTTAGAGATCTCCTACATATGGTTTTCCATTAATCCATGCCCACTCAGTATCAAGTAGAAATCTTATCGCCCAAAACTTTTGGGTTTCCCATTTCCTGAAATTTTTTACTGCATCATAAAATACTTCAGCATTTTTAAAATTCCTTTCATTCAATAAAGAATTTATCAAAGACATTAGATTCTCAGGCTTATCAGGTGCTTTTTCTAGAGTTTGCATAAATAATTTATGAAAGGGATATAAAATCTCATTATATTCAAGGATTAATCTGCCGCCAAATAGTATTAGATCTGTAATTCCTCGTGTTAACAGGTAGTCATCGTTTCTTCTCTCCGCTTCCTTGATAATCCAGTTAGCGCATTCAAATTGAGCATAAAATTTTCTAATTTTTTTCAGTTTTTCCTCTTTTTGGAATACAGGAATTTTATTTAAGATATCTTCAAGTTCAGGAGTTTTCGAATAAGCAATCCACGCATCTCGAAAAGCATCTCTGGCAGGTTCACTCCCTCTTTCAGCCACAGTTCTTAAAAATTGTAGGTCGACAACTTTTCCATCTACGTAGCCTCCTGGATAATTACAGAACTTCTGTTCATAATATATAAATATGGATTTTTTTTTTCGTTTTTCGAATTCCTCATCAGTGGCTACAAGAACGATATCAATATCCGAGTCTTCTCTCTCCATGCCTTTTGCGACGGATCCACCAATAATAAGCGCTAAAAATCTGTTATCTTGTTTAATACTTTCTACCAATTTATCTATGGATTCCTTATGATGTGGTCTCATTTTTCGTAATACCTGGGTTAAATTGTATAGTAAAAATTGGAATTCAATAATAAATTATTTATTAATAATTGACTTCTTTTCATTCAGTCCAATAATTTTTATAAAAAGCATTTCAAAGATGAGAGATAAATAAGATACAGAAGGTAGATTTATTGCTTTAGGGATGCATGAATCTACTCACGCCCAACGACGTATTTTTGAAGGTTTATTCCTTTGACGCTATGACGTTCAAAATCATAAGTAAATATCAATACAAGGCGATCCAATACAAATGAACTACACCCTATACATTTTTATGATCAACAGAAGTATATCTTTTTATTTCTTCTCGAGAAACTTCATACTAATTATCTCTTTTAAACCTATTTAATTTGGTCATAAATTTTCTTTTCTTAAATTAATAAACTATTGATTAAATCATCTAGTATTAATAAATAAAAAGCAAGAAAAATTATGATAACCCCACTTAATATTCTTAATTGTGTTCTATACTTTAGTCTAAAATCATTAAGTTTTCTTGACTCTAATCCCAATCTAAGAAGAATAAGAACTGTTATTATTGGAATAACCAACCCTACTAAATATACAAAGATGAATACATAAAGTAAGGGGTTGGTATGGAGATTATATATTAATGCTAAATAAACACCTCCAAAACAAGGCATTTTTATGAGAACAAAAATAATTCCCACCAGGAAGGCATAAAAACCTGTCTTTTTTTCAATAAAATCCTTTAATACTTTCTTAACTTTTTCAGGAGTACCAAATATAATACTATCTTCTTTTTTACACTCAATTATTTGCCAAATTCCAATTAAAATTAAAATTCCCGCAAAAAAATACTTGAATAAATATAAAACTTCCAAAAAGGGAAAGAAAAAGAGAAACAGTATCGAGATTAGAATATAACCAAAGATTAGACCCGAGATTAACCCAATAGCAATTTTTATAAATTTCAATTCTTCTTCTATTAAAATAAGTGAAGTACCAAAAGCACTAACCATTAATAAAATACATGGAGTAGCACCAATAGTTAATCCAGAAACAAAGGCAATAATTATATCAACATTCATATTTAAAATAACACCCATAAAACTCAAATAAAAGGTAGCAACCCCCCAATACCAAATGCAGACAGTAAAAATTCAATTCCTATCCAAATTAATAATATAGCAAAGAATTTTTGCAACCATGAACTAATTTTAAAGAATTTAACAATTACTCTTTGGTTAATAAGTCCTAATGCGGTTCCTATAAGGATATAAGGTATCATTAATCCTATCGCGTAAAAAGAAAATAATAAAAATCCAAAAATAAAAGTTTCTTGATTCATAGCTATAGTCACGATGGATAGATAGATTGGTGTAATGCAGGCAATCCAAGGTGAACCCATAGAACACCCAAGAATTATTGCTCCTAAAATTCCTTGATGTTTTTTTTCTTCTTCTTCATGTTTAATACCATAAATGTTCTTTAAAGCTTCCTCCTCTACTTGTGTTGGTTTATAGTTTTGAGGTTTTTTTTTATTAAATTTGCTGAAGAAAAGATAAAATGCCATTAATATTATAATAATGCCTGATATTATTTTTATCCAAAAAATATAACGTATAAACCCAGATATAACAATAAAAAGAGTCGCAACGATTGTAAATAATGCGATAAATCCAACAGAAAACGCTAAACTCATAAGTATAGCCTTTTTAGTTGAATTGGTTTGACCTTGAATATATGCTATAAAAGTTGGTAGTGTGCCAATATTACATGGTGCTAAAAAAGACAATATACCTCCACCAATTGCTATAAAAAATAATCCAAGATCAAACATTTTTAGAATTTGATAATTAAATTTTTATAATAAAGCATCCACTTGTGTTTTAATATTGTTGAAACTACCTTGTGTTGTACCCACCATTGTAGCTTCAATATCTCCATTTATATCTAATATTTTCACTGTTGGTTTGTACATTAGATTGAAATAACTTGCATACGTATATTGAACGGTATCCCGTATAACTGGCCAATTAGGATCATATCCTCCTAACCAATCATCTAATTCACTATTAGATGTCTCAGCGGTTGTATCAAGGCATATTGGAACTATATATAGTTGACTACTAGTGTATATATCATCTATATTTGCTAAAATACTTGCTTGCTCTGGACATCCAGGGCAGTGAGTACCAAAAAAGTAAATAATTACTACTTTACCTTGATGATCTGCTAATTGAATTTTCTGACCATAAATTGTTGTTAAAGTGATATCGGATTTATAAGGTTCCGTGGGAGGTTCAGTAGGGTTATCAGGGATCGTGGGTATATTAGGGGCCCCTCCATTAAACATGTTATCAAAAATTCCTCCTGAAATTAATAATGCAACTACGATAATAGTAGGGAAAATCACGATAGATAGAGTCAAAAATTTGTTATAGTAAGATTTTGATAGTTTTTTGTAACGAACGAGCCTATAGTGTACTTTTCTATGAGTATTAGTATTTTGATCTGAATTATTATTTTCTGTTGACATTTTAAAAGTTTTTAATTTTACTTATTTATCTATTTTGCATGTTTGAATTATAATTGGATCGAGATTTTTTAATATTAGCTTTTGATTTGGGAATTTTTGCAAATCAATATGGAGCTCTTCTTGGGAATTATATATCTTTAGAAATTGATCTGATAGAAGTATAGTAAATCCATTTAGTATAATCCGTTCATTTTTCTCAAAATTTCCTAATTTATCTATCGGAATTGGTTCTAATTTCGGTTCATAAATATGAACACAACCTTGTATAAAAAATGAAATTTTTACCAAAATATTAATAATATTTTTTTTTTTAATATAATCACTCGCTTTATTCGAAAAAGTCACATTCATAGTTATAAAGTCATATTTTTAGAAAATTTCTATATAAAAATATTTAATTTAAATCTTAATTTATATTTTTTTAATTTGAAAGAATATTAAGATATTTAGGTTACAATCTGTAATCAAAAAAATATTTAAATTAATATGAACCAAAAAACATCTAATTTACCTTAATTGAGATAAATCCTACTGATTTAAATAGATTGTAAAAAGTGTTGGAAAATATAGAATAGCATGAATGAAAAATATCATCAGAAGCTTTCCTGGAATAAAGATTTTATAGAATTTGACTACATTAATAGTAATTTAATTGTTGGTATGAAAATCCCTTCAAAACAAGAAATTAAAGCATATAAATCAGAGAATATAAACCTAAAACTCATTGTAAGACCCAACGTATTTTTTCTATTATTTAAAATCGGAAACTTAGATTGGTGTGATGTTACTTATTCAAATTGTCTTTATCCAGAAATGGAGGTTAATAACTATAAAAAAATTTTACAGGAAACTTGTCCAAAAAAGTTGAATTTAATGTTGGTAGATGTATATTCTCAAGTCATAAAAGTTTATAGAGTATTAATATTGAGCACTAAATTTTTTGAAGTTATGAGAGATGCGTTTATTGAACAATGCAAAACCTTTCCATCTGTCAAAAATTACAATGCTGAAGTAAAAAAAATATATAATAAATATCAACCCGAACATTTACCAATTAGTGAGCTCATTAATGTTTCTTGTGAAATTCAAGGTGCAGACAATAAAGAATATATTGATGTGATATATGAAAAATTAGGGTTTGGAAACGCAAAAAAGATTCCATCATGGATTTATGAATATGTTCATAAAAAAGATAATAATAAAGGAATAATTACAAAAGAAAGTATTCCTGATGATTTAATACAAAAAGGAGTCGTTAAATGTAAATATTGGATGAAAATGGATCGTTATTTATATGTTGAATTGTATAAGACTCGAGCAGTAAAGAAAAGAAGATCAAAAAATAAAAATGTTTAACAAATAGATAAAGTAAATACAGCCTTACCAAACAAAAAATATCTAGGTTTTAATCCTTAAGATTTAATTTTTTTATTTAAATAAAGAAATTTATATTGGAATTAGGTTATTTTTAACGGTCCCTCGTAATATTTTGATGCTGGGCAGCCAATACATTGTCCTTTAATAAAAGATTTACAAAACTTGCAACAAGTTCCACATGGTGTATTTTCATTTTGTTGGTCAAGTTGAGATAAATTTAAAGGTAAAAAGAGATCCTCTTTTAAACTTCCAAATAGTAGGATATTCGACTTTCTCACACCCTTCAAATTATATAGCATACAGGAATTAAAAATTGTTTCTATAGTTTCTAAATTTTCAGCAAAAAATAATAAAAGATGATTATATTCACCTATTAAATTAAAAGAGAATAAAACTCTGGGACATTTAGAATAGATATCTTTTATTTTGTCAAGACTCTCAGTTTCTAATTCTAATAATAAAATTGCTAATTTGAAATCTAACTTTGAAAAATTAACTAACAGGCTTGGTTTAATAATATTTTTTTTTATTAGGTTTTCATACCGGTTTTTTATAGCAACATGAGATAGACCAAATTTTTTTCCGATTCTTGAATAATTTATCCTTCCATCTTCATCTAAAGACTTGAAAAGTTCAATGTTGATCTTATCTAGCTTTAATTTTTTTTTAAATTTCTTAGGTGTATCCATTTTACCATAAGAATTTCAGTTAATTCTAGTTACAAATTGTAAGATTATTTATTAATAATTCCCTTATAATTATAATTTTGATAATTATGTTACATTTTGTAAGTGAATTTATACGAATACATTAAGGAATGTAAAGATTTAAAAAAGATATATTACTAGATATATACGCTACTTTTACTATATACTCAATATTAAGAAATCTTTATAAATTTCTTAATATTGTTTATTTTATCAATTTACAAATTGTAACTAAAAATTGATAAAAAAGTGAAAAAAAATGGTTGATGTTACAGAAACATTAGATTGTAGAGGGGAGGTTTGTCCCTACCCTGATGTCAAAAGTAAGAGGAAAGCTAAAAAAATGAATTCAGGAGAAGTTCTAGAAATCTTGATAGATTATCCTCTTTCAGCAGAAAGAATTCCTGAAACAATGAAATCAATGGGAAATGAAGTTCTTTCAACTGACAAAGTTGGAGCTTCTGAATGGAAAATATTGGTTAAAATAAAATAGGTGAAAAGAAAAAATGGCAATAGATATACAGTATGCGTTAATTCCTGGATTAATTTTAGGAATTATTTTTGGATTTGTATTACAGCGAGGAAGGTTTTGCATGAATTCTGCTTTTAGAGATGTTATATTATTAAAAGAGTACAAATTAGCAAAATCAGTAGCACTAGCAATACTTCTGTCAATGTTAGGTTTTGCAATAATGTCATTTGCGGACATAATTACATTAAATCCTAAGCATTTTGCATGGGGTGCTAACATTATCGGAGGGTTAATTTTCGGAGTCGGAATGGTCTTAGCCGCTGGATGCGCAAGTGGAACTACATACCGAGTAGGAGAAGGTATGATGGGTTCACTAGTTGCTTTATTAGGGTTTGCAGGTGGTGCTTATTTTACGAAAGTTGGAGCACTTAACCCCATAGCTAAAGCTTTACAAGATAGTACAAAAATCACGTACTCAGATAACACTGCACTTACACTTTTTGGAGATCTCACACCAATATTTATGTTAATCATTGGTATAGTAGGAATTGCTTTAATTGCTTATTTTTGGATATGGCGTGAATTACGAGCAAAAAAAAGAGAAAATAAACCCATGCTTGATTTTTCCAATTTTGGGCAAAAAACTTTCAAACAAGGATGGCATTGGGCTGTAACCGCAGTTGCAATAGGAATAATAGCATCGTTTGCTTATGTGACTTCAGCGGCATCTGGTCGAAATTATCCTTTAGGGATTACAGGTGGTTGGGTCGGCTGGAATAAATTCTGGAATACAGGAGTTAATTCAGTATTAGGTTGGGAAACATGGTTAGTAATAGGGATTGTTATTGGTGCTTTTATTAGTGCGATTATAGCAAAAGAATTCAAGTTGAGAACCCCTAAACATGCAAAAACTATCTTGATTCAATTTGTTGGTGGATTAGCGATGGGAATTGGAGCAATCATAGCTATGGGATGCAATATAGGTAACATTTTAAGCGGTTTTCCACTTCTTTCTCTCGGAAGCCTATTATCTGGGGTATTCATTATCCTCGGTTGTTGGTTGATGGCTTATCTACTTTTTATGTGGAGAAAAAATTAATATAAGATGGAGTTGATGAAAAAAGATGTCACGACTGGGAATTCTTTTTTTTAGCGGGCCTTATCAAACACAAGCCCCTGAAACAGTAGTAAGGTTAGCTAATGCCGCATTGGATAAAGGGCATGAAGTTCGTGTTTTTTGCTACATGGATGCGGTGAATGCGCTTTTAGAAAACCAGAAAAAAATCGAAGGGATATTCAACATCGAAGAGGGTTTTAAAGAAATCCTGAAGAAGGGCGCTACGGTAAGATTATGCAACCTCTGTCTTTTAGTTAGGGGTACCATGAAATACTGTCTAAAAAAGGAATGTGGCGATGTGAAAAGAGCAGGCACGCCTGATCTTGCGAAAATTATAGATGAAACTGATAGACTAGTAGTAATTTGTTAAGGTGATAAAAAATGTCAGAAGAAAAAAATATAGTTATTCTTTTACGGCAACCTCCTCAGGGGACGCTTTATCCTGTTGAAGGTTTAAGAATGACTGTCGCCCTTAGTGGTGATTTTGAACCGATAACCATTGCTATAAATGATGGTGTCTATGCCTTTCTTAAGGATGTGGATAAAACAATGTATTCTATGCACATAGATTTCATAAAAAATATAGATCTTGACATCTATGTAGATAGGAAGGCTCTTAATGAACGGGGACTTACTAAAAATGATTTAATCGATCAAGTTGAAGTAAAAGAACACGGTGAAATTTTGAAAATGATTGAAGATTCAACTGTTGCAATACCATTTTAGGAGGTTTGATTAAGGTGAGCAAAAAAGTTTTATATTTTATAACAAGCGAAGATATTACAGGTGTAGAACTTGCTATGGAACATACTGAAGAAGATGATGTAACAATTCTTTTGCTTCAAAATGCAGTGTATTTTGCTAATAAATCTAATAAAGCAGTTTCACAAGCTCTCAATCAAAATAAAAAAGTCGCTGCGTGTGAAGAGCACATAGAAATCCGAGGATTGTCTAATTTTATTTCAGATAAAATTAAATTAATTGCCTCTGATGATGTGATTGATTTAATTTTTAAAAGCGATTCAATAATAAATATGTAATTGAAGAATAATTAACTTATTTTTTCTTTTTTTTAATTTTTATAAAATTAAAAAATCGTGGATGGAGCTTTATAATTATTTACCAAAAGCCAATTGCGGTAAATGTGGTTACCCAATTTGTTCTACCTTTGCTGTAAGCGTATTTCAAGGCGATTCAAAACTCTCTCAATGCGGAATATTAAAAGAACCGAAATTTGTGGTGAATTTAGAAAAAATGGTGAAAAAATTCGGAAGAATGTTTGTTATCTCATTAGGATATAACTTATAAAAATTTCATTGGAAATTACATAATTTTTTTTTATCCAAGATAAAAAAAAGTAAATTTGATTTAGTTTTTTATATTGTTTTTTTGGTAATTGATGTTTAATTGAAAACCGTTAATTTTCAATTTATAATAAATAATTAATCATTTTTTACATCCACATATATTTGTTATAATCTAAATTTTTCCAGCATAAATCGATTATATTTCTCTTTTTCATTAGTTTATAAAGTCCGGGAAGTGGGGGTAATTTTATAGCTTCAGTTAAACATAAATTTGCACATGTAGTACAACCAATTTTACATTTAGATGGTTTTATTACTTCTGCAA
>JAGXNO010000074.1 GCA_019894975.1 Promethearchaeota archaeon | reverse complement strand
CCTCAAGATACACTTGAAAAAATCGATACAAAAATTTTAGAGAAGCTATGCTTAGTTCTTACCGACGCTTTAAAAGAGCATGATTCTAAATATTTCTAAAGAAACCTTAATCATGCAATAACCTAATAAAGAGTAACAAAAATTACAAATAAGAAAAAGCAGATTTAATTAGCTTTGTATCTCTTGAATTAAAGCATTAAAAGCATATAATAGCAAATCAACAATATCATCAGAAAGCTACCCATACCAATTCAAATATCAATATATTAGATCAAAAAATATCAAATATACTGAATTGCTTTTTCACTGAGATTCATTAACAAAACGATTAAAAGGATCTAGAATCTTAAATGATTATTAAATCAATATCTCATATCAGCATTTTCCGGAATAGTCTTCAAGGACTACGTTCACGTTATTGCCATTGATAAAGAAATCTCTCTTCTGCTCTTACAACACGAAAAACTAAGTGGTTATCGAACAAAATTAGTTCTAACCGTTTTTTATGATATTTCTCGAGCATTTTCATCAAGTGCAAAATAAGTAAATAAGACTTTATTATATAAATTAAGATTTCCTCTATATATTAAATTTCGGGGTGTAGTTCTACTATTCTTCTGAACCTAAGTTGAGGAGGGTTGTACCGCAATTAGTACAAAAACGTTGGGTGTCTCGAAAGATCCCACTTCCGCATTTTGGACAAAATCTAAATGCCTCTAGTTTTATTCTCTGAATTTCCGGTACTTTCACTTCCGAGTTATAATCATTAGCATTCTCTTGATAAATCTTTAAATCAGAAGGAGATTTTCTTAGTACCCTTCTTAAAATTATAACTACTGCGATAATACCAACTGTGGTAACTAATACAATAATTATAATTACGATGGGATCCAACCTATTAGGGTTATAATCTGGGGGGGTATCTGCTGCTAACCATGCATTTATTTGATCAAACTTATCTTGATCTAATCTCGTTCCAAAATTCGCATAAGCCCCACCTACGTACTCATATGCGTGAATTGACAAGATATATCCGCTCCCATTAATTTCTGTCCATACTGGGCTTCCACTCTGCCCTCCCGCAGTATCCATCCAGTACCAATGGTTGAACTCATCGGCATCCGCGCCTACATCCGATACATAGTACATATTTTCTCCAAGATCTAAATCACCCGGATATCCCGCAGTATGGAGAGTTCCTAAATAAATCGGATCTGATGAACTGGCCGTCATTCTCCCCATCCATCCTGTTTTATTACCTATTGTTCGATCCAGTGTAAGTACTGCCCAATCATGCTCTTCCATTTCATCTTGGATCCACCCAGTATAGGTACGCATATATGTAGCATAGGCATTTCCGAAGGGTTCAGAATTCTCCCTCATCCCTGGAATAACTTCGACCTGACTTGCCCACCCCCCATTCTCATGTTGGTATACCATATGACCAGCAGTTAACACGTGATATGCATCTATCATCGCACCAGAACCAATCCATCTCGTCTCATCCGCAGCAGTTATATATAATTTACAAATTGAACTCCAAGGAAAATTTGATGTAGAAGAGATTTTGGTTCTATCGTCAGGGGGAAAAACGTAAGAAATAAAGGGATTATCAAAGTGAAGAACATCACATTCATCGTATTTGCCCAAAGCTGGTGGAATTATTGTCTGTAAAGACTGATCTTCAGAACTCATATTATAATACTCTACCTCTTCAATACCAGTAATGACATTATACCCAACAGTAATAGTAAAATCCTCTAATGGAGTATCGATCTCAGTTGTTAAGGTAGGGTGATAAGAATATTCGAAATAACTTGTATTGGACCCGGTAAATGAGGAACAGATGAGGAAGAAAAAGAGAGTTCCAAAAATAAATTTGTATTTGTTCAACTAAATAATCCCTTTATGATTTATTTTAAGATATTACATTATACTAATAAAGTTTATACTTATAAGAAGTTGAAGAAGTGGATGAGCTAAAGATTTATATAACGTTAAAAATAATTCAAATATATTAAATCCAGATTTACCGATCAGAATTAAAAGATAAAATGGGCTATTACTATGAAAAGATATACTTGGGCTTTCCCCTTTTGCAGCGGAATAATTACAATCATAGGTGTGTTAACACCTGTAGCTTTTTCTGGTAGTTTTTTTAGTCTTTGGATTTGGGGCTTGATTTATACAAGATTACCAGAAGCTAAGTTTGAATTCATGAGTGAAAACGTGTATTTTATAACTGGGATCAGTGTAGCTATAATATTAACAGTCTTCGCTTTGGCACTTATTATTACAGGGTATTTATATCGACTAGGATATTTTAGTGATAAAGATTTTGGTAAACTCTGGGCTGCTAGTGGTATTCTAATTTTGGTATCAACTATCGTTTCACTAGTATCATTAGAATTCTATACTTATGACGGGTTTTTTACATATGGTATTTGGGCCTATTTAGATCCGGGATTTGGAGCAATGGGACCAATTATAGGAAGTATTATTGCAATAGGAACGGGTATTTTTGTTTCGGTAACTGAGAAAGAAGTTCGGTTGAAAAAAAAGTCTAGGCTGATAACAGCAATGGCACCAAAAAACCTCTGCCCTCATTGCGGAAAACCCGTTTCTCTTAATGCTAGTTTTTGTAGTAAGTGTGGAAAAACTATAGAGATGTAATATTGTACCCTTTTAATAATTCATAAGTCCTTCTTAACTCTCGATTGGATCTGATCAATGATTTATGATTTTCTCTTAGAAATAACAATACCAGTCCCCAACAATAGTAATGCTCCTGCAATAAATGGAAGTATACTCCCTATATTAACCTCAACATAATCCCAAAGAGCTTTATCTTCCACAGTGATGCCAGCTAAATAAATTATAGGACCAAGTAATAACAGAATACCCCCAATTAAATAAACTAAGTTCAAACTTCTATCTTTAACCTTCGAGATTACTCCTGAGGAGAGAGTTATCAATGTACCAATTGATATTATAATCGTAGCCACAACTCCTATATTATATAATGGTTCGTCAACTTGAACAAAATCGACAGAGCCATTTGAAACATATAAATTCCATACCCAAACAAATGCTTTATCACTATCAATATATAATGTTGGCGTGAAAATTGAAATAATCCCAAATATCCCAGCTATTATCGCAATTTTCCATAAATTCTCTTTTATTTTTAACAAAATTTTTCACTCTTGGATTTAACTCGGTTTGTTCATTAATGTTAATATCTTTGATAAATAAAAACGCTATTATTAAATTTCAATCTTTTGATTTATTTAAGAAATGAGAAACTAAGAAAAAAATATGGTCTTAAACCCGAATAAAAAAGATTGAAAAAAAGTTATAATACTCCCTTTATTTTTTTGGCAAGGGCTTTCGCATCCTCGTCCGATTCCTCGAGAATTTTGAATAACCCCTCAGGATTCACGATTAAACCCGCATCGATTAACTTTTGTAGACCAATTACGGTATTAATGCGCTCGTTCTTTTGTAAATGAAATATTACATTCCCTAACTGGTTTTTGAGCATTCCCCTCTCGGAGTCTAGTGCTAAATTTAACAGAGCGGGACACACTTCCTCCAAGGTCTCTTTCCCTACTTCTCGGCAGAATTCGTAAATTTGGGATCTCTTGACGTCTGCTATTACCTCAGCCTCTTCTTCTATTTTTTGGATTGGTTCCATTTTCGGTTATCACATCCATTTATTTTGATTTTTTTTACTAACTTTTTTTATTTTTTTGACTATTCATCATAATTCAATGCTCGTATATAAATGTTTTCCGTCGCGAATGGGAATCATTTCTTCCGGAATCTGTCAAAATTATTCTTTTGATCTTTTTTTGTTGATGCGCATGACCGAAAACGGCAAACCCATTGTGATGGGATTTTTATATTTAATAAGTAATCTTTGCATTTTGGTTATAAATTATAATAAAAAATTACCATGTAGAAGTTCCTAGAAACGCATATATTTTAGTATGATAGTACTTTTTCCGTCATGTGATACGTGAAAAAATTCCCAAAAATGACATCAACACATTGGAAGTTTTCGGAATCAATCACCAATTATTTATTTTCTATCAAAAACGTACATTTTGATCAAGATAAAACGCCTATCACATATTTATTTCCCAAACGAAAAATCCATCAAGCCGATCATTATTGATTATCTCGATCACGCTTTTTGTAGATCGCGCAACATAATTTAGCAAAATGATCGGAATTTAAATATGATCAATCACATGTTTTAATTAGAATAAAACACAATATCGCGAGAAAAAGATGAGTCAAGAAGAGAAGCAAGAAAAATTGGAAGCTGCGATGGAGCGGTATCGCAATGTTCGAGAGTGCTTGACTGGTTTATATGATATTATGAACATTAGTTTTAGCGAGAAAAACATCATGCATCAAGCAGCGATGGATAATCTCATCAATCTTAACAATTTTATTCTAGAAATGCTACGGGAATCCTACACGCCACGCGAGATACGAATGCGGTTGCGCGAGATCGAGTTTGATGAGAAGCAAGCCGAGGAAATTTTCCCTTTATAACCTACTTTTTATTATTATATATTTCTGATTGATTTTTCTACTTTTTTAGATTTTTATCGTTTTTAAGTAGTAGTTTTTACTATGCATAAGATATATCTTTTTGGGATGGAAAGGTAAATTCAGCGTCTGATTTCAATGAAAATTCCATTAAAAATTAAAAAAAAAAATTAGACTACGATTGCTTTTTCCAGTCCTTGGGAAAATGAATACACCCTAACATCAAAGTCTTTTGCTGCTTCTAAAAGTTCCGACGAGGGGTTGCCGTAAACATTCACATGATCTAATGGGAAATCACTAAACATTTCTTGTTGATGTTCACCCAAGTTAGCCATATGTTCGAGCACAGCTTCTGAACTCTCATATTCCTCACGCATTTCACCCTCTGTCTCGTCACTACTAATATAAAAGTCATACTTAAGCGTTCCCGTATCTTTTTCTTTGCTCAATCTTATACTCTCGGCAGCGAGTAGGTTAAATTCATCTAGCTTTCCCTTAGGAATCTTAAAAACAGCACTAATTTCAAGTTTTTTTGTATTTTCCATATTTATAACCTCTTTGTTATAATTTCAAAAAGAATAGACATTATATAGATCCAGATAACAGTTCGAACGATATTTTCAGAATTTGATTGCAAAATGAAAGAGTCTAATGAAATAGGTTTATAAATTATTATTTTTTAAAAAATAAACTATTAGAATTATGTCTGGTTAGGAGAAACTCATGATTCGAAGTTGTTTAAATTTTTTCCAAAATTCGATTGAAATTGGATTGGAAAGGTAAATTCGACGTTTTATAAGGCCATTTAATATACATTTTCGCTTCATTGATCAAATTATTAATCTTTATTAGTAGATAGAATCTAATATGAATAATTAATTTCTAAAAAAAGTGTTTTAAATATTAAAATAAGCGAGACTATTCTAGAGGAAACTGAAAGGTATGAATATCAAGAAGAGAAGAAAGTCAAGTCTTCCAGACTGTTAAAATTCTATCTAATACCTGGATGGCGGGAACCAGAATTTGAAGCTACTGAATTTGAAATTGGGAAAATACAATCTAAAAGGAGATCATTCGGGTGGTTAACTCCATTTACTATAGAAAATTTAACTCCCCCAGATTTTCCCTTTGAGACACCATTCCTTGGTCCATCGGCAGAACATCCATTAGGTACTACAAAATATGGATTTGATCTTCTTGGGAGATTAATTTGGGGTGCAAGAACTGCACTGACAGCAGCAACATTACCAGTTATAATTAGCACTCTTGGAGGACTTGCAGTAGGTACAATATCTGCATATTTTGGAGGAAAAATTGACGCCGTTACCATGCGTTTTTGTGATTTTTGGTTTTCTTTTCCGCTTTTAATGCTTGTTATAGTTGTAGTTCCTTTAATAGGAAATAGTTTATACAATATTCTATTATTATATGGTCTTTTCGGCATACCAGGATCTATTCGATGGGTAAGAGTTCTGGTGCTTCAAGTAAAACAGAATGTTTATGTGAAGGCGGCGATAACAAGTGGAGCAGAAAAATTTAAAGTAATGTTTAATCATATTTTACCAAATGCAATGCCTCTTATCATCGTCAGATTATTTGGAGCGATGCAAAGTGGAATTTTGGTTATTGTGAGTATTGCTTTCATAGGATTTGGAGATGAGTCAATTCCATTTTGGGGAACAGATATTCTATATGGTAGAGGGCAGTATGGTGCTTTCTCTTCAGTTTTTTGGCCTGCATTTCTTTGGCCCGGATTTTTTGTAGCAATTACTGCTATTGGATTTATGTTAATAGGCGATGGATTGAGGGATGCATTAGATCCTCGATTACATATATGAACAATAAAAGTATAAAAATTTCTCATTAAATCAGTAAAAACAAGTGAAATGCTAGAACTCGATAAACCACCTGCTCTTAAAACAGTGATTAATGAGATTTTTGCATCATAACTTTTAACATTTTTGTTTTTTACTATTTTTTGTTCGAAAACATTACATTTCATAACTTAATATAATAAATATCATGATTAATTTCAATAATTATAGTTAATATCAAAAATAAAATTTAAAAAATGGATTAGAAAATGACAATTATAACAACGAAAAAGCCTTTTGAAGAGGTTTTGGGCGCGTTAAAGCAAGTAAAAAAGATCGGGCTTGTGTCTTGTGGCAGTTGTGCGGCAATGTGTCAAACTGGTGGTACTGAGGGAGCAAAAGAAATGGCTGAGAAGTTAGAACAAGAGGGATTCGAAGTAGTAACTACAATAGTACCTGAAGAAGTCTGTGATAATCGAGTCATGATGAAAGATTTTCGCAAGATTGACGAAGATCTAGGAAAAATTGATGCGATACTTACATTGAGTTGTGGTTTAGGAGTAGCAAGTATTACTCAAGTTCTTTCTAGAAAGCATCCAGAGATCCCTGTATTTATTGGTACAAATACAGAATTTATGGGTATGACTGAAAGAATTGGAAGGTTTTATCAACGATGTCGAGGATGTGGAGATTGCTTATTAAATGAAACTGGAGGAATTTGTCCTATTACAACATGTGCCAAATCGCTAATGAATGGGCCATGTGGTGGTATGGTTCGAGGCAAGTGTGAAGTCGGAGATTATGAAAAAGATTGTGGATGGATCTTAATATTCAATCGCTTGAAAGAGTTAGGACGATTAGATTTATTCACGAAATTAAGAGAGCCTGTAGATTGGAGCGAATCAGGACATCAACGTGAAGTAGTTTGGAGGTAAATAGCCATGGCAGAAAAAAAAGTATATTCAAAACTTGGTGAATTGATTGCAAAGGGAGAATTTGTTTTAACGGGGGAATTAGAACCAGAAAAGACATGTGATCTTTCGCACACGATTCAAGAAGCAAAGGAAATGGCCCCTTATGTTGTTGCCGCAAATGTGACCGATAGTCCTTTAGCAATAGTTACAATTAACTCACTGGCGGCATCTCATATTATTCAAAGAGAAACTGGTTTAGAATGTGTATGGCAATTAACAGTAAGAGACACTAACAAATTAGGGATTGCAGGACAAATTATGGGTGCTGAAGCTTTAGGATTACACAACGTTCTTTCACTTACAGGTGATCATAATGCTTTAGGTGATTGTCCTGAATCAAAGCCCGTATTCGATTTGGACTCTGCCACACTAATAAAACTTGTAAGGGAGATGGTAGATACTGGCTCTATAAATGGCCATGAAATTGAACATCCGCCTAAACTTCATGTAGGTGGTGCGGCTAACCCTAATGCAGATCCTATGGAAGCAGAAATATTAAAAATAGGTCGAAAAGCAGAAGCAGGAGCAGAATTTATACAAACTCAAGTAGTTTACGATATAGATATGACCGCTGAGTTTTTAAGGGAAATAAAAAAATATAATGTACCAGTATTTCTTGGAATCTTTCCTATGAAAAGCTATGGAATAGCTAAGGGATTTGATACGTTTGTTCCTGGCGTTGACGTACCTAAAGACATTCTTGCAAGATGGAAGCAAGTTAAAACTGATGTTACTGATAAGAAAGAACAAAAAGAAGTATATGATCAATTAAACTATGAATTTTTCAAGCCTTTTATTACAGAATTAAAAGCAAAAGGATTATTAGATGGTGTACACTGCATGGCAGTGCATTATACTCGAATTTTTCCTAAGTTAATTGAAGTAATTAAAGCTTAAGCTTATTATCAAATTAATCTTTTATTTTTCCTTTATTATTAATAAGAATTATTTTAGAACACCAAAACTAGGAATTATTTATTTTAAAAGCAGGTTTTGAGCAATTTCTTAATAACTTTCCAGAAGTCTTCTGGATTGTCATGCCGCATTGCATGTCCTGCATTGGGAATGTAAATTATAGGTAGATTAGCTTTTTTAACTAATGATTCTGATGTAAATCTTCCTTTATTTTTTTCTCCGAATACAAAATACATAGGAAAATCACTTAATTGCATTAAGTGAGGGAGCAATTTATTGCTTTCTGATAGTATAACTATATCATAAGCAGATCCCCAGACTGAATAGGGTCCCAATGCACGATACCCTTCCAAAAATTCTACATTTTCTTTGTTTGACCTTTTGATTAAATCATCGATCCATAAGTCAAAATGTTCCTTAAACTGTTCGAATGGATATTTAGTGATTCTCGAAGAAAAGAAAGTATCATTTTTATCGAGATTCCCTTCAAGATAAAATAATCCTTTTACTTTTATATCTTCATCTTTCTGATTTTTTATCTTATCTATAAGCGATATCGCGACAGGACCTCCCATCGAAATAGCTATTATGATCACATTATGAACATTTTCTGAGAGTAAAAGATCATGTAGATAATGACCTTGATTTTCCATAGTATAAACCTCTAGATTATCAGGTTTTTCAGATTCACCGAATCCTATTAAGTTAGGGATTAAAAATGAATATTCAGAAAGAGAAAACTCATGATATTGATCAGCAAACATTTCTATATAAAGAGAAGATATAGGCGCCAAGCCATGGATATATATAATAGTCAGATCTTTATTTTTTCCAACTAATTTGTGATAAACTAATTTACCCCCCTTAGATTGGAATGTTTTAGTAATAATTTCAGCCATTAGAACTCTCTCTATTTATTATTTATTTGAGATTTTATATTTGGATAATTACCCGAAAGTAATTCCCCCAGATTTCATTATCAAACTCCAATCCTCCCAGACATAACTTGTATCAATCATAGTAGGAGAGTTACAACTATTGCATTTCTCCGTATCTTTTAAATATTTTTGAAATCCTGGTAGATTCATTGCATTCTTAACAGAAATTTCTCGTAAATTTGCGATTGGTTTATCCAACCTTAAGCAATCTTCTATATCACCGTTGGAATTAACAAACATGAATACTTTTCTTGTATGACACCGATAAGGTTTTTTACCTCCGATAAAATGTTTTAGATACATTTCTGAATTTAAAATATGAGAACTATTCCTTTTTGAATCTAATATTCTTGAGAAAGCTTCACTGATTTCTTGGTCTGTAGCGGAAAGGTTTCCTTTCTCATCTACATCCCCCGTTGAATAATGACGAATAGTATTTATCACGTTGAAGGCTATGGGAACTTCTAACCTATTCCCGAGTGCAATCATTTCATCAACACGATGAATGTTATATTTACTAATAGAGAAACTAAATTGTAAGGAGATATGAGGATAATTTTCTTTTATAATTTTAACCGATTCCATAATTTTTTCATATAAGCTTGGTAAGTTTCTAATTTTATCATGTTCTTCTTGTACAGGGGAATCAAGAGACATAAGAATAAGGTCAAGCTCCTCCCCAAATTCAGAAATTCGCTTCGGAATAAGAAAACCATTTGTAACCATACCAATAAAGGCAAAATTCGCCTCGTTTTTAGCAAATTTAATAATATCTGTAATATCTTGACGGAGTGTAGGCTCACCACCCCAAAGAATGGAAATAAAAAATCCAGCGTCTCTGGCTTCTAAATAAATACGCTTAATTTCTTCAAGTGAAAGTTCGTTTTTAGCTGAGTTATCTTTCCACAGACAAGACTCACAATCACAATTACATCGCAATGTAGTAAGAAAATGAAAAATAAATGGTTTTCCGCCGCTGTCTTTGGCTTGTTTTGCTGCTACAGCTAATCTAGCAAACAATTTATTTTTCTGATGAGTTATTTCTTTATCCGATATTTTTTGTTCCATAGATCTCAATTATTTACTAATTATATATTGATAATTTTACCAACTTTTAAATCTGTATAAGCTTCTTTGAAAGCCTGTTTAAAAGCTTGTATACTTTCCGTACTGCTATCATGTGGAGAAAGTGATACAAGTTTAGGATTTCTGGATTTTAGGTAATTTAGTGCAAAATCTCTATCATTTTTTTGCCATGGTTCCCATGGTGGTCTTCTTGTCATGACAAATTTAAATATTGGCAATCCTGACCAAGTAATATCCTCACCGGGAAATTCTGGGATAGGTAAATGTAATCCTCCAATAATCCCATAAATGGGAATATCAAAAAGAGTTTCGACACGGTCAATTATCTTTTGGATTCCTTGGTGTCCACAGCCGACAATTACTACAATGCCTTTTCCCTCGACATTTATTGCCAAAGCTTGTTCGAAAGTCGGTCCAAAGAAAAACATTGAGCTCTGAATCGGCCCTATGGACGCAATACCATTAGCAATAACAATGGGTTCTTTCACTTGGTTGACAGTAGCAGTTGGATGATTCATTGAAACGGGAGCAAATACATCCACATGACTTAAATTTTGTTGTGTACCTGAAAGTGAGAAAGTTCTATTTCTAGACCATTTAGCACCTCCTACATGATCAGCATGTAAATGAGAAATGAAAATATAGTTGAAGTCCTCTGGAGAGATTCCTAAAACTTCCATGTTCTTGAGGAGTGGGGAAGGGTGTTCATCCTTAGAATTTAGGCCTGTATCAAATAATAAACCAATATCATCAGCTTTAATATAATAAGAAACGCCTTCTTCAGTGGAAAAATTACCTTTAGCATGGAAATCTATCAATGGTACAATCTTCAAACTTTTAACCGTTCCCACCCCATCTAGTTTCTCAATATTGGCGCTAGACCACTCATTTTCAGCAAGTTGTTTATTCATTTCAAATCTTTTATTCAATACAACAAGGGTGAAGAGTGGAAATGACATATGAAAAGCACGTAGAATTTCTCTCTGAGAAAGTTTTTCTCCTGCTATGAATTTCGAAATAATTTCTTTATCTTGATTTAATGGAAACTCTTCCAGTAATTCTTTAATCTTTTTTATATCTAAATTGCTCAATTTAAAGACCAGAAAATATTTTTTTATCGTTATTGGATTAATTGTTTTTTAAACTAATTAAGTAATTTTTTTCAATTATAGATTTTTTAGATACTTTATTATTATTACTGTTTTTGTTAAGTTGTGATTTAAATTGAGTGGTAGGCACTCAATTTGAATATGGTGAGATATTTTCTAGCAAACTATTATATATTTATTTTAACAATATTGTATATTGTAAATAGTGTAGAATAAATTTCATATTTATTGATCACTTAAGGTGATACCAACATTCGAGAGCCAACAGAGAAATCTAAAGAGGGATTAAAAAATTATTTAGATTTAGCGGGGGTTATCATTGTTGCATTGAATAGGGAAGGGAACATTACTCTCTTAAATAAAAAAGGTTATGAACTTCTTGCTTATGACAATGGTGAGTTAGTGGGTAAGAATTGGTTTGAAACATGCATCCCAAAAAAAAAACGAAAAGAGCTTAAAAATGTCTTTAATGCAATAATCAAAGGAGATATTGAACCCTTTGAATTCTATACTAATTCAATTCTCACCAAGAAGAGTGATGAAAGAATTATCTCCTGGCAAAATACACTTTTACATGATGATAACGGGAATATTATTGCATCCTTGAGTTCAGGTGAAGACATAACAGAACTCACAGAAATAGAAGAAAAATTAAAAGAATCACAAGAACAATTAACAAATCTCTTTAACTCTATTCCATTTGGAATTCACATGTATCACCTCTTTGAAGATGGAAGACTAGTTTTTATTGGTGCTAATCCTGCTG
>JAGXNO010000073.1 GCA_019894975.1 Promethearchaeota archaeon | reverse complement strand
GACTTAATAATCTTTATTTTATAGAAATAATTTAAGATGTTTTAATTTCAAATTTTTAACATCTGCTTGGCTTTGTCATTTTAATGAGAAGCTTACGGAATAAAATGATAGAGTCATGCAATACAGATGCTAATTATTTATAAAAAAATTTATTGTTTAAATTATTCATGTTTATATTTTAATATTCAACTTTAAAAAAACGATTTTGACACAAAATGACTAATATTGAATACGATTTTCAAAAAATCGAGAAAAAATGGCAAGAAATTTGGGAAAAAGAGAAGATTTTCGAAGTCAAAGAAGATCTAAGCAAAGGTGGAAAAGAAAAATATTACGTATTAGAGATGTATCCTTATCCAAGCTCTGATTTGCATATTGGACACCTTCGTAATTATTCAATAGGAGATTCGTTTGCAAGATTTAAAAGGATGAAAGGGTTTAATGTTTTATACCCAATGGGTTACGATAGCTATGGACTACCTGCTGAAAACGCGGCAATTGATCATGGAGTGGATCCTGAAGAGTGGACAAACCTTAATATGAAATCAATTCAGGAACAACAAAAACGTATAGGACTCTCATATGATTGGACCCGTATGGTCTATTCTCATGACCCTAAATATTACAAGTGGGATCAATGGTTTTTCTTAAAAATGTACGAGAAAGGTTTGGCTTATAGACAAGAAAGTTACGTGAATTGGTGCCCAAAATGCGTAACTGTGCTAGCTAACGAGCAAGTTCAAAGCGGTAAATGTTGGCGTTGCAGTTCTGAAGTAGAACAACGATTTTTAACCCAGTGGCTTTTAAAAATTCGAGATTACGCCGAAGAACTTTTGGACGGTTTAGATACGGTTGATTGGCCAGAAAAAGTGAAAACGATGCAGCGTAATTGGATTGGAAGATCAGAGGGAACTATAATAAAATTTCCAATTGTTGGGGAAAAAAGAACCATTGATATTTTTACTACTCGACCAGATACATTGTATGGAGTCACATTTATGGTATTTGCCCCCGAGCATCCTTGGGTTAAGAAATGGGTAGAAAAGACCAAATATGAATCTGATTTTCAGAACCTTTATACGGAAACTATTAGACAGAATAAATTTCAAAGAACAGACATAGAAGTTGAGAAGAAAGGCATATTTATTGGAAAACATGCGATTAACCCTCTAACTAAAGAGGAGATCCCTATATATATTGGTAATTTTGTCATTTACGAATATGGTGCGGGAGCCGTTATGGCAGTCCCTGGACACGACCAACGGGATTTTGAATTTGCCAAGAAATTCGATATCCCAATAAAAGTTGTTATTCAACCATTTGATTACGAATTAAATGCTGAAAAAATGATCCGAGCCTATGAAGGTGATGGAACTTTAGTGAACTCAAATGAGTTTGATGGTATGGAAAACCGATCCGCGATAAACGCTATATCTAAAAAACTTTCTTCAATAGATGTGGGACAAGAAACTGTAAACTACAAACTAAGAGATTGGCTAATTTCCCGACAACGCTATTGGGGGTGCCCAATACCAATTATCTATTGTGATACTTGTGGTATCGTACCCGTTCCTTTCGATGATTTACCTGTGGAGTTACCAAAAGATGTTACCTTTACGGGAAGAGGAAATCCTTTAAAAACGAGTGAGACTTATGTTAATGTCCCTTGTCCAAAATGTGGGAAACAAGCAAAAAGGGAAACAGATACTATGGACACATTCGTAGATAGTTCATGGTATTTCTTCAGGTATTGCGATCCGAATGAGAAAAATTTACCGTACAAAAAAGAAATAGCAGATTATTGGATGAATGTTGATTTCTATGCAGGAGGAATCGAACATGCCATTCTTCATTTAATGTACGCACGTTTCTTTACCCGAGTTGCTCGAGATCTTGGACTGCACAAATTTGATGAACCATTTCAACGATTATTAACTCAAGGAATGGTCAATAAAGCCCACCCTTACTGTTCGAATTGTGAAACTTTTGCTATGAAAGCTGAAATGCAGAACGAAACTTGTAAAAGATGTGGAACTAAATATATATTAAAAAGCGTTAAGATGAGCAAAAGTCTAGGTAATACGGTGGATCCAATTGGGTTGATGAATAAATATGGAGCAGATGCCTCAAGATTTTTTATTCTTTTTGGAGCTAGTCCCGAATCCGGTTTGGAATGGTCTGACGAAGGGATTGGTTTTGCTTATAAATTTATTAAGAATATTTTTTACCTCCTATTAGAACCAATTAAACCTGTCCGGGAAAAGCATTCTATAAGCGATCAGTTAATTCTCTATAACTTGCATAAAACTATTAAAACCGTTTCCGAAAGTTTCGATAAAGTTGCCTTACGAGATGTTATTAATCATATAATCCAATTTACTTCAGAGCTCAGAAAATATAAAGAAGGCGGCGGACAAAACGATATTTTTAATGAGTGTATCGAAAAATTAATATTACTTTTTCATCCAATTGCTCCGCATATCACAGAAGAGCTTTGGGAGATACTTGGAAAAGAAGGATTTGTTACTATAGCACCCTGGCCATCCTACAACGACAATATTTTAACGAGGGAAAACGAATTTAAAAGGAATCTCTTGAATACCATAATAGAAGATATTCATAACATTAAGCAAGCAACTAAAACTGACAAACTGAACGAAATTACAATTATCATAGCTGACGAATGGAAATTTAAGTTCTACACAGATCTCTTATCGTTAATTGAAAAAACCACAAATCAAGGCATCATTACGAAAGAAATCATGGAACACGATGAATATAAAAAACATAGTAAATTCGTGGTTCAAACAATAAAAAAAGTGTTGAAAAACATTGGAAAATACTCAAATGTTATTCTTTCAGCCAGCGAAGAATATCAGTTTTTTGAAGATATCGCCTCAATCGTTGAGAAGAGATTCGATTGTAAGGTTACGGTATTATTTGAAAAAGAATCCAATGAAAAGAAAGCAATTCAAGCACTACCTGGAAAACCAGCTTTAATAATAGGATAATTTATTTGGTTTATTTGGGTTTCTGTAGGTCATTATATCATATTAAAAAATTAATAAAACATCTTAATTATTATTAAACAAATTAATTGTTTGAATTTAAGGAATTTTGGAATATAATGTAAAACAAATGGTATCAGCTTAATAATAATGATAGAATCGACAACTGTTTTTGATATATGGGAAAGTTACTCACCATTTTTACATCGGAATCTACTTTCAAGAAAAGGATTATTTAATTGGGCCGAGGAACTTGGTTATGTGCAATATAAAGGTGAAATTACTGAATGTTATCATCTTTTAGATTTTCTAGAAGAGAATAATTTGTTTCAACCAATTTATATTACAAAAGCAGATTCGGAATACGGACAGGAACTAGATAGAAGAGGAAGATTCAGTTTTTTTCCAAATGAACCAAAAGAGAAAGACTTCATTAAATTTTACCATCCTTTTCAATTTTTTCAATTCATATTGTATTGGGATAGTTTTAAGAAATATTATAGCAAGGAAAGCAAGTTTTATTACTATTTGCAAAAAAAATATATCAATATTAATATTGAAGGAAAAAAGAGGAAAAAACAGCTAAGGAGAATAGAAAATGAAGAGAAAAAATGGAGAGAGACTAAAATTAAGAGAAGATTCGAAATGTACAATAAAAATGTCAAAAACTCTAAAGAAAGAACTTTTAGGCAAAAACGCCAGCAGATAAGAAAAAATAAAAAAGATTTAAAGCAGGCTATTAGATATAAAAAAGTCTCTGATAATTTTTATCGGCATTTGACTGGTTCTCATTGGCTGTTTTTTGATTTCCTTAAAGTATGGATAAAATTGGATTCACTTATGCTTTTTGGGGAGTATTTTATAACACCAAGTGGCGTAAATATTTATCCGCAACTAAATACTAAATCTCAATTTGATAAAAATGAAAGAGAAGAAGTACTTGCTAAATTTAAAAACTGGACTAATGAAAAATTAAACGATAAGAGGAATTTTCTAACGCAAGGAGAACAGGATATTTTAAAGAAAATGTATAGCCGGATATATCACCACTTTATTCATTCTTCGAAAAATAAAATAAACGGTCTTGAAAGCTTGGAAAACTTATTAGATGTGATTCGCAAAAATAAACTAAGTAAACTTTATGGAAATTTAAATATTTCAGTAAACATTTTAGCTTTATTGAGAAACCTAACGAGAATTACATGGGAATTATTTGAATTTAATTTGATAATTTGGCCTAAAAATAAAGAAAAAGAGCAACCTTATTTTTATTTGAATAATGAGTCAGAGGCTATAGAGTTTAGAGGATCGGTTCTAGCTGATTTTGGCTTATTTGCCTCTACTCCCTTTGTTTTATATACGGAAGGTGGAACTGAGAAAACACTTATGAAATATTATTTTGATAACAAATGGTTATTATTTCCAATATCTGTTGAAAACATAGGAGGTATTGATAAAACGATACAAGCACTGACTATCAACAGACCATTAAAAGATCGAATTTATTTCTTTTTCCTAGACTATGAAAGACCACAAAAATATAGTGAGAAAAAAGGAAAAATTGGAGATCATGGAGCTTTTTTCTATCCTGATTTTGTAACTGAGAATTTTGAACCTGACGTAATTCTTGATTTATACGATAAGTGGATAAATGTTCTTGGTGCTACATTAATAGAAAGTCAGAGACAATTATTATTAACTGAATTAAAAAAGTCCAAAAATGAATCCAATGAACTCATAGAGTCAGAAGATAAAAATTTAAACATTAAAGGTTATGAATCAATTCTAATCGATTTCTCACTGAGGAATTTTAAAGATAACTTAATGAAAGCTTATCCTATGATTGTTAGTGGAAAGGATTACCCTTACCCAAATAAAAAAAAATTTAGGCAAACATTTAAAAAATTTTTTACTGAAGAATATTTGATTTTGCCTATTAAAGAAAAGTTAGAAGAGGATCCTGAGAGAAGGAATGAAAAATTCGCATTTGAAATGAAATTAAATCCATTTTATGACGCTATTAACCAATTTCGTCTAAGAAATGAAAAAATCCAGTATGATCTAAAGATTTAAGAGGAGCAGTTTTGATTGAAAAGAATTCCACCGATCAGAAAGCAAGCCAAGCACTACCGGGAAAACCTGCTTTAGTTATTAGATAATTAGCTCTCTTTATTCTTTTTCTTCAGATTTTACATATACAAAAGCAGTTCCAGAACAATATCCGATTCCGTCTACTGAAATATTATACGAGTTATTAGGTGTTTTAGAAGATATAATTTTCTTTATTCTGGTAAAAGTGTTTTTTCGAAAGACTTGCTCCAATTTTTTAACTAAGGGAGTCAGAAGTTTTTCATTTCTTAACCCATCAAGAGTTTTTAATAAGAGCACTTCTGACAAGTTTGTTTTTCTTTTTAATTGAGTTGCAATATGTTGTGCATTTTTAGGGATAATTCCCCTATTACTTAATTCTCTCAATGAAATGCCATACATCTTTTGAAGTTCTAAATTTAATTTTCTCATAAGAATTTGATTATTTACAGAAGTTCTAATATCGCTAGTAGTATAGTCAATTTCAGGTAAATTTTCGAAATGATGTTTTAATAATTCAAAATTAGAAGAACCCCGAATACTCATCTGATAGAGTTTTTTCGAGTTCGGCCTATTAGAAGGTTTATGTGCCCTAACGCTCATAATAACTCCTAATTTCTTCATAAGCAAATTCAAACCGAATACTAGTCGTCTAGAAGTGGTTACAAAATTGAGTTCAAAGGTTCCTCCTTTATTACGATAATCCAGTTCCGATCCATCACCTTTAAAATAACTTAATATAAAGCTTTTCTCACAATCCGTTGGCGAATTATACAAAAACGATGGAATTTCTTTTAAATACGAGTAAGTATGTTTTAACCCTAAACCCTCAGTAAATATAGTTTTTGCTAACTTTGTTTTTGTCCTTAATTCATAACATTCATTATAGGTACCATCTTCACATTTAGGACATATATTTTGATTCCCCTTTTCAATTGTTTTAGATCCACAATTTTTGCACTCCGTAACTCTTCGTGCAAATATTTGAAACTCTAGCCCAAATACTTCTTTGATTATTTTTTGAAGCTTTTGAATATAATCTTTATCCACGCTAACTGAAATTGTTGTTCCGGGTTGATGTCTCGATGGCATCGTCCCCTCAGCTGCATATTGACCAATTATCGCTCCTAAATTTGCATTTTTTTTAATAAATCGATATGCTTTCTTACCAAATTGCTCGATGTATTGAGCAGTATTGCTAGTTATTAACTTCCCACAATTTATTAAATCTAAAGGTTCATCATTTGAATCGATTTTTAAAATTCTTGGCATCAATATTGGCGTTCCAACTTTTAGATCGCGTCCCTTAATTTCAATTATGTTGCTGTCATCATCTATGGTGTAAAGATACTGCTCTGGAGAAATTATTACTGATCCATGGCTACAAACAATTTCTAAGGATTCCTGAAGATCTTTTTTTTCAAAATGACTAAAATTCACTTTTTTTGGTTGTAAATTGTTTGAAATTCCAAGAATCTGTAACTCATCCATATTTTCTAATAATTCTGGATTTTCAAGATCTTTAATAAATACTCGTTTGTATTGATTTTTTTTTTCATTATATAATAAGATGTATTCATGTGATTGGGTTTTAGGGTCAAGAGGCATATCTTCTCTAAAAAAATTTCTTTTATATCTTGTTTTCCATTCATCATAAGTTAAATCCTCACTAAAATAATTTCCATATTTTCCATTCATAAAAAATTTCCTTATATGACGCCTTATTGTTGTCTCTCCAAAGGTATAGCCTTGATGATTTTCTAAATAGTTCATAATAGCAGAGATTGATCCCCCTAAATCTCGATTTTGATATATTTTTATCCATTCGAGAACAATCTCATCAGTAGATGGTTGCTTACTCTTATAAATTCCATGCTTTATTATAAATTCTTCATAATTCAAGCTATTCTGCTTAAAATATGTTTTCGCGATAGGTATCATTCCGTTATAATAATGTGGAGTATCAATTTTTAGATTAAAACGGTTATTGCATTCAATAATAAATTCAAAAACAGCCGGCCAAGATCCACCATAATACTTTAATTTATATAATTCGATCCAAAATTCTATATCTCCATCAGAATAACTTGAAGAATAAGTATACTTCTTTTTTTTCTGCAGGTAGATTTCATCTTTAATGTCAAGTCTAACATTTAAATTTCTTCCTAGTTGCTCAATTAATTTTACTAGAACTATTGGTTTAAATTTAAAAATTCTAACAATTTCATCAGATTTACTTATTTGGTTCATTAAAACTTTTTCATCTTGAGATTTTTCAAATAATTCCATAGACTTTGTAGTCAAATCCTCGTTCTCATTATATCTCTCAAGAGCTTTTTTATTGAACCATTCAAAATTATAATTCGCTAAATCTTTTATTACAGCAAGTTCGAGTTTAGTGAGTTGTGATTTTTTTGAAATTGAATGTACGATAGTAAACACGAGTTTTACAAGGTCACTAAGGTAATTACGAAAGCTCTCCACATATATCAAATCCGAAGATAATTTTAATTGTAATTTTTTATAATAGGTTTGAAATTTTTCTAGCGAGAACATATAAAACTTCTTCAATAATTGAGAGTTGATTTTTTTACCTGCTGTAATTTCATCTAAAATTGAATTTCTAATTTCAATTTCTTCCGTAATGCTCAAATTTACGGGTTGAGAGTTTAATTTGGTTATACCCGGGGAATTTTTTATTTTTATGTATATAATTCGGCTTAAAATTAGAGTTAAGTTAAGTTTAAAATAAGGAGAGAAATCTTGGTCTTTTTCAAAGAGAGCTGACTGCTTTAATCCTTGGCTAATAAGCCGTTCAAACCCGGTAAGGCTGGACGAATATTCAATATTGTTTATTAAGGAATTAACGATTATGGTTAATTTATAAATGTGATCTTCAAAACTCTTGCGATAAATCCAGTCCGATTTTAAATTATAGATTAAAATCTTCAGTGTTCTATGAAACTTTTTTTTTTTGGAGTTGTTAAATTCACTTAAATCAAATATTTTAACCTTATTAGTGACTAAATAATCAATTACATAACCAATTATTTCATCTAACGCTAATTTATTATTATTCCCTTCTGTTATGTGATATTGAGTAGGAATACTGCGAATCTTTTTACTTAGGATTAATGAGATGGTATAAGTAAATGAATTCGTTGTTGCTGTATCTGATTTAAATCCAAACCTCTTTTTTAAATCGAGAACAATCCGTTTTTTAGAGGTTGTAAGGTTTGAGAATTCATAATCTCCTAAAATTAACCCGAAAACGAATTCAATGTTTTCTGCAAAAAGAGCAAAATTCTTCTTCCGAAAATTATTGTAGGGTCGTAGCGATGATTGAAATTCTTCAAAGTAATTCTTAATTCTTCGTTTTGAGCTTACCAATTCTTGATTAGCTAAATTATTTGGATTCAAGTCTTTTAATTCGTTCCAAATTTTTTTGAGTATAATATTTATATGCGAAGTTTTCAATTCTTTTTTATTCTGGATTTTTTTAAGGGTGAAAGGAGTGCTTTTTAACAACTGATAAATCAGCTGAAAAATATAACTTCGTAGAGAGCTCCTTATATTTGTGTAACTCAAAGAAAAATCACTTTCTTGGCTATTCTGTTGAATATTAGTCAAACTTGATTCTTCTTGTGTATAAAGAGTATTATTATGGTTTTCACCATCTTCATTATTAATTTTTAGATCGTAATCCAAGTTTAAGGATACGCCACAATATTGGCAATAGAGATTTTTTACTCGCCCTACACTTCTTTCGAGAAAATCTTTTGGAATTGCATTATTACAAGCTCCACATACAATAATTTCATCTCTTTCAATTTTTTTGACTTCAATTTCAACCATTCTTTTATCACTTTTTGATTAACTTACCTTTTCTTGAACCTTAAAGGTAAATCAAACTTTTATGGTTCTTAAAAAATTATTCTATATAAAGAAAAAAGGTGCGAGGAAATCAATTTTTAAGATTAATTTGATCTCAATTTGCAATTAGATCCAAAAATAAATCTTTTTCTTTTTATAGAACGGTTTTTATCAACTTCCATAAAAATAATAAATATGAGGAAGGGAAGAGTAAATCAAATAGCTATCCTAAATAAACAGATATTCACCTATGAGACTGTTTAAGTAATTTTAATAATATTTATATATGAGTTAATAATTTGAAAAGGTAGCGTGCAAGGTTTTATTCACAAATTTACTAAGTAAAAAACTAAAGGACTAAAATATGGAAAAAAAAAAAAATTTCTTAGTTTTATTGATATCAGTCATATTAGTAAGTTCTCTTATAACAGTAATTATTTTCCTAATAAGTCCTTCTGAAAAACCCGAAGAAATTGATACAACAAACCCAAAAGTGCAAATAATCAGCCTTTCTAATACAACATATCATGCAACTACGCAATTACTGGAAATTAATGCAACTGACAACATAAGAATAGATACAATATGGTACAACTGGAATGGTGTAGATGTCATTTGTAATTCAGCACAATTTATTAAATTTAGAAATGGTTCAAATACAATACATGTATGGGCTAATGATTCAGCAGGAAATATTGGAAATACATCAGTCAGTTTTTCCATAGATACATTTTTTAACTCAGTATGGAATACTACATTAGCAAGTTCAAGTTCGAGTTCTAATAATCAAGTTGCATTACCATTGGAATCAACTGGAACCTATAATTTTACCATTGATTGGGGTGATGGAAATATCGATACGATTATTAGCTGGAATCAATCAGAAGTAAATCATACATATACTTCAGAAGGTGTGTATGATATTTCAATAAATGGAACAATCCTTGGTTGGAGGTTTCATAAAAATGATAATAATAATGGAGATAGATTAAAACTACTTGAGATTAAAGATTGGGGTTCATTACAATTAGGGAATTTTGGAAGTAATTTTTATGGATGTACTAATCTAAATCTTACTGCAACTGATAAATTAAATTTAACAGGAATAACTACTTTAAATAATACATTTAGGGGATGCGAAAATTTGGGAAGTAGCGGAAATATGAACAATTTTGATCTGTCAAATGTGATAAATTTGAGCTACATGTTCTATGGTGCAACTTCCTTTAACCAGCCCATCGATAGCTGGGATGTCTCGAGCGTGACAACAATGACGAGTATGTTTAGTTATGCTTCATCCTTTAACCAGTCCATCAATAACTGGGATGTCTCGAGCGTGACAATAATGACGAGTATGTTTAGTTATGCTTCATCCTTTAACCAACCCATAGATAGCTGGGACATCTCGAGCGTGACAACCATGGCAAATATGTTCCAAGGTGCTTCATCCTTTAACCAACCCATAGATAGCTGGGATGTCTCGAGCGTGACAACCACGGCGAGTATGTTCAGTTCTGCTTCCTCCTTTGACCAATCCATAAATAGCTGGAATGTCTCGAGCGTAACAACCATGAAGAATAAGTTTTTAGGTGCTTCATCCTTTAACCATCCCATCGATAGTTGGAATGTCTCGAGCGTGACAGACATGGAGAGAATGTTCGCCGCTGCTTCTTCATTCAACCAGCCCATCAATAGCTGGGATGTTTCGAGCGTGACAGACATGACCGCTATGTTCCAATCTGCAACTTCCTTTAACCAGCCCATAGATAGCTGGGATGTTTCGAGCGTGACAGACATGGCTGTCATGTTCGCTCAGGCATTTTCTTTCAACCAGCCCATCAATAGCTGGGATGTATCAAATGTTTTATCTATGTGGGGTACGTTCAATGAGGCAAGATCTTTTAACCGAAATATTAGCAATTGGAACGTGTTGAGTGTAATCTCTATGTCGGGTATGTTCATGGGGGCAACTTCCTTTAACCAAAACATTGGTAATTGGGATGTTTCAAACGTTATGACTATGTGGGATATGTTTTCTTTGGCAACTTTATCAACAACTAATTATGATAGTTTGTTAATCGGTTGGTCTCAATTAGTTTTACATAATGGTGTAACTTTTCATGGAGGCAATTCACAATATAGCACAGGTGCCGCTACAACTGCAAGAGCGAGTATTATAAATAATTATAGTTGGACTATCATAGATGGTGGACAAGTCCCATAAAAAAAATCTACTTTTTATTATTTAGTATTTAGCCTTTATTCTTCATTTTTCAGAATTTAATGAATAAAGAATTTAAAAAAAATTAAAAAAACTTTAATGTTAATTTCTTCTTGTTCCTTCTTTTTTTAATTTTTTCTACGGTTTTTTTTCTTACATATGTTGCCATGGGAGATAATAACGCATTTACGAGTTCAGCCATTTTATTTCGTTCTTTTTTGTAATCTAAATAATACTTGAGTTTTTACTATAAAAATTTTTCTTTTATTTAAAATTTTTTCTATAATATCAATTTATAACACCAGAATCGGTAGATTATAAATTAAATAATAACTGAATTTTGCATCCACCCAAAAAAAGGAGGAATACAAAATATCTGGTTTTTTGAATTTTTCTTTAAATATGGGAGATTTTTTATAATTTTATGATGCAACTAACCACTCCACAAGCTAATTTTAAAATTAAAGAAAAAACAATAGAAACAATTATTATCGTAGTTATTTTCATTGGCACCTTTTCGACGCCACACTTTTCATTGATTGAGAATAATTTTGATGCTATCGATCGAGGATACATTGAGGTAAATCCTGATGAAATCAGCAAATTAAACCCAAAAATCTCGTCTATTGACAATGGAGATGACATTGAAGCAATTTTCGAAAGAAAACTCAACGATTACGACAATTTAGGATATTTCCCACAGATTTACGAGTCTTCCTTACAGGCGACATACTATGGACTGTATATCTTCGAAGCACTCGGCAAGTTAGATTGCATAAACCGAACTAGAATAGTAGATTATATCTTAGATCATTATTCTGAAGAATTTCAGATATTTACAGACGAGTATACGCACCGGTATCTAAACATGAACTTTCCTCAAAAGTATTATCCTTTAAGCTCGATGCTTGAAATCCATTGTTATGCTGTCTTATCTTTGGATATTTTAGGTAGATTGGATTTAATAAATCCACAAGAAACTATTACTTTTATCTGGAGCTGCCTTAATTCTGAAGGCGATGAGAACGGTTTTATTGGAAGACCTTACGAC
>JAGXNO010000072.1 GCA_019894975.1 Promethearchaeota archaeon | reverse complement strand
GTTGAATACATATTGTTTTACCCACTTGAGAATACCATTTGCCCGAAACTTCAGGAGATTCATGAATGTGACCATGAAATGAGAGTTTTGGTTGATTTCTTTTAAGAAAATTATATTCTGCTTTTGAGCCTACTTTTAAACCAGTAAAAGTAACATCTAGGCCTAAATTAGAAGGGGGACTATGAAAAACATATATTGTATTGCTCATATCAGAAGGCTTTACCAGATTTCTAAGCTCAACTTCGATTGTAGGAAGGTTTTCAACATATGTAAGCCAATTCTCAATTTTACTCATTTCATTTGGAGTAGAAAGGTATTGTTTTCCAACTTGCTTAGGTAAATCAAAATCTTTAGAGTCTTTTCGGGCTCTGTCTTTTAATCCAAAAGGTAAGTCCGGAATCCAATTCATACCGATAAATTCATATTCACTCCCTTCAATTTGGAATTTTTTTTGAGCCATATTTGATACATAGGAATACTTATCGCATGTTTCCTGAAATAAATCATCAAATATTTTCAAATCATCGTTTCCTAGCATACCCAAATAGTAAATCTTCATTGCTTCAAATCTCGAAAAATACTCATCGAGAAAATCAGTAATGAACTTATCTTGATGCATTAGATTGCCTTTAAAAGTAAGCATATCCCCCCCATTAATGACTACATCCGGTTTTAATGATGAGGCAATCTTGAAAATTTCATTATGTTTCCACTCAATCCCATGTATGTCTGTTACGTACAATAATTTCATAATTCTTTCCTTGTGCTGTATTTACAATTAAAACTCACAATCAATTTTTAATTTTAGGTTTTAAAAAAACAATTTAGATTTTATACATAAAAAAATAAGGTTAGTTAATCATTAAATTCAAGTTTAAAAAAAAAAAGATATTAATAATTAAACGATTGGTTTAGTAATTTTAGCGATAAGTCTCAAATCCAAACGACCCTATTGGCATGTCTTTTCTCCAAATTTCGACAACATAAACCGCCGGTTTTTTTGATGTTTTAAAATTGGTAATATAAAGTTCACCTTCAGCACTAATCCGATAATCTCTTGAAGTATCCCCATAGTTTGAATGTTGTAGAATTACTGAGGGTTTGCTTTGGTCATATATTACTATATCTAGCTCTTCATTCCACACGAATGGCATAGCAGGATCAACAGCTTCTACTACCCTAAGAGAAAATTTAACAGGCATAGTACGACCTGCTCTATTTCTTTCTGTTGAGGGTAATAATTCTAAGACAGCCCAATTTCTAATCGCAAATTGAACAGTTTTACATCTATAAAAACCGAAATGATCAACCGTCTCTACAAAAAGGATATAGAATCCGTCTGGTAAGAATGTAGTGTCAAAATCATATTGCCATAGATCACCACCTACGTTTGTAGCAAGTAGCCCTTCAAAAGCAGGATCAATTATTATTCCATTGGGCCCACCTGGTTCCCTTATTGAAATAGATACCCATTCAACACCAGTTAAATCGGTCACTTCCATGGTAAAGGTTACACCATCTTGCAAAGCAACTCCTGGTGAAGGTGTGATTATATCAATACCAGGAGCAAAATTATCGAGTACGAGGGGTACAGATTTAATCTTTTCTGTGATTCCTTCCATGTCAACGCTATAGTATTCGAGTGTGTAAGTCCCATCATCTAAATCAAGATATAATGGCGCTGAATATGGAGTCCATTCACCAGGATATATATCGTTTGATATCTTATAGAATGTGGAGTCTAATTCGGAAACAGCATCAACAGAGAAAATAATTTCTGTATCTGAAGTTATATGATGATTATCATGTAAAAGGAGATGTGGAGTACCAAAAGATACAGTTGTTACTAAGGGCATTAAGTCTATTGGTTCGCTCAAAAATGATGTTTCTGTATCAGAAAGACGATCATTATCTCCGTTTGAAGCAAATATTTGCAGATCGTAATGTCCAGGATCAAGAACGGCATAATGACGACCACGGTAATCCGCATTATATGATCCTATGTTAATATCTACAGAACCAAACCCACTCTCAGGATCTGTGACAGTTACATTAAAATCAAGGCAAAGCTTATCACCCTCCCAATAACGATCAATTATAATAATACCAATTTCAGGTCCAGTTGTATCATCATCATAGATTGTAACAGTTCTTTGTAAAGAATTATCCAACCAATCTTGTTCTAGGGGATCATGTCTAAGATCGTTATCACCATCTCTAGCCCAAATTTCAAAAGTATAAACTCCCGGTTCATTTGATAAATGGTATGAATCTTGTATAGAGCCTTCAGTTGGACCGTAGGATGCAATCTGAATACCATTTAACTCTACAATAGCTCCAGAAAGACCACTATAATCGGAAATATCCCATGAAACATCTATTCCTCCTACGGTTTCTCCATCGGAAATAAACAAATCTCCCGGAGAAATTGAGATTTCAGGAGGGTTTATATCATCGTCATAAATCGTATAGGTTCTCATGATTGTATCTTCTAACCAATCTCCTCCTGGGGGATCATGTCCAGGATCGTCGTCAGCATCTCTTGCGGAAACTGAAAATGTGTATGTTCCAAGAGTATTTGGGATTAGATATGAATCAGATATAAGGCTTTCATCCTCATAAGTAGCAATTTCTTCCCCATTTAATGTTACAGTTGCCTCAGATATATCACTATAATCTGAAATCTCCCATAACACCTCTACTCCTCCTTCAGCTTCTTCATCAGATATGAATAATACATCGGGTTCTATTTGAATTTGAGGTGCTTGTGCATCATCATCTACAATTCTCAAGCTTCCACTAATTTGATATGTCCCTCCATCATGTTCATCTGCAGTCATTAAAAAGGAATAATCTCCATCCTCTAATGGCAATTCTACTTCATAAGTACCTGTTGTACCCGGTTTTAACGGCATAGGATAAATTGGGTTTATATCTACTTCAACAGTTGTTTTCTCAATATCTTCCACATCTTCTGTAACCAGTGTAATAGATAACAGTGTTTTTCCTCCAGGTACTGCATCGTTCGGTTCAAGAATAAGATCTTCAACTCTGATAATTTTCCCTGGTATTCCCGTAGCAAAGATTTCTTGAATTATATCAGGAGGTTTGAAAATATCATTGTATATAATTGTCTTAACCATGTCACTATGTCTCAGGGCTTCATGGTCAAATCCATTAAAACTTCCTCTATTAACTGCACCATTAAGTTGTGCAGAAACTTCATCCACCAATCCATCCACCCGTAAAAGCCCCACTATAAGAAATCCACTTCTATATGTGTACCAACTGATATCTGGTTGATAGGGTGTCTCATCAAAAGCATTAAGTATGAAAAGGAAGGGTGAAGGTGGAACTCCTATCATTTCCAAGATTTGAGCAGGAAAGGGAGGTATAAATAAACTTAATATCGCGGCAAGCCAGACTCCATGATTGGGTGTTGCAATCATACATACATTTTCAATGTCGAAAACTTTTCCATGATCACTATAATGAGCCTGTATCTCTCCATAATAAAATTTTATCATCCACCTTGTAACTAAACCCCCCATTGAATGGCAGAGAAAATCCACTTTGTCTCCAATATGCATATAATTTAGTTTTATAAAATCCTTAAGTACCAAAGCAATAAATGCAATAGAGGTTACAGCAGGAATAATAACTATATTCATATTAAAAATCGACCAAGTATTATCACTCTTCGAATATATATATCCATAAAACAAGTTGATATAGTTTATTACAATAATAGTGTCATAGGCTTCAAGAATATCTGGTGTAAGAAAAGTGTCCCACTCTACTGGAGAACATGGGGTAAATCCAAATCCATGAACAATTATTAATGTTCTTTTCTCAACTGGTTGTTCTTTAGGTTTTATTTCCTGAATAACTCGTAACCCATCAAAACTTAAGGTTAGACTAATCCCTCCTAGCTGGTGAAAAGTAGCGACTTGTCCATAAGCACGACCTCTCAATTCAAATCTTATTTTTCCATCTTCAAATATATAATTGTCAAAAGCGGGGATATAAAATCTCCCCTCTTGGGGGCTCATATCATAAATTGATATCATCTGTTTAAAAGTCGAAGGACCAAGAATGTTCAATGTAATAAGGATAGAGTCAAGATCCATGGCAATCATTGAGGTAAGATCAATATCAATTTGCCAGTCAACATAAGCACCTAAAGAAAGATCACCCTGTTTTTTGAATTCACCAACCGATTCAACATAAAGACCTCCGTCCATATCAAAAGGAGCACCTCCGAATAGACCTCCAGCAAACCAACCAAGATAATGTAATTGCAGTCTATTCCCGTCGTCTGGATTTTGGCTCCATTCTGTAATGTCTCCTGTTACTGTTGCATCCAAGGCTGAATATGTGGCGTGGTCGTAGTAATTAAAATCATTTTCATAATCGTATTTATACTCAATAACTGGGGGTGCACTTGTTTCAATTTCTTCGTCTTCGAGGCTTGCTTGAAGGATATTACCTTTTATACTGATTATTCCCACCAACGACAATGCTATTAACACAATTAGAATTACAGTTTTTCCTTTAGTTTTTAATTTAAAGTATTCATTGAATTTCATTTTAGATTTCACCAAATTAATTTGGTAAATAAAAAAAAGATATTCCTCAATTTAACACTTTTGTAACTTTATTCAAATTTTAAAAACAAAATCACTAAATTTGCACTAAGGAAATCAAATCTATCTAATGCTTATTAAAACCATAAACAACACAAAAAACAATACAACAAAAACAAGAGGAAAAATGAAGAACCAAGGTTGAAATAGATTAAAAGGCCATTTTTTATCCATTGATTTCGATCCTTCCTTAATGGCTTGCTCTAATTCTGCAACTTTTTGTTCTAATTCTTGTATCTTAATATCTTTATCATCTCTAATATCAGAACTCCTATTGTTTTGCCCGCAATAGGGACAAATCTGATAATTTTGGTCGATTTCAGAACCACAATTTTGGCAAAACATTTTCTTTAAGTCAGTCTACAAAGATTTTATTTTTAAAATTTTATCAGCTATAACTAATTCCTATAATTTTTACAATTTAATTTTACTCAAAATATCATCAAGTAAAAATATTTCCTCTTGCTTAAGTTCCTCTCTTAAAACGTTTGCTAGGGAATATCTGAATGCCCAAATTTCTATGTTTTTATCTAAATTTTTTGCTTTTTTTACCACTGGTAAAAAATCACCATCCCCAGATACCAAAACTGCTGTGTCATATGCGTTCTCATACGCTAGAGAGATTATATCTATTGCTATATTGATATCAACTTTCTTTTCAATGGCTCCACCTACGACCATTTTATCAAAACTTGCTTTAATTATATAACCACTCCGACTTTTTAACTCCTTATACCACTTGCTCTTTTCAGGACTCATAGGATAAACAACACCCTCATATAGGAATATGCTCTCCAATTTACGTCCACGAGTAATGAGATTTTTTAATTTTTCATAATCCGCTTGAACATGATATTTCTGAAAACCTTTAAAAATATTGCTATTATCCATAAAGATTACAATTCTTTCCATAGTAAATTCTACTAATTACCTATTGATTATTAGTTACGATTTGATCATTAAAAAATTAAAATATCTTATCCAATTCTTGTATAAGAGCTACATTCACTCTTGCTTGATCATTAATCAATTTAGGATCTATTAGATCAAAGGTATCTTTTGGTAGATGGGTGTATTTTCCTGCTTTTTTAACTACAAAATCAATAGCTTTAAATCCTTCCTTCCGGAATAAATGTCCATCGGTATGAGCACCAATCGGTAAATACCATCCCTTAAGATCTATCTCTAATTCATAAGAAAGCTTTTTAGTTAGTGGAAATAGAAAAGGTGAAATTTGATGTTTATAAGGGAAGGAATAGGATTTTATTGCACTCAATGGATTGTTTTTCAGGCCAATCATTTCAAAATTGATCGCAAAGGTTGTCTTTGGATCTAATTCTGCTTTAAATTTAATAATAAAATCGGCAGCTCCAATCTGACCAATCTCCTCTGCTCCTGTTATTACTAACCAAACCTCACAATTCTCTAAGGATACATTTTCAAGTAGTTTTGCAGTTTTCCATAATACATAAATTCCCGAAGCATCATCTAAAGCTCCTAGTGATTTATTCGAAATTCTGTTAGCTGAAAGGATTAAAAATACAGCAACGTTAACCCACCCTAAAATAAAGGTAAGTGGGCGGAGCCATAGGTGTTGAGTTATCCCAAAAATCTCAAGAACAACACAAAAGACGTAAAGAACCGCAATTATAAGAAAGACAATCACTAGCGTAAACGCTGTGTAAACTCTAATCATCGTTGGAAATGTTTGGGACTTACTGTCATGATGAGCTAATAACAAGATTGAACATTTCCTTTCTTTTTTGGGTTTTTTGCGGTATATAAGATTTGATTGTTTAAAGCCAACTTTTTCTTCTGAATTCGATATTTTTTCTATCCTTTTTGAGCATATTTCAGAACAACGAGGAAACTTCTTTAATCTGGTGGCATAAATTCCAATGAAGAGAATAGCTAAAAGACTCCACCAAAAAGCAAACCAAAATAATAATAGAAATCCTGAAAATAAGATAGCCATTACTAAAAATTTCCAAGGTTGCCGAAACGATGTGTCTGATTTAAAGACTGAAAATGTCTGTTCCGTAAACTGAAAATCAAATGTCTTAAAATCCTCTTTTACCAATTCCACAATTTTATAACTACCTGGTGAACCGGCTAATCTGGGAATAGTCCACGAATTCATTAGTTTTATGAAATCATTGCTTTCCACGATACTTCCATCGTTTTCTGTCATCAGACACTAATAACTTAATATTCTTAAAGTATCTTAAAGGACTAGGTTATAGTTTATAAAATTTATTATGCCCTAATTGCTATGGAAAGAAATTTACAGGTCTCAATAATAATACTCATTTTTAAGGGATATACCATTCTTAATCGTAATTTTAACTAAGTTATTAAGGGGTATTTAGATGATAAAAATGAATACTTATAACAAAACTTTTACTATAGTGTTGTTTTCAGCCTTTATATTTGTAGGATTTCTTTCTGTCGCTACAGTCTCCTACGGGTATACTATTACTGAACTCTCTACACTCGACTGGTATGTCACATATGGTGCTGAGGATTCAGATCAAGGATGGGACTGTGCTGTAGATTCTGAAAATAGTGCTTATTTAATTGGTTCAACAAGATTAGGTAATGGGAATAATAATGCAACCCTATTAAAATATGATACTGGTGGTAGCCTTCTATGGGAAAGGCACTGGGGAGAGGTAAACAACGATAATGGAAATGGAGGATGTACAGATTTAGCAGATAATGTATATTTAGTAGGTTCTACACGTAGTTTCGGATCCGATTTGATTAATGGTGATTGCTTTATCGCCAAGTATGATAAAGATGGTTTGTTAGCGTGGAATAGAACCTGGGGGACTTCCGGTGTTGATAGTGGAGGGGATGTCCTAGTAGATTCTAGTTTTAATGTCCATATTTCAGGTTATAGTGATAACGGTGGAAATGGGAGAGATGTTTTATATTTAAAATATAATAGCAGTGGTGATTTTCAATTTGCTTTGAACTGGGGTGGAACCGGGACTGATACAGGAATCGGTATTGAAGAAACCTCAACCGGAAATATTGTATTGACTGGCCAAACTAATAGTTACGGTGCTGGTTCGACGGACGTCTTTGTATTATATTATTCTGCCGCGGGAAGTCTCATTTGGAATACGACGTGGGGGACTTCTACTATAGATAGAGGATACGATTGTGCTGTCGATTCAATGAATAATATTTATGTCGCTGGATGGACATATTATCCCGATGATTTAATGGCAGGACCTGGAATTTATAACATTAATTTTGTGCTCATCAAGTTTGATAACACTGGAAAAACGATATGGAGTAGAATTTGGGGAAGAGAAAATATGGACTACGGATCAGGGGTTGATGTAGATTCAGAAGATAACATTTATTATGTTGGAGATGGTACAATTGACGGATGGGGTATAAAGAATATATATATCGGTAAATTTGACAGTTCTGGTACCCTCCTTGCTGAAGCTCTCTGGGGTGGAGGCAATGTCGAAGCGGGTCATGCTATTACCATTAATAAAGCAACAAACGATATTTATGTAGCAGGTGACTCCTATAGCTTTAATTTAGAACATAGCGCCGATTTAGTTATGATAAAAAATCCAACATTGTCACCTGCCGATATTCAAAATCCAAGTTCAAATTCGATACCAGCATTTAATCTGATAATAACTCTTGGAATTATATCTGCTGCTATAATTGTTCTAATTAAGGTCAAATATAAAAAAAAGTAGATCTCTTTTTTTTTTTCTTTTTCTTATCTAAAGCTGGTAGACAAAATTTATTTGCTATTTCAGTAGGTAAATATGGGTTAGAATATCAACATAATTTATAATGAAACCGTTTAAATGTGAAAGAAGTTATTTGTAGTACGACAAATAAATGAGCTTAAAGAGATGAAAAAATCAAAAGTAATCAAACAAGAGCTGATGATTAAAACCACACCACATGAGATTTATGAGGCTTTTATGGATTCTAAGATCCATTCCAAATTTACTGAAAGTAAGACAAAAATTAGTCGAGAAATTGGAGGAAATTTCTCTGTTTTTGAGGGTGCTATTAATGGAAAAAATGTTGAGTTAATACAAGATAAAAAAATTGTTCAGACCTGGCGAAGTGAAGGTGAAAATTGGCCAAAAGGATATTATTCTACAATTTCTTTAACTCTTGAATCTGTCGATGAAGGAACTTTGATAAAATTTGAACATATTGACGTCCCTGAAGGTGCTTATGAATCTGTAAAAGAAGGATGGAATTCCTATTATTGGGATCCACTAAAAGACTTATTAAAAAAATAAATAAATTTTCAATATTTTTTTTGTCTTTGGTTTTTGAAACATGTTCGGAATTAGTTTTATTAACATCTAGGACAGTAATAAAGTAAAGCTCATAATATATTATTAAAGTAGAAGCGATCAACCATGGTTTATAATGAAAAAATGGATATGAAATTGAATAAACAACTATCACATTGGGAGAATATCACAAAAAAAAAGATGTTTGGGGGTACTGGTTACCTTTTAAATGGAAATATGGTAGCAGGTATCCATAAAGACTATTATATACTTAGATTAGGAGTAATAAATGCTAATGTTGCCACTAAATCACCAAAAATGGAACTCTTCAATATGACAGGAAGAGCTATGAAAGGTTGGGTTATGGTGGAAAAAGAAGCATTTCCAAGCGATAACGAATTAAAAGATTGGTTAATTAAAGCAATAAAATTTGTAGAAACTTTACCACCTAAGAATTAGGATATTAATTCTCTTAATTATAAATAAAAAAAAATTTGATTTTTAGTTTAGCTTTTTCTCTTTTTCTTGTACTCTACCAATAAAACCGAAATTATTCCAATTCCAAGGAAAATAAGGTAAAAATTCCCATAAGGAATTCCTTTACTTCCTCCCGGTATATCTTTATCAACAATGACTTGAATAGTGCGAATATTACCTGCCGTATCATTCACAAAAAAGTTAATCGGCACATTGCCTTCAGGAAGTGCATCCCAGCTACCTTGGTCTATGGGGATAATTGTTATACCATCATTAGGCGTAAAAGAGTGTGGGATACCAGAAGAACCTATCGTATACCAAGCATTATTTAAGTTTATGTCATAGATAGTTAAGTTGAATTCTGGAGCATCAACCTCAAAAATCGTGCCCCCCAACGGGGAATTTAGTGTTATAGTAGGCAATGTTACATCCTTTATAACTACATTTGAGATACTTGCAGGATTACCTCCAGAGTCATTTACATTAAAAGTCATCACCATTGCTCCATCAGCAAACACATCCCATCCTGTTTCATCAATAAAAACGAGATTTATTCCATTTACAGGGGTGAAAAAATAACGAGTGGCTGTACTATTCAGAGTATACCATGACTGGTTTAAGTTTAAGTCAAATATATCTAAATTATAGGTAGGCGCATCCGTCCCGAATAGAGTGCCCCCCGAGGGTGATATAATCGATATTGTAGGATTAATATCATCCCCGTCATCCCAGATAGGATAAAAATCCTTAGATCCTGCTAAACCAGATATATTATAGGGAAAGTCTCCAATCCCGTCATCATCAGTATCAAATCCCGTGTAATCATCCCAATAATTACCTAATGTTCCATAATTCCAATTGTTGTTAGCACTATCATCTTCACCATTTTTTGTATTTAAAGTGAAGGTATTATTGTAGATAGTATTATAGTGACAATCGCTAGTGGCAATTGATACACCTACATTATTATCCGAAATTTCGTTATTTAATACATAATTATCATCGCATTGACTTAGAATTGAAATTCCCGCAATATTATTGTTCATAACTGTATTATCAGTTACAGTGTTATTATCGCTATCACTAAAAATTGAGATTCCTAAATTATTATGATTAGCGGTATTACCAGAAACAGTATTATTATTACTATTGTCATCTATATTTATTGCATTTTCGATATTATCATTAATCGTGTTGCCTGATATGTAATTAAATTCGGAATTAGTCATGAGAATCCCTAAATCAGTTAAACTAGCATTATTACTTGTGATATAGTTATTATCGCTGTTATCCATGAGTACCCCTATGAAATTATTGTCAGTTAAATCATTACCGATAATTGTAGCATTAGCTACATTATTTAAGAGGATTGCGGCATCAGCAAATACAAATCCCGCATTGGAAAGATTACAGTTTCTCACTTCAAAGAACACCTCAGAATTCTGGACAGAGATACAAAAACCATCACCTCTCCCGTCTCTACTTATACCTTCAATTACATATGGACTAATTGAGGTGCCTAAACCTGTACACCATGGTTGATTTTCAGCCCATGTCCAATTATGAGCCCCAACGCCTGTAGCTGTACCGTCAATAAAAATAGGTTCAAGGCCATCATCCCATATTGGAAAATTATCTTGACTACCTGCTGAACCTGAAACTCCATAAGGTAAATCTCCAATACCATCATCATCTAGATCTGATCCTCCATAATCATCCCAGTAATTACCTAAAGTTCCGTTATCCCATCTGTTATAAATTCCACTATCCTCTCCGTTCTCACTACCATTAGTAATTATATTTCCATAGACCAGAGAACCATTAGTGGATCCGTCTAATAGAATTCCTACGAATGTCCCATTGACATTGTTCATTTTTATAGTAGTATTACTACTATCCGAACGTGCCGATATTCCGTCCCATGTGATACTACCAATGTCATTACTGACAATTGTATTATTATGTGAGGAATAAGTTACTTCAATACCATAATCATGAGTTGTTATAGTATTATTAAATGCTACATTAAAAGTGCTATCCCAATCTATATAAATACCTGATGAAAAAGATGGAACTCCTTCTGTAATATTATTATTTCTAATTATGTTATAACTCGATTGATACACTCTAATTCCCGCATGCGTACTATTATAAATATAATTATTCTGAATCGTATTGTAATTACTGTTAGATTCAATGTAGATACCACCTTTATTGTTGTTTAGGCATTTGTTATCTTCCAAAGTTCCATTTGATGTTGACAATAGTTTAATTCCCGCAGCATTAGAAGTTGAACCCGCATTCATCAATGTACAGTTTCGAATTGTGAAGAATTTGTTGTTTGAATTTTCAATTAGAAGGGCATTGTCATTCCACCCAGCATCTATAGTGATATTTTCAATGGTATATGGATTAATTAGTGAACCGTTCCCACTACACCAAGCTTGAGCTGCAGCTTCTGCCCATGTATAATCACCACCTCCCGCATCATTTATGTGAAGAGGGCCTAAAACCCAATGATCTGAAGATTTGGGATTAATAACTATACTTTCTTTATTTAAACCTGAAAGTGGGCTAAAGAAATAGGAAACTGAAGGTATAAGTAACATCAAGAAAAACAGTAAAGAACCTTTAAAATTTCTCATTTTTGTCATTTTTTTCATTGATTTGATTATTTTTGTTAAGCACTATAAATCACAAGCCTTTATTTAAAACTTATCATCATAAAAACATTGATGATCTTTTTTTAATATGAAAAAAGAAGTGTTTTCAATAACTTAATTATAACAAAGAAATCATATCTTTAATAGCTCTACTCACCAAATAAAGCTGAATATTTCGAGCGCCCCCAATTATTTCCTGAACCTTTGCAACTTCCAAAGCTTTATCAATTCGGAGGTTATCTGTAAACGCAATACCTCCACATAATTGTTGGGTTTCATAAGATATTTTATGAGCAAGGTGGGATGCTAAATATTTAGTTCCTGAACTAAATGCAGCATTATATTTAACGAATTTTTGCTCCCCAAAATGATTACGTTCGATTGTTTTAGCGTATTCTGAAGCAGACTTGAATCCAAGCTCTGTTGCAGCCATCAATTCAGTAAAATTCTGGGTTTGTGGGAGTGAAACACCCTGAAAATCGTATAGAGGTCGACCAAATTGAACTCTAAAGTTAGTATAAATCAGACCGGTGACCGCAGTCAACCATGCAATACCTAAACTAGAACCGATGATAGAACATCTCTCAGCCACAAGTCCTGAAAACAGATTTTGATAACCTTGACCCATGCCCCCAAGGACATTCTCTTTGGGGATTTTTACAGAATTAAAGAGAGTTTGCCCAAATTGTACCCTTGGAATTGATTGAATACCAAGTCTATTTGTTACCAATCC
>JAGXNO010000071.1 GCA_019894975.1 Promethearchaeota archaeon | reverse complement strand
GCAGAGAATACGGAATCTTCCTTCAAACAGAAAAGATTAGAAAAAGATATGTCTGAAGTGTTAAGCTTTTTATCAAAAAAAATATCGGTAAAGAAATTGGATTCAAAGGTTGCTTCTCCTCGTCCTAAGGAGGGACCAGAAAAGAAAATACCACCTGCAAGTATGAATGAAATTTTAAACGAGCTCATTACTCTTGATTCTCGAATAGAGGCTTCAGCGATCATAAAGACCGATGGAACAATGCTAGCTTCAGCGATATCAAGCAGAATATCAGAATCATTATTTAGCACAATTGGTATGAATCTTTCAATGATCGGGGCTGATATCCTCCATGGCCTGAGCGCAGGAGCACTAAAGTCTATTAGCGTTAAAGGAAGTGAAGGGATATTAGATCTCGCACCCATTGATACAGAATCCCCTAATTTAAAAGATATGATATTAATTATGTTTTCTCACCCTAAAGTTAAAAGTGGTATTATTTCTATTGCTATTAATGTCATAAAGAAACAGATAAAATATTACATGGGCTTAGAACAGTAATAACTATCCTCAAAATAGTAAAGCTGTTTATATTTTATATTAACCTTTAATGTGAAAATTATCCAATTAGTTTTGTCTAACTAATTTTCCAATTTGAACTGATTTAAAATAATGTAAATTATATAATAATTCTTGTAAAAACGCATTAAACTCATATATGGAAACAAGCGGTATCTGGTTTTCATTTAATTTAGTGCTATTATCTTCGAGAGTCACCATTATTGGGATAAGCGTGAAAGGTAAACGCTTTTTTATACTTGGATCCTCTCCAATAAGTAGTGAAATTAGTTTTAAAAAAGAATCTGGATTTCGTTTTAACGCCTTAACACGGGCATATTGTAAATTTGCTGCTTTACTTATAGTGCCATATGAATCCTTACGCTTCCACTGCTTCGCATCTATAATCAAGATGTAGTTTGAGTAAATTCCAATAACATCAATTTCATATCTTTTCTGAGATTTACTCGATTTCAAATCTGAATTTTCCGAGAATCTAAAGTTAGTGGTTGTATGATAGTTATTTTTTGATAATATTTCATTAATTAGAGCTTCAAAACCAGAATAATCCAATATTTCAGATAAATGGGCTATATCATATTTCAAGAACTTAATACAATCAATAATAAACAGAATTTTCTCTATTACAATATAAAAGATATAATTTCCTTTTCTCAAAGAAATAAAGTTAAAATTTTCTATAAAGTGAATTAATTCTGTTTTTTTCATTCCCTCAAAAAAAGAGATTTTGGGTATCTCACACCAAATTTCTGTTAATTTAGGATCAGTATCTCTTAAGATTTGGTAAATCTCTGTAAAAAAATATCTTAGAGAAGATTCTGAATATAGTTTTAACATATCTTTCAGATGTTCAATTTTATAAATTAATTCTTAGAGACAATAGAAATACTGGAAAAATCAAAATACAACTAAAATGAACCAATTTCTCACTAGGTCACGTTAAAAATGAAATTTCTTTATAAATTTAGCCAATTCCTTACATTTTTATATAATCAAGTAAATTTCTTCTATTTAACCCATTAATAATTTAGTTTTTTAAATCTCTTGAATATAATAATTCAAAAGAAACTTTTAAAAAGTAAATAATTACTTCCTTTTAAATTAACCATGGACTTACTCCCAAAAGTATTTAGGACTGAAGGAGATTTAGCAGAGTTTGACTCTTCGAGGATTCTTGATAGTATTCTAAAAGAAACGGGAATGAGTGAACCTAATGCAAATAAAATTACTGAACTTGTGGTAAGAAGAATTATTAGCTCTGGGATAAGATTTCTTTCAGGGCCACACATTAGAGAAATAGTGTGCTCAATACTTTCTGAGCAGCATTTTGAGAGTGAGCGAAAATTATATACCCGAATCGGAATTCCTTTGATGGATTACGAAGAGATTCTTGAAAAGGGGTCGCTTAAACATCCCAAAAGAATAATGAATCCTGAAAAGATCCATACCTGGGCTGCTAATCGTATATCTGAAGAATATGCTCATTTAAGAATTTTAAATAACGAGGAATCAAAAGCTCATCTATATGGGGACATCCATATTCATAAATTAAGGTATTTTGATTTAAGACCTTTAACCCAAATTTGGGATTCTCGTATAATTTTAGACCATGGTTTACCTCCCATACCAAATTTTATCTCTTGCTGTAAATTAAAGCCAGCTCTAAATTTAAAAGAGGCTATTCATCATCTTGTTAGATGGTTAGCACTAACTCAAAATGAATTCTGTGGAAATCAAGGTTTTAATTACTTAACTCTATTTTTATCTCCTTACGTAAGAGGAATCAGTGTTCCGGAACTAAAACGGTTAATGAAGACTTTGATTTATGAATTGAATCATTTATCGGTTATGACGGGTCGTACCGTATCTTCAAGTTCAATCCAAACAGGTCCTACTAACTTAGAATCATTTTCAGATGTCCCTATTATAGGATTTCATGATAAAACCATTGGAAATTATGGAGAATATCAAGAGGAATGTTTAGCATTATTTAATGCCTTAGTAAGCGCCTTTAAGGACGGAGATGATGGTAAAAATTCATTTAGAACTCCAATTCATGAAATTATGGTAAGTAGAGCATGGTTGAACAAATTTAATAGTGCTTATCGGAATGTATGGGAAGAAATTAATTCAATGAAATCGTCGATCTTAATAAAATCAGACACTTCTTCTCTTAAAGATAAAAATTTAAAGTCAAATAATTATCAGAGTTCAGGAATTCTTCAAGAAATTTGCCTGAACCTTCCACGATTTGCATATACTACTAAGGACGAAACCAAATTTCTTGAGTTATTGAATGAAAAATTAATACTTTCTAATCAGATTTTAATAAAGAAATATAAAATAATAGAAAAAAGGTTGAAGTCTAATCACTTGCCTTTATGTAGTGGAATTATCAATAATAAACCTCTCTATAACTTAAAAAATCAGATATTCTCAATTAGCTTTATAGGATTAAACGAAACAGTAAAATTTCTTACACATTCCGAGCTCCATGAACATAATGATGCTCTTAATTTGGGAGTAAAAATCTTAAATGATATGAATAGTATCTGTAAAAGATTTAGTGAGAATAACAATTTACTAGTTCTTTTAAGTGAAAGTATAACAAAGAAAGCCGTATATCGTTTTGCGAGATTGGATATGAAACATTTTCCAAAAATTGCATTACATCAGTCCAATGGAGAAGATCCTTATTATACTAATTCATTTCATTTTAGAGAAGATGTTGAAATTGATCCTATAGAAAGAGTTAAGAAACAAGAAAAACTTCAAGGCTTTATTCAAAATGGAGCAATAGAATATGTTTCCTTAGAAGATCTTCAGAGAAATAATCATGATTTAGTAGATTTTATCAATGAAAGATTTATACCTTCTAAACTTGAAAGATTGAAGTTCACTTGATTGTCTACTTAATTATTTTGAGTCTTGGGAACTAAAAGTAATGATTTAATAGTAATTATTATTTTGAGTATATTAAAGTAATATCTTGATTTTATTATATTATCATCTAAGGAATATAGTAAGGCAATTTTAAAACTTTTAACTAATAGCAACATAAATGGGGATTAAGTGACTGATAACAACTCTAAATCGAATAGGGAACATTTAAATGGAGATATTGAAGATAATAATAATATAAATCTAATTAAAGCTATCGTATTAAGTATTTTTGATGAAAAAGGTCCCACCCCTAAAATTGTATGGCCAAGTGATCTAGAAGAAAAAGCGGGACTTCTAATTGCGATGAAAACTATCAGTTTACTTATGGGTGATTCCGTTTATCAAGATTCACAAGGCTCAGATGCAGGAGTCAATTATTTCGGTATTTTACCATTTCCTGACTTAAGTTTGAATGGATTAACATATTTCTTTCTCATCCCTGATGAAACAGCTCGAGGTCAAGCATTAGCGGCTACTATTACTGTATTAATCAACGAGGATGACAGAGTATTTTTTTATGAAAATATGAAATATTTAAGAATAATAATTGATAAAGCAGCCAGTCAGATACAAGCAGATAAGGAATCTGATAATCAAGAAAAAATTATGAAAAATGTTAGAAGTGAATTATTTGAATTCACAAAGGATTTAAAAGATCCTTTTTCTACAAGGAGGCAAATTAAAGTATTATTAACGGGTTTAGACAAAGCAGGTAAATCAAGTTTTTTGTTGGGAATAAGAAGAAGGTATTCTGAAATTATTAAATCTTTGCCAACAAGAGGAGTGGACAGAACTGAGGAAAACCTTTTTGAAGAACAAAATTCTGTTATATCTCTTTGGGATCTAGGAGGTCAGAAGCAGTATCGAGAAAGATTTCTTGAGCAAAGCAAAATTTACTTGTATAATGTTGATTTAATCTTCTTTTTTATCGATATCCAAGACGTAGAGAGAATTGGAGAGGCTCTCGAACTATTTAGAAAAATTGTGACTTCTTTAATCGATTTGGATGAATTTCCTCCGATGGTAATTTGCTTAAATAAATTTGATCCTGATTTAAAAGGCTCAAAAGAGATTTTCAAGAATTTAGAGATAATCGCTGATGAAATAGAACAAAATTCTGATAGATTTTTAATCAAAATATTTCAAACCAGTATTTTTGATCATTGGAGTCTCGTCACGGCATATTCCTTTGGGCTATCTCAACTAAGTCCTAATCGCGAATTATTCAGGACTCAATTAAAGAAGTTTGCTAAAAAAACTAACTCAGACGCAATTTTATTATTAAATGAGAATGGAATAATTCTTTCAAATTATTCAAAAGATGAAATTTCCCAGAAAGTTTTTGAAATCTCGGCACCTCACTTCCAAGAGTTGTATCGAACTTTTAAGGAATATAAGATTTTAAAACAAGATTTTCTGGTATCTTCTGGGATTGCTGATGAATCTAAAAAAATAGTATTTAAAAAAATTCAAGTTGAAAAATATAATTTGTATCTGCTACTGCTTATCGAAAAGTCGGCCCAAATTAATAAAATTGAGAAAAATCTTCCTGATTTCTCTAAAAACCTAATTGAATTGATGCATGCATATATTTAACATTAAAAAAAAAGGAATTTAAAATATAGTTTTATTTTTCGCTCTAATAGGCACCTTCTTTTTTGCGACTTCTTTTGATGATTATAATTAGAGTAATCAATACTGCTGCTACCCCTACAGCAATAAATACAATAAGTAATATTGGAAATGATCCTGAAGGTAAAAGATTCGATGCAAGTACTGTTATTTTAATATCATAGTTAAAGTTATATAAACCACCTGAATGTACGAAAACGGGATTTGAAAACTCGCTCATTGTAAATGAAGGAGGAAAGAAGAAATTAGCACCTACATTTAGATTAAAACGGAGAAAATCGATGCTATTAAAATAACCTGTTGCACTACTCCACGTCGGATCACATGCAATCCATCCAATATCTGGTACATAATATTCCATCCAGGCATGTCCTAGCATGTTAGATCCTAGGTCAGATGCGTAGAAATTCCATACATCTCCTGCTTTTGGGCGTAAGGACGGATTGTTAGATATTAAGAAACCTGTGACTTTACGAGCAGGTATATCTTGTATCCGCAATAAAGTAATCATTAGGCTCGAGTATTCACTACAGTCTCCTTGTAGGTTAGTATAAGCCCATAATGCACCCATTTCTTGTGCAGGAAGTCCCCCATTATAAACAAGATTATCTGAAACCCAATCATATATCTTTTTAGCTTTCTCAACAGGATTATCTCCTGGATCAACGATGCTATTAGATAAAGAAATTAATGATGCATCGTCTCGTTCGTAATAAGGTTCTGAGTTATTACAGTATAACGTAAAAATTTCATCAGACATATTATAAGTACCAATTTCCGAATCACCTATATCTTGAAATTTGATTGTATTTAATTCAACTCTATACTTTTGATCTAGTGTAACCTCCGCTGCCGGTGCCAGAGTAGCATTGAATAAATCATAAGTGTTGTTAAACTGATCATTTCTCCCCATTATTATTTGCGCGGGATTGTATCCTGTTACATTATTATAAAGAAGTTCACTCTCTTGATAGGGCGGTGTAAATCTGGTTTGTGTTGAATTAGGCATTCTATTATTTAATCGAGCAAATTTAAAATAATAATTACTCCCTCCTGAATTGTGGGTTAAAGAAAAGTTCACTTCTACTTGATAAGTCACACTTTGAGTAATATTATAATTCGAAACCCCATAATAAGGGGTGGAAACTAGAGGAAATGAACTATTCATAGTTCGAGATTGGATTGTTGATGAATATGTAAAGAATCCTACAGGGAAAAAAACCAGAAATAGTATTAAAAACTTAATGTTGGCTTTCATAATTAAAATGGCTGAGTATATATAATTATTATAAAATGTATGTAACTTTCGACTTATAATTTTATTTCTTTAGGAAATATCGTGTGAAAATATATCCCAAGATCATTTTCACATATTTTTATTATTGGATATTTATATGTTTTTATTGAGAAAATTATTTTTAAAAATTAAAATTTTGAACCAATAAAAGGTAGGTTGAGAATCTAATTATCTATAAGGTATATCTAATAGATGCTGATAATGGTATAGCACTTTTTGAGACGACATTTAAGAAATTAAAGAAAATTCAAGATATTACTTTGACAGGATTCTTTAATATTATCAATAAAACTATTGATATAATACAAGAATCTATGGCTAAGGGAAGACGAGTAAATGAAATGAATCGACTGGTTGAATCCGAAGACTCAACGATTCTTATTTATTACCATCCTTTATCAAGAATAATGTTTTGTTCGATTTCAGATGCTGATGATGATACTGACAAGATAAAAGGGGTAATTCATAAAATTGCAAATAGATTTTGGAAAAAACATCAGTCAGATCTCAAGATTTTCAGGACCACCACAGAAAAAGGGAGGTTTCAAACACTGAATGCTGATATAGAAAATCTCACTATGGGGGGAAAAATAGGGGAAGTTTTTCCAAAATTACTTGTTGCAAAAAATGTCTTAGAAAAGGTTATTTTAATGGGAACAATCGAACAACTTGATTTTGAAATCGCGTTACTATGCACCGGAGAGAATTCTCCCTTGAAGATTTCAAGAATACTTAAAAAAAAGAAAAATGAGATATTTGATTCTCTTAAAAAGTTAGAAAAATTAGATGTTATAAATATTTAAGATATATTTCTACATTATTCTTAAGAACTAAATGAAATGGTGTTATACCAGATTAATTTAAACTGAATATTCAGTAAATAGAAAAAAATAAAAGTTTCCCTAATTTATCAAAATTACATTATTATTATGTGATTATTATGGTGAGTAACGCAGAAGTATTTGCTACGGTAAAAAGCCCCTCGAAGACTTCAGATTGGAGAAAAGCTAAAGGCTTTTCTTTGGAAGAGATTAGACAATCAGGAAGAGATTTAGCTCAACTGAAAGAACTCAATATTGATATAGATTATTTCAGAAAATCTACTTATCAAAAAAATATTGAAGTCCTTAAAACTTTAAAAATCGATGATAAAACCAAAGATAAAAGGAAGCCTTTCATCCCAAAGGAGAGGAAAAGGACCCCTTTTAAGCCAATGAAAGATGAGCCTAAAACAAAGCCCAGAAAAGTTTTAACTAAAGCGCCTATAGAACCCACTATCAAAGAAAAACCAAAAACAGTAAAAAAAGAGAAAGTAAAATCTGCAAAAGCTGAAAAAACCAAGATTGAAGAAAAGGGTACTCCTCTGACTGAACTACCTGGATTGGGAGCAGCTACTGCGAAAAAATTTATTGAACTTGGGATAACTTCTGTTGAAGATCTATGTAAAGAGAATCCTGAAGAAATCGCTCCATTGATCAAAGGTGTTTCTGTTGATAGGTGTAAAAATTGGATTGAAGATGGGAAAGAAATAGTCAAATAATAAAATTAATTATTCTACTTCTTAAAACCCTTATTAAATTTTTAATTTGAAAGGATTATCATATATCAGAAGTTTTATAAATACTTAATTTATCTTAGAAGTAAGATTATTCAATTAAAACAAAATTGCACACAACAGGGAGATATATGGAATATAATTATTTCGTTTATAATAAACCAGAGTGTAATCTAATTGTCAACAAAATGCCCATTTGGTTTAAAGAAATAGAATATAATGGTGACGAAAATAATGGATATATAATTTTACATTCTCAAGATGACTATGATGAAATTTGGGGTTCAAACACCAAATTTGAGATAAAATGGGAAAAAAAAGATAGGGCAAACTTGTTTTATTATAAAGAAGTGGAGAATAGTATTGAAATATATAATGCAATCGGTATAGTGGTTACGAAAAAAGATAGAGACTGGTTGATGAGTCATGAATTCACATATTGGTTTGGTCACCGAAGGAAAATGATTAGAAAAAGGTACTATGTTGAAAAAGTAATACACGGTATTTTTTACTGTGAATCATCTGAAAGATTAGTAAACCTTCATACCTCTATAATAGATAGTATGTATGAAAATTATGAACCTTACATAATAAAATCATATCAAACTGTTGAGTGTCATTAGTTATCTTTTTTGAACGAAGATAAAGAAATTATCGTTATCACTCGCGCCTCCCATTATTTTAAACTCTTTTAGTTCAAAATTCTTTAATAATTTCTTGATCTCACGTTTAGAGAAGAAGTGGTAAAACCTATGATATGTTTTTCTTTCCTTTGAAAGTGTCCATGGGACAATCTTATCTCCGTATTCCTTTAATCCGTCGATTTTTTGCAATTCTCTATATTTTTTCATAAACCTTCTTTTAAATCCATCTAAGAGGAAATAACTTCTATATTTATTTTGCCATTTGCGCCATACCGTTACAATTAGATTACCATCCTTTTTTAAGATACATTTTATTTGTGATATTAAATCTTTTCTATCTGCTTTATTTTTAATATGATGAATTGTGGCTATTGAGAAAATATTTTGGATTGATTCTTTCCTAATTGGGAGATATCTTATATCCGCTAGAAGAAGTTGAATTAAATTTGAGTCGGTTTTTGAATAATGAGAAGAATTTTTTAAATCATTGTTGGCAATTTTTAGGAATTCAAGAGAGAGATCAACCCCTACCAGTTTTTTTGGGGAAGTTCCTAAAATTTTAAAATTTCTACCATTAGCACATCCTAAATCTAATCCTATTCCCCCAAAATCATATTTTTTGCGTTCTAAATAGGTCATAAAGAATTCTAGGGGTCTCCATGGCTTTCTTCTTTTTGAATGATAATCCTTAGCAATCTGGTTGTAGTTATGATCCTCCATGAAATGAAAAATTTTAGTTTTTGGATTTAAAATTGCTTTTTACATATAAATCTTAATATGATATATAATTTTCAATATATATTAATGATTATATTAGGGATTTAGGATATGGAAGAACGGATTGTCTTACTTACAAAGTTTCTTCAATCATTACGAAACGAGGTTTTAGAATATTATGATAAAACTCACCTGTATCTCAAAGATCTTGTTTCATATAAAAACATTGATCTAAAAGAGGAAACATTAGAACAGACTGAAGAAAGTATAAAAACTACACTTTTATTAATGTTGAAGTCCGTTAAAACGGGTTTAAATACTATTGGGGTACCAATTGATAAACTATCAAAAATTCAGAATATTTACTTGAAGGAAGTGGAAACAAAGAGAACGGAGTTGCATAATTATGGTGCTTTCTTAGAGTTATACCTGAAAAGTTATATTAATAAAATTCTCTTTGAAATTTTAATTGATTTTGTCTTGGACACGGATGCAAAGAAAATAGAAACGTTAAAGTTATTCAAACTGATTCCACAGAACTTTATTGATGGGTTACATGAGTTTAAGGAAACTTTTGTAAATTCGAGGACAAAATCTTTTTTTTCATTTCCAGCTATTGAAGAAAATTTAAATTTCTCAGATTTATCTATTAACATAAAATCATATAACCTAAATCCAAACACACAAAACAATAACAATATGAATACAGAAGAAGAAAAAAATAAAGAAGGTAAAAAAACTGGGGAAGAACCCAATATTTTGACTCAACTACAAGAAGCGAAGAAAGATATAATCGAAACACTTAAAATACCTAAAAAAAAATTATTAACATCTTCTTTGGAACAATTAAAAACTACTTTAAACCAATCAGAAACCCCTAAATCCATGGAACATGTTAACTTGCCTCCCTCGTCAATGCCCCAAACTAATCTAATAAATTCTAATTTGATAAAAAAAGATATAACTTTTGAAAGTGCCAAAAAGAATTTCCTTGATTATTTTGGTAATCTCCCCACTGTTCATAGTGAATTCCTAAACAAATTTAGAATAAACATTACAAATTTACTAAACTCAAGGATTGTTAATCCTGATTTTTTAGATTTAGAAATCATGTTTTACTACGTATCAATCCTAAAAATGGCAGCAATAGAATTTCCTTTCGCTCCTATTGAGATTATTGATTTTCTAAGAAATTATGTCAATGAAATGACTTTTAGTACCTCAAGATATTCGGTATCTGATTCAATTAGTATTTTTTATGGATTATCAATAATAACTGAACTGGATCTTATACATCGAACTAATATCATAAATCTTAATTCAACAGAAGAATTTCTCAAAAGGAACATTATAAATGTTATGCCTAACAAATTAAGAACGAACTACCACACTTTCCTTAGCCTGAAACTGTTAGCGAAAAGTGAAATAATATCATCAAGGAAAGGCAATTTAATTAATCAGTTATTAAATTTAGATGTGTTAAACATGAAAAATATTAGCCCCACCCTTGATATATATAGTCACCTCTCTATCCTTAGTATATTGGACAAAAATGTAAATTTATCTAGATTCAAAACACCCTATATTGATGAAATTAAGAAAAGGTTAACTTCTAAAGGATCGATTGGGGATCAAATAACTGATTCTGCCAGAACTTTATTAATTTTAGATTTACTTGATTTAAAAGATCAAGAGTCCGTATTGTGTAGTCGGTTGCTTCAATATGTTATGAATACTACTGATTTCTTTACCCTTGACAATCTTGAAAAGGATTTTAATTGGCGCATTGATAAGATCGCTTATAAAATTGAGTTAAGGATGTTGTTTTGGGCTTTATTAGCTTGTACTCAATACTCTCCTAATAATATAGTTAATTTTTAATTTTCCATTACATAATTGATACAGATGTTCAAGTTTAGTGTCCTAATCTTCACTTATATTAAAAATATTTTTTAGAAAATTCTTAGCTGAAGGAGATATTTGGTTATTACTAACTTCTTTATTCCAGTGTTCAATAAAAGAGTGGTTGTCTCTCAATTCTTTTAAGGTTTTTTGTGCTAAATCGACTAAATAATTAAAGTCAACTAAAGGAGAGTCACCATCTATTCCAGGACAATACTCCTTAGCTTTTTCAGTATAGCAAATAGCAGCACTTTCTTTACTACTTATTTCTTTATCCAGAGAGGGGTAAAATGTAAATGGGAAAGATTTACAAAAAATTGGCCTTAATTCATATATCAAACATTTTTTTTTTGTAAGATCATAAAAACAACACTTACCTTGACTATTTTTCATAAGACCCAAAAATGCTAACCCTCTTTCAGTTTTTGCTGGAGGGATTACCATTTTTTTGAAGTCGCTAGTAGTTAGGGTTTTATCAAAAACATAGAATCCAAAGATTTCAAGTGCTTCAGTGAGATCTAATTTTAATCCCTTGATAATCCTCAAGATATCTAAAGAAGTCACATTTACAAGTGTATTTCTATCCGTACAACAGTTTCCACATCTAGTACAGACGAATCTTAATTCATTAGGATTATCCATTAAAAATAGAAAAAGAAAATAAAAATTTGAATTTTTTTATTATTAAATTAAGGATTAATAGGTGTAATCATTTTCCGTTCAATTAATACTTCAATAGCTTCTATGATGAGATCTTTATTTTCTTCACTCACTAATTCTATGATGTCATCCAAATTGACAATATTATTGTTCCGCTTTGATACTGATTGAATTACGTTTAATGCACGGATTTCCAATTTTGAGAAGCTCTTATCTTTTCTTAATGTAAGGAGATCAATCTTAGTAGACAACCTAAAAGAACCTTTATAATATAATTCAAAGTACTCATTTATTATTGAAGGGACGGTTGCTTCGAAAATATCTAATGAACCATCCCAATTTTCCAATTCTCTTGATATTTTTAGATTTAGGGCTAGAATTAAATTAGAAACCTGACTTCTTAATCTTTCAGAGGACTTGTTTCTAAGCACAAAAACAACTCTTACATCTTCTTTATCCGCGATTAGGCAGTAGAAATATTTGAAATCTAATTCAAGAATCTTCTCAGTACCATAAAAACTTGGAGAATCCTTAGAATCTTGTACATCTCTATCTTCTTCAGAAAATTCTTCTCCTACGGTCGTTATTGCTTGGATAAATCCTGAAAACAGTTCTTTTTTATGTTTTTCTAAGATTGAATAAGCCTTTGAATAAATTGGGATACCACTCATTTTATGTATTACTACAATAGCTTGGATATTTTTAAGATCTTTAAATCTTTGCGTTTTTGATAACAATTCTGCTTCCTTCTTCCTCTTTCTTGGTAAGATTACGTAAGATCTTAGACTTAACACTCCAAGAACGCTTGCTACTGACACTAAAACACCAATAATTATCCATAATAGTAGACTTGGAAAATCATTTCCACCGATAACAGGTTCACCAATGACCACTATAAATGAAAATTGAGTTGATTTATATATTGAACTATTAGGTGTAATGATAATATCAAATCTATAATTTCCTTGTAATCCTTCTGGGAGTTTTACATTGATTTCATAAGTTCCCGGAATAGTTTGGTTAATTGTGCCGATTCCATAACTCCAAGTATACGTTATAATAGCATCTTCAATTAGATCATCTGTATTAGGATCTGATAACTGCAGTTCAATATTTATTGTTTGACCAATTTCAGCGTTTATAGTATCTTCGAAACCAATAGGATCAACATCTATATCTATTTGATTAACTAATAATTGAAAACCAAACGTGGCTGTCTTATAATTAGGATCAGTAAATTGCAGATAAACTAAATTAATTCCTAAGGAGAAGTTGCCAGGTGAGCAAATAATAGAGCTATTATACCAGAAGTTGGGTTGTATTGTTAAATTTTTCTGATAAGTACCGCTTATGAAAGTTATCACGCCAACACTTAGATCTTCTCGATCTATAATTGAAGTTGCTTTTACAGATATATTAAGCTCTTGGTTAAATACTGTTTCCATAAGAGAATTTTCGCTTATTTCTACAGAATTGAAATAAGTAGATAGATTTACTGACTGCTTTGTTATTTGAAATTGATAAATATAGTATTGTGGTTCATAGCTTACAGCAGAGAAATTAATGCTTAGCTGATAGATTCCAATGGTATCAATAAAAAGAGTGCTAAATTCGATATTATATATTCCAGCACTTTCATCAACAATAGAATATAAAGAAGTATTACTTATACTAATATTTACTAATGCTCCGGCTATTCC
>JAGXNO010000070.1 GCA_019894975.1 Promethearchaeota archaeon | reverse complement strand
AGCTTATATCGAAGCATATCAAGCTACTAAAAATGAAATCTATAAAAATTCTGCTCAGGAAATTTTTACCTATGTATTAAGAGATATGGCTTCTCCAGAGGGAGGATTTTATTCCGCTGAGGATGCGGATAGTGAAGGTGAAGAAGGTAAATTCTATGTCTGGTCTAAAAATGAATTAGAAAGTGTTCTTGAAAGTGATGAACTAGAATTAGCAACCAAATTATTCAATGTAGATGAATCAGGAAATTACCTAGAAGAAGCAACAGGGAAAAAAACAAAGAAAAATATTTTGCATCTTAAGAAATATCTGGGAAATGATGTTCAAGAGAAAATTGAAAAGATCCGGAAAAAGTTATTTGAGAAAAGGGAAACTAGAATTCACCCTCATAAAGATGATAAAATACTAACCGATTGGAATGGATTGATGATTGCTGCCTTAGCTAAGGGAGCTATTGCGTTCAAAGAAGAGTCATATATCAATTCCTCTATGAAAGCAGTGAAATTTATACTTTCAAATCTTCTTGATTCAGATAACAAACTGTTACATAGATATAAGGATGGTGTTTCGGAAATCAACGGTTATTTAACCGATTATAGTTTTCTCATATGGGGTTTAATAGAATTATATGAAGCTACTTTTGATATTTCTTGCTTAGAATGGGCTTTGACCTTACATAATATTCAATTTCAGGATTTTTGGGATGAGAATATTGGGGGCTTCTATTTTACTGCAAATACAGCAGAAGAATTATTAACTCGACAAAAGGAAATATATGATGGGGCTATTCCCTCTGGAAATTCAATTGCGATGTTAAATTTATTAAGATTGAGTTATATTACTGGAGATTCCGAATTAGAGGAAAAAGCATATATCTTAAATAAAGTTTTTTCTGAAAGAATTAGAGCAAACCCATTGGCGCATACTCAATTCTTAGTCGCTATAGATTTTGCTATTGGCCCTTCCTATTCATTAGTAATAGCAGGAAATACGGAAGATGAAGATACCAATTTAATGATAGATGTTTTAAGAAATGAATATATTCCAAATAAAGTAATATTGCAACGAAGAACTGATCAAGAAATTCCTGAAATCGATAGTCTCTCTAATTTTGTTCAATTTTTTACTAATCTCGATAAAAAAGCAACTGCATATATATGTATCAATAAAATTTGTAAACCGCCAACTCATGATACTACTCAAGCATTGGAACTGTTACGACCTCAATGGGAAAAATAGATTGATATGAACTTGATTGGTTTTCAGAGAAATCGGAATTCAGAATTAAACTCCAAATTCTTCAATTTTCTTATTTACAACCTCTTTTAATTCATCAATAGTTTTCACAGAATTCATCTCTTTTTGTGTTATAAATAATTCTAAACCAGTTTTACCCAGTAAGTAAGCAGATGGGAATTTTGCGTCCTTTACATTGTATCTTTGATCAAACTCATCTTTATGTAAGAATTCAAATTGAAATTTATCCTTCTTTTTAAATTCAACCGGAACATCAAGATTTTATTATTATTTAATGATTCTATTATGCAATAAAGAAAAAGAAAACTAAGAAGCAGAACCAAGTTTTGCTAGCACTAAAGCTTCCATTTCGTCTAGTGATTTAACTTTATTCATTTCTTCTTGGTTAATTAACAAATCAAAAGAAGTCCCATTCTTCAAATAAGCTGATGGAAATTTTGCATCTGGAACATCATATTTTTCTTCAAATTCATCTCTGTGTAGAAATTCTGCTTCAATATCTAATTTATTTATAAACTTCTTCCAGTCTTTTTTCATACCAAAAGTAGAAAATGTCGTAGCACACAAATTACACTCGTAAGAGCTTGGTCGTAGCATTTTCTTCCAGAAATCTTTTACTATACTAATGACATCCGAATCAGCATTATAAACAAAAACTAATTTTTTCTCATTCATATAAACCACGTGAAAATATTATTTCGCTACTAATATAACGGGAAACTAAGAATTTTAATATGCTTATTATGTTAAATAAATTTGCTCCCTTTCTAAGCAATAAAAATATATGCAAAATTGAAGATTAGTAATTATTTTATTAATAATGATGAAAAAATGAAATATATGATTCTAAGAATTCATGAAAGAAATTGTAATATTTTCCATTCGTTTTTTGTTAACGCCCATATCAGAATAGCCTAGTCGGGCTGCAGATCGGAAATGAATTTCTTTTTCTGTCTCATCAAAATAAAATTCAACATCGTCTACAAAACGCCAAACAGCTGTTCTAAACTCAATATGAAGATATTTCTCTGTTTCAACAATGATTTTTGATCTTTTTAATGATTTTATTATGTTAATGATTTTTGATCTTGCTTCTTCCAAGCTACCTTCAAAGTTTATTGGATCCATTTTATGCTTCTCATCTATACTTTGAGTAGAAACACAGTTTGGGGAGCTTGGACAGGGATGAAATTTGCCATTAGTTATTCCAATGTTTTTTGGTTTTTTTGTAATAAGCATCACTTTTTGATAATAATTATCTATATAAAATCAATTTGAAAAATATAAATAAATTTCCTTTATAATTATAAAAGAGTTACAAATAAGTGCTATACATCAAGTATATCTTTAATATCAGGATTAATTTTGGATGGATCGAAAGGAGTAGTTCTGCCTGTTTCTAAAAAAACATTGATTTCATCGGTATATCTTTCTTCAAAGTCTACTACGAAATACGAGAGTCGTTCTTTTAGACTTTTATTAGCAGGTGTTGAAAGTATAAGCGCCCCTTTTATCCATTTACCGTATGTTGCGTGAATAGAGAAACCTTTATAACTTATTTCATCCATAGCTTCCGAACCCCCTATTTCAGAGACAAAGGAATCCATAGCACTCAAAAAACCAGACACTAACTCTTGATCGAAGCCTAAATCTTCACGCGAGTAAGTAATTAAAGGTAATCCGGATATCTTATCAATTACCAATAAAGTTCTGAAGATCTCTCGGTACATTGGTTTCCTCACCAGAGATTCTTCACGCTCCAAAGCCAGTTCTTTTGGCAAAATTTCATACATTACAAATTTCTTTGGACTATATGAATCCGATTCATTAAAATCATAACCAGAAATCAATTTTAACCTTGATTGTGCTCGTATTGGTTCTCTAGGGAGTTTGTTAATATATTCATCCCTAATATTAGTGTCATGATCTTTTGATTTCTTACCTTTAGTAATCCCTAATACTCTTTGGTGAATCGGATCTACAATATAGAGCCAGACATTTAATTTTTCCATATCAGAGAGAAGTCTCTCAAATCCAATATTGTAAACTCCTCTTGGTGTAGTAACAAAAACGGTCCATATTGCAACTTTTGAAGCCTCATTCAATAAATAAAAAGTATTTTTGTACTCTTCCTCTGTCAATTGTGTGCCTGTCCTTACAAAAACAGCCTCAGTTCTTAATACTGGTTTTTTCTTAATTAAATATAAGTCGCAGTTATATTTTTTTTCACTTATTCCAGAGGTGTCATAAACAGCTATACCCATATCAGCACAGTAATCCGCGAAAACGTCTATCAACTCATGCTTTGCAATAAAATCAAAACGGGATAAGTATTTTTTGATCTTTTCGTCCTTAAAAAGCATATCTGCTATGAATGCAAGGCATGTTGGGAAAATTTTCTGAAGTTCTTTAATTTCACGATACTTTTTGTAAAAATGAATACTTATATGATCAAGATAATCCAATTTCGTAAGATCCTCATTTATTGGAACTCTTATCCTATTATTCTCAACAAATTTTTCTAATTCCTTAAATCTAGTTCTTACTATTAAACAATTCAGACAGAGTATTCCAAATTTATCCTCATTTTCTTGTCGAATGGTTTCAAGTATATCTTCTGGAGTTTGTGAACTCATAATGATTTATATGATATATCGATTTTAAAAGATTTCCCTTTAAATTTATTAATTTAGTTTACTGTTTATTACACTTATGAATTATTATTATTCTTTAACAGAAGATAGGCGTCCCTAAGTCTTAGGATTGCTGTTAAAAAGACTAAGAAAGCAAAAATCCATAACGTGAGGGCTCGCCATGGAACTATAACCGTAATCAATAATAATAAAATGAAAGTTTCTCCCCTTTCCATTAGACTTTTTCGATAATATATTACTTTTTTAGTTTCTTCTATCTCTTGAGCTTTAACAGCACCACCAATTAAAAGAAACATAGTAATGCATAATATAATGGAACCAAGAGAAAATATCCCTGGCCACATTAAATATTTTTGATCCAATGAAACAAGTGAAATAATTAGTAACACTTCTACAGTTCTATCACTAAAAATATCTAAGATCCCACCAAAGATTGTTGGTCCTTCTATTCTCGCCAGCGCTCCATCTAACACATCTAAGAAAAAAGATAAGATCATTAAGGAAACAGCACATATTATCAATTCTATTTCCCAAATTAAAACTCCGCTCAAGAAAATTGATAAAGAGCTTAACAATCCCGTAATTAGTGCCAATAGAGTGAGTGAATTGGCTGAAATCTTTTCATAGAATAATTTCTTTACAACTTTCTCAATAAATCCATTTAATTTAGTTTTTGAAAGCCACTTATCAATCATAGAACTAAATCTTCTATATATGACTTAAAATATAAAAATTAGGTAAAAAATTACTAATCTTACTTTTATAATCTTCCGGTTATAATTGAATAAATTTGCTCTCCTGTGAAGCCTTTAATATCAATTGCAGAACATCTACAATTTCCAGCACAAGCTCCACATCCTTTACATAAAGCCTCATTAATTGTTGCTATTGTACCAAATCTTTTATCATTCATGAGCTCAATGGCACCATATGCACAGTTTTCTACGCACATATTACAGCCAATACACCGTTCCGGACGAACTACAGCAAAGTAAGGTTCTATTTCCACTTCACCTTGTGCCATTAACGCAATCGCACTCGCAGCAGCAGCTTTAGCTTGTCCAACAGAATCAGGAATATCTTTTGGTCCCTGAGCAACACCAGCAATGAATATACCTTCTGTTAAAGTATCTACAGGTCTTAGTTTAGGATGAGCCTCTAAGAAAAATCCATCAGCGGATCTCTGGATTCTTAATAATGATGTTATCATTTCAGCATCGGCTCTGGGTTCAATTCCCGTAGAAAGAACAAATAGATCAACTTTCATTTCAATCGGTTGTTGAAGCAACGTATCTTCAGATCTGATAATAATGTTATGATTTTCATCTTCACTCACTTCAGCAATTCTCCCTCTAATATAATTTATTCCATAATTTTCTGCTGCGGATTCATAAAATTCTTCATAACCTTTGCCAAAGGCTCTAATATCTATATAGAATATATAGATATCCGCTTCAGGGTGCTTTTCTTTGTATTGTCTTGCTTGTTTGGTTGCGTACATGCAACAAACCCTAGAACAATATTTATTTCCACCCTCTCTGAAGTTTCTACTCCCTACACATTGAAGGAAAGCAATACTATGAGGTTCTTTAAGGTCGGAAGGTCTAACAGGTTTCCCAATGACCGGTCCGAAAGAGCTTAATAGGCGTTCCATTTGAAGCCCTGTGATTACATTAGGATATTTTCCATAACCATACTGCTTTAATGCAGTTGGATCGTAAGAGTCATATCCGGTTGCAACTATTATTGTGCCCACTTTAACTTTAATATATTCAGGCTCATCATCAAAATTTATTGCCTCAGGTTCACATACATCTTTTCTAGCACAAATCCCACATTTAATGCAATTTTCCAAATCTATTGTGTACTGACCCGGAACTGCTTGTGGAAAAGGAACATAAATTGCTTTTCGCGTACCTAAACCAATTTCAAATTCATTTCCAACGGTTATTGGACAAGAATCAATACATATCCCGCAAGCAGTACATTTCTCTTGGTCAACATAATGAGGTTTTTTGAGGATAGTTACTTCAAAATTTCCAACATATCCAGTTACTTCTGTTACTTCAGAATATGTTAGAAGTTCAATATTCTTTTTGCGTGAAACTTCGCTCATTTTAGGTGTTAGAATACATGATGAACAATCCATTGTTGGGAATGTTTTATCAAGTTGGGCCATGTGGCCTCCGATCGTTGGTGTCCTCTCAACCAGATACACCTTATATCCCGATGTTGCGATATCTAATGCGGCATTCATTCCAGTAATTCCCCCACCAATGATTAAACATGAAGGTTCTACATTTACTTTTTGTACTTCAAGCGGGACCAATTCTCTAGCCTTTGCTATAGCCATTCTGATGTGATCTTTAGCAATTTCATAAGCACCTTCAGGTTCTTTCATATGAACCCAAGTAGAGTGTTCTCTGATATTTGCCATTTCAAATAAGAATTGGTTTAAACCAGCTTCTTTACAAGCAATTCTAAAAGTTGGTTCATGCATTCGAGGAGAACATGCTGCAACTACCACTCGATTAACCAATCCTGCTTCAATATCTTCCTTTATCATTTTTTGCCCAACATCAGAGCAAAAGAATTTATATTCTCGACCAACTTCCACATTAGGTAATGTTTTGGCATTTTCGATTAAGTCTGGAACTGAAACAACACCTCCTATATTAACACCACAATGGCATACATACACTCCAATCTTAGGTCTTTCATTACCTGTGAGTTTAATTTCCTTTTTAATTTCTGTCAATCTTATTTTACCTCCATTATTAATTGCTCCTTCACAATATTGAGGAATGGTTCAATTGAAATGAATGGTGGAACACCACCTAAATCATGATTCTTTACTAACCCTAATAGATTTGGATCGATTCCCATTGCCAACCCGAGAAGTTGAGTCAAATAGATTACAGGAATTTTGAAAGGTTCGCCAATCTCCTCTTTAAAGACATTATTTACCTCAAATTGCCCTAAATCTAACTGAAGGTGGCAAAATGGACAAGCTGTTATAACAGCATCAGCTCCAGCGTCTTTCATGTTACCTAATTTCTCACGCGTAAAATCCAAAGAAACTTCTTTAATCGCACTTCTTACAGAGCCCCCAGCACCACAACAGAGCATTTTATCCTTGTATTCGACGCTTTTTGCACCGGTTAATTCAATAATTTCGTCGAGAAATCGAGGATCTTCACATTCACCTCCCCAAGGTCTTTTGTCAGAAGGTTTGGCAATATGACAACCATAATGAATTGCTACATTTAAATTAGAAAATTTATGTTTTATATGATCTTTAATGAAGTCTAATCCTAGATCTTGGTATAAAACTTGGGCAATATGCTTTGGCTCTGAAGTTCCTTTGAACGATCTACCAACCTTGGAAAGATGTTCATTTATCTCTTTTTTTAGATCATAATCATGTTGGAGCTCAATCCAAGAATCTCTTAATGTACCAAAACATCCGTTACAGCCAGTCACTATATCCACCCCAAGCTCCTCTGCAATTGAGATATTTCGAGCAGCAATTACTAGCCATGAAGGGATATGGAAAGCACGAAAAACTCCTGGTGCAGGACAACAAGAAGCACCAGGAAGGTCAATAAGATCTATATCTAAGTGATCAAAAACATTTCGAATTGAGGATTCAATAAAAGGATATCTATTTGGGATGACACACCCTAAAAATAAACCATATTTCCGAGTCTCTCCTTCAACCATTTCTATTCATCCTCCTTTTTCTCTTTATCCCTTTCTTGTTTTTTCTTTTTAACATTTTCCATTAATTCAGTAAATCCCACAGATTTCAATAGTTCTTGGCATTCTTTTATTGCTTCTGGATAAGAATGAACAGTCGGAGGTAAAGGTGGTAGACCATACGATTCACGTAAGTCTCTCCATTTTTGGTTTGCTTCCCCATTTGCAGGTACGCCATGTCCGGTTTTATAAAATGCTTCATTTGCTAAACCAAAATGGGTGTCTAAAATATAACCTTCTTCGACAGCAATATTTCTTAATTTTATGATCATATCGGTTACTGGAATGTCTCGAGGACATCTCTCATAGCAAGTATAACAAGTACTACAGAACCAAATACCGATGTCTGCTAAAACAGATTCATCTCCTGTCAATGCTCGACGAAGAATTGAACGTGTTCGATAAGCTGTTCTCCTTCCAGAAGGGCAGCTCCCAGTACAAGTTCCACAGTTAATACAAGCTCTAAGTTTCTCTAGTCCTGCATCAACAAATTTTTGAGCAATTTTTGAATTCGTAGATTTATACACTTTTTTTTTAAGATATTTTTCCACATTTTCGCTCATTATTGATTCAAATCTCGTTATTTATTTAAAAACTGGTTTAGTATTTCGAAATAAGACAGAATATTTACTTTTTGTAATTGATCAAACTTAATAATTGCTAATCCTATGATGGTTAAAGTATTTTTCTTAAAAAAATTTGTTATCAATAAATAATAAACAAATTCTCATGATCAGTTATTTCATATATTAAAAATTCTGAAAACAAAATTGTAGAAATTCAAAACCCTATGAAGTTTCATCATTTAACTTATCATGATATTTATGCCCCAATGCACTTGCTGGGAGAGTAAAACGATTAAATAATCCTGCTGGATCCCTTATTGAGTTGATAATTTCGTCTGGATCTTTATCGAAAAAAAGAGAGCCTAAAGTACTTATAAATTTAAGGCCTGGATCTTCGACTCCTGTCGCAGCACCATAGCACCCAAGACAAGGAGCATTTGCTTTATTTGGGCAAATTGTTCCGCATCCCGCTTGTGTTACTGGACCTAAACATATGTAACCTTGCTCTAAAAATTTTTAACTTGATTTAAATTATTAATCATTAATAAAGGTATTATTCATATTTTATAACGTAAGAGTGCTCAAGGGCCATTTCCCATATGGTGTTCTTTATAAGAAATTAGCTTTGATGAAATATTTCAATTTATAAAATATAAATAGAAGGAGAACGTACTTGAGTGAATTTATTTTAGTTCATCTAAATATTCCTCTTGCTTTTTTCTTGGTAGAAACGCAAGTTCTTTCTTTATTTGTTTTTTCTTTTCTTTGGGTATATCTAGAGTTTTTATTTTTTCTCTAATTTCTTTTGGAATTACAGTAAAGATCCTTGAGAAATATTTCTTGATTTCGGACATATCCTCAATTTCCTTTTCATTCATATCACTCTTCACTATCATCACCTAAAATCTACTAAGTAAAGAAAGAATTAATGAGATAATAAAAAATTAGGAGTCCAATCCTTAGGAAAATATAGCTTACTAATTTTCTACAAATATATTCTACCTTACAATTTCGGTATTGAAAAGAAGAAGGTAGTACCTTTGTTTCTTCCTTCAGATTCAAGCCAAATTTTTCCATCATGGAGTTCAACAAGTTTCTTTGTAATATATAACCCAAGACCAGTTCCCTCAATCGCAACATCCCAACCTTGCTCGTATCTTTCAATTTTTCCGAATTGTTTAAAAACTTGACTTTTTTCTTCTTCTATAAAGCCAATTCCATTATCCTTAACAGAAACTATATATGAATCATTCTTAATTTGAGTCTGAATTGAAATAGTTCCACCTGGTGATGTATATTTAACGGCATTAAGAAGTAAATTTGAAATAACTTCATAAATTCGTTCTTTATCAAAAAATGCTTCTATTTTGTCTTCAGCATCAAATACAATCGTTTGATTTCTTAATCTAGCGAGCCCTTTTAATTCTTTAACGCAAAAGTTAATGAGAAAGGTCAAATCTTCTTTTGCTTTATTTAAATCTAATTGACCTGCTTCTAATTTCGTACTTTCAAGAAGCAAATTTACAATTTTTTCAAGCCTTTTGCTTCCATCTTTAATTTCTTCTAAAATAGAAATAGTCTCTGTGTCCAATTTGGATTTGTGAAGTGTTAATAAAAGCTCAGTGAATCCTTTGATTGATATAAGGGGTGTTTTTAGCTCGTGAGATGTCCTAGAAAACAATTCAGTCTTTAATTTATTAATTTTATCGAGTGTTAGGTTTTGCTTTTCTAAATCTTGTTGGACCTGCCATCTTCGCTGTTCTATTTCAATAGCGTCACAAATTAAAAGGAGTACCAATTTATCTTGTCCAGAAATTTGTGGGTTTTCTTTATAATATACGCATACTAAATTATCTAATCCTTCTTGAGATTTAAAAGCTTTCCCAAAAGCACCTCTAGCATTGATTTTCTTAATAATTGGATCAGTCTCAGAGAATCTATTTCTATCTATATCAGGAAAAGTTTGTGGAAAGTCATGCCCTTCAATGAGTAATTCGCTGAGAAATATTTGTTCGTTGAATTCTTTAGAATCAAATAAGTAAGTCTCATTCTCTGAAGTAATTATTTGATATTTATCTTCTCCTTCAGCATTACTCTTATGGGCGTATAGGATAAGATCCCCATTTAATAGTTTAAGACCAGTATTAAGTAATAATTCAATGTTATTTCTAATATCAGCTGTAAAATTCAAGAAGTTTATATTCAGCTCATAAATGAGTTCCTCATACATTTTTTTCTCAGTAATATCGTCTAACCAAACTCTTATCCCGATAATTTCATTATTTTCAAATAAAGATCGATATTTTTCTTCAGAAGTCTTAAGTTCAGTAATATCTCTTGAAACTGCCAACATTTTGATTTTTTCTTCTTTATCAGTAAAAGTTCTTCCTTTTGTTTCGAACCATAAATAATGACCATCTTTATGTTTAATCCTCACTTGATTTTTGAATTTGCCAGTTCGAAAACCTTCTTGAAAAGCATTCCTTACTAGATTACTATCATCTCTATGCATTAAGGATATTCTAAATTCTAAGTTTTTTAATTGCTTAAAAGGATATCCTAAAATTTTTTCATGTGTCGCTTCATTTGAATATTCTACCCCAAGATTTTCGTCATAAACAACGATTAAATCATCAGTGTTTTCTGACAGTAATCGGTATTTTTGTTCTGATTCCTTTAATTTTTGTTCAGCTATCATCAAATTATTTATATCTGTAACCGTTCCTCTTATGCCTATTACTTGTCCATTATCAATAACAGGTCTAGAATGAATTCTGGCATAAAAGGAAGTTCCATCTTTCTTACGAAGTCGATAGATATTAGGGTCAGTCTTTTTGCCCTCGAAGATAGTTTTAACATTAGAAAAGGCTATTTGTCTATCCTCAAGATCAATCAGCTGAGCTATATTTAATCCCTCTTTCACTTCTTTTTGTGTGTATCCAAATTTTTCAAATGCGACTGCATTGACATAAGTTAGATTTAATTTTTTATCGGTTTCAAAGATTATATCTGGTGAAAACTCAGCTAAGTCTCTATATTTTTCTTCTGAATTTTTCACTTCTTGCATGGTTAATTTAAGTAGAGCGATATCATTTGACATCTCCCCTTGTTGTAATTCTAACTCTTTCTGCTTTGAAATATCCGTTATATAAACCATCATTTTATTTTCAAAACACTCTTGCTTAACTTCCTTTTTAGAAATCTTAAACCATTTTTCTTTTGCACCCAAGGTTAAGAATCTTAACTCTGTCATCCCAATATTTGAACTCACATTATTAATTAAGAAATCTTTTGCTTTCTCAATATCATTGGAATGTATTAGACTCAGAAAAGATTTTCCTAAAAGATTATTCTTGGATTGACCAAGTTCTTCTAATAATTTGTTATTGCTAACAAATTCAATTTTAAACTCCTCTTTTGGGTGAATTACTATAAAGAATCCATCAATTGTTTCTAAGAGGTGTGGCAAAAATGAGTTAGAATATATATCAAATTTCCTACTGTTAGATATCATAGACAAAACACCAAATAAATATAAAAATTTACGTAAATTGCGTGGTACTTCATTAGTATTACAATTTTTATTTATATCTTGTTCTATTACGTTATATTCGTAATAGTTATATACACAAATGTATGGGATTAGAAGAATTACAATAATAATGAATGAAACTATAAATTGTAAGGCTTTTAAACGAAATTCTTTTAAATAAGATCTACTACAATATGTGTTTTTTTAAGATTTCATCGGGTTGTGATTTCGGAATAATTTCGTTGTTAAGATTTTGATAATCCTTTCCATACATTATTTTTCCTTTAGAATCTTCTAAATCGGAATACCTTAATGTAAGTGAAGCGGCATAATTTAATGTTTCTTTATTAATTTCTCCTTGAATAATAGTTATTGGACCAGGTACATCTTGGGCTTCCATTATTAAATCATCGGGTTTCTTAAGTTGAAGAAGCATGTCATTTTCAGATTCATTCCTACCGACAATAATTTTAGACTTGTTATATCGAAAATGTCTACCATATTTTAAGATCTTCATATCCTCAATTTCTCGGATATTATTGAATTTTAATGCATCTTTCATTCGATTTGAATAATTTACATCCGTTAATAAACACCCTCCACCAGCATAATATTCTTGCAGTAAATCATGTTTTCTGGCTAAATCAAGCTGAATCTTTCTACTTCTTCCCTTTATACCTAGTAATTTTGACCTATCTACAATTCCGGTTTCTTCATAAATTGTTGGTTTTAACTGAAGGGCAGATAGGGGTCTTAAAAGTTTTCCTTCAAGCCCTGATTCTTTTTCTACGATGTGAAGTGCTTTCAAATGTTGAGATTTTGGCCGTTGATCAAGTACTTCACCAGTAAAAATGATATCAGCTTTGACAGTCTTCATAAATTCTTTGGCTTTTTTTAAAATATATATTCTACAATCGACACATGGATTTAAATGCCTGCCATACCCAAATTTAGGGTTACGAATAATATCTAAAAAATCATCTTCTAATGGTAGATTATAGACATGTATCCCAAGGTTTTTACGAAATAAGTCTAAATTTATTTCATATTGGCAGAATGGAGACGTAATATTTAAGCCTATAACTTCGATTCCTTGCTTTTTTACTAAAAGACAGGCAGTGAGGCTATCCAATCCTCCAGAGATTAACCCCAAAGCCTTTAGATTTGATTTTTTATGTGTAGTTTTATCACTTGTCATAATTATAATTTACAGCTTCTTGATTTTGAGGATCCATTCTTTTTTCTTGTCTTTAACTTCTTTAATTTCAACTAATTCTCCTAAGTTTTGACGTTTACAGCTACTAGGAATATTTTTTACAGCAGCAGGAAAATCTAGGGTAACTTCAAGAACTTGACCTTTAGACATTTTCTCCAATTTTAATTTAGTATAAACAAATGTCATAGGACAAATTTTTCCCCTTATATCTAATTTATGAATCTCTTTAATTTCTTTTTTAATTACTTCATTCAAAGCAAGCATCTCCAATATTATACTCATGAGATTCAATTAAATTTGTGGCTTCATCACCACATGCTAAACAATTTTCATTTCGAGAAACTTTTATGAAGCTGAATCTGTATTTTAATAAATCCAAAAATAACATTCTATTTGTTATTAAATCACCAATTTTTAATATACTTTTGATTGCTTCATTTGCTTGGATAGAGCCAACGATACCGGGAATTAGTCCAATTACTCCGGCTTGAGAACATGACATAGATGGTTCATGTTCAGATATATCGCCAAAAACGCATCTATAACATGCTGTTTTTTCCTGTGGATTGACAGTAATAATTTGACCATTAAATCGTACTACACCTGCAATAGTAAAGGGGATATTCAGATGAACACATGCATCATTGATAAGCATTTTCGTAGGAATATTATCAGAACCATCTATCACAAAATCAGATTCTTTCAATATCTTAATTATATTACTCGGTAAAAGTATCTCATTTACGATATCAATTTTAACATCAGGATTTAATTTATGTAATTTTTCAAAAGCACTCTGAGTTTTATTCTTATTTAAATCATCATTAAAATGAAGAATTTGCCTATGTAAATTCGAAAGCTCAACCACATCAAAATCTACAATTCTTATCCTGTCTCTTATACACATCTGA